>JBGAQN010000067.1:0-15318 GCA_044220725.1 Dermatophilaceae bacterium
CCAGCCAACGCGACGACGATCCCGATAGTCGTCGCGATCGAAACGGCAGCGCAGCCGATCATGCTCGCCTTGACGAGACGCTCGCCGACCCGCGCGCTGGACGCACGGAGCGACACATCGACGGGCTGGGGTCGACGCTCCTTGACGTCGAGCTCGACCCCAGCCGACCTGGTCATGGTGACTCCTTCGCGGGTGTCGCTCAGCCCAGGGCCTTCGCCTCGGCTGCCGCCTTGGTCTTCTGCTCGGCGTTGAGCGGCACGAACTTCGCGGCCTTGGTGATCGCGTCGTCGTTGGCCACGTAGAACTGGACGAACGCCTTCACCGCCGGCTTGGCGGCCGACTTCTTGGCGACGTAGATGAACAGCGGCCGGGACAACGGCGAGTAGGTGCCGCCCTGGGCCGTCGCGACCGACGGCTCCACACAGCCCTTGCCACCGTCGACCTTGACAGCTCGCAGCGTCGTGGCGTTCTCCTCCAGGTAGGACAACCCGAAGTAGCCCAACGCGTTGACGTCCCCCGCGACGCCCTTGACGATGACGTTGTCGTCTTCGGACGGGCTGAAGTCGGTCCGCGAGTCGCCAGCCTTGCCGTTGATCGCCTCGGTGAAGTAGTCGAAGGTCCCCGAGTCGGTGCCCGGCCCGTAAAGCTTGATCGGAGCGTCCGGGAAGCTGGCGTTGACCTGCTTCCACGAGGTGATGACGCCGGTGGCCGGTTTGGCCCACAGGGTCTTGAGCTCGGCCGTGGTCAGGCACTGGAGGAAGGTGTTGTTCTTGCTGGCGACGACGCTCAGCGCGTCGTTGGCGACGATGATCTCCTGGAACTCGACCCCAGCGGCCTTGCACTGCTCCTTCTCGGCGTCCTTGATCGGCCGGGACGCGTTCGAGATGTCCGTCTGGCCGGCACAGAACTTCTTGAAGCCGCCGCCGGTGCCGGAGGTCTGGACTGACACATTGACCTTGGAGTTCTTCTCCTTGAACAACTCGCCCGCCGCGGAACTGAGCGGCGCGACGGTGCTGGACCCGTCGATGAGGATTTCGCCGGAGAGGGCCACGGAACTTCCCGCGGTTCCGGTGGCGGTGCCGGCGTCCTGCTGGCCGCCGCACGCTGAGAGGCTGACCGCCAGGACGATGGCGGCGGTAGCAGCCGTGCCCTGAGCGATGGTGTTCTTCACGATGACAAATCCCTTCGTGGTGCGAACGCGTGGTGTCACGCAGTCGGGGTGTCGGAGGGGACCGCATCGTCGACCCTCCACCGTGACCCTAGGGACGTCAGATGTCACGACATGCCCGAGCATTGAACGAAACGTGAACGTCACCAGTCCGATTCGCGGCTTCGGGCGGTGCGTTGCCCCGCTGTCACCGGCGGTTCAGATGTCGGTCGCCGGGCTCTCGCTCTGGGTCGGGATGCGTTCGACGGCGACGACTCGGGCCGACTCACCGGCCCCGACGAGGTGTGCCACGAGCACGTCGCCCTTGTCCAACCCGAGGTCGGCAGTCTCGCTCAGCGTCGCTTCGGTGCCCTCGGCCACGTCCTCGTCACTGGCGAGCAGCGTCAGCAGAGCCGTGAGCAGAGTGGGCAACACCGGACCGTGGCTGCACAGGGCGACCGGTTGAGCAGCCTCGAGGAGTTGGGTCATCAAGGCGCTGGCTCGGCCGGGGCCCTTCTTGGCAAAACCCTCCTCGGAGATGCACCTACGCAGCCGCAGGGAAACCCCCTGGGTCGCGGCATACCCGCCGATCGTCTGCACACAGCGAGTCGAGGGCGAGGAGACCACGTCGGTGACGCCGTAGGCGCGCAGCAGGTCGGTGACGACCGGGACCTGGCGTTCGCCCACCGGGGACAGTGGGACGGCGAACGCGTGCCGCACGATCACCAGGGGCCATGTCCGCACGGCACCGCGTTGCTGCGCACGCTGGATGGCCCGCAGCTGCTCCCGATCATGCGAATAGTCCAGGCGCGCATGGGCGGCCGTCGGGTCTAGCCAGGCGACCGCGTCGATCTCGTGCTCGAGCGCGCCGTCGCCGCCGGTGACCTCTGCCGCCCAGTAGCGCACGAGCTTGGTCGCCGGGAGACCGTCCTTGTCCAGGACGCGGTAGGTCGTCGGGGGCAGCGGCATGCCGAGGCGGACTTGCAGCCCGGTTTCCTCGAACGTCTCCCGGTATGCCGCGACCGCCCACGGCTCTCCGGGCTCGAGTTTGCCCTTTGACCACGACCAGTCGTCGTAGCGGGGCCGGTGCACCATGGCGACTTCGAGCGTGCCATCAGTGCAGCGCCAGGGGATAGTCCCCGCGGCGTTGATGGTGGGCATGGCGCCCCTAACGGCGACGGGCCTTGCGGCGCGCCTTGTTGTGGTAGTCCCACATCAACGTCTGGAGGTCGTTCAACGGGTTGCCGTCCTTGTCCCGGTGCACCCGCGTCCAGGTGCCATCGCCGCCCAGCTCGAAGCGGGAGGTCGTCGGCGCCAGGCCCATCTCGAACATGTCGGTGAGCTCGGCGACCTGGGCCGGCTCGACGATGTGCAGCAGCGCCTCGACCCGGCGGTCGAGGTTGCGGTGCATCATGTCGGCGCTGCCGATGAAGACCTGCGGGTGGCCGCCACCGGCGAACCAGAAGATCCGAGAGTGTTCGAGGAACCGCCCCAAGGTAGAGCGGACCCGAAGGTTGTCACTGAGTCCAGGGACCTGCGGACGGATCGCGCAGATGCCTCGAACCCACACGTCGACGGGCACCCCGGCCTGGGACGCGCGGTAGAGCGCGTCGATGAGTTGCTCGTCGACGATGGAGTTCATCTTCAGCCTGATCGCGCCGTCGCCGTGCTCTTGGTGGCGAACGACCTCCGCATCCACCATCTCGATGAGCCCGGACCTCACGGTGCGGGGCGCGACGAGCAGCCGACGGAACCGGCTGCGCGGCGCGATGCCCGACAGCTGGTTGAACAACCGGGACAGGTCCTCGCCGACCTGAGGGTCGCAGGTGAGGACGCCGAGGTCCTCATAGAGCCGCGCCGTCTTGGGGTTGTAGTTGCCGGTGCCGACATGGCAGTAGCGGACCAGGCCCTCGGTCTCTTGCCGGACGACCAGGCACAACTTCGCATGGGTCTTGAGACCGACGATGCCGTAGACGACGTGGACGCCGGCATGCTCGAGCTTGCGGGCCCAGCTGATGTTGTTGACCTCGTCGAAGCGGGCCTTGATCTCCACGACGGCCAGCACCTGTTTGCCGGCGGTTGCCGCGTCGATGAGGGCGTCGATGATCGGCGAGTCGCCCGAGGTGCGGTAGAGGGTCTGCTTGATCGCCAGGACCCGTGGGTCAGCGGCCGCCTGGCCGATAAAGGCCTGAACCGATGTCGAGAATGAGTCGTAAGGGTGATGCAGCAGGATGTCTTTGGCCCGGATCGCCGCGAACAGGTCACCCTCCTGGGAGCGCTCGGTCGGCGCCAGGTCGGGGTGGGTCATCGGGACGAACGGCGGGTCCTTGAGCTCGGACCGGTCCAGATCGCCGAGCAGGAACAGGCCGCGCAGGTCAAGCGGCGCCGGCAGCCGATAGGTCTCGGCGTCGGTCACCCCGAGCTCCCGGGTGAGCAGATCGAGCACCCGGTCGGCTATGGCGTCTTCAACCTCGAGGCGCACCGGCGGGCCGAACCGCCGCCGCGTGAGCTCCTTCTCCAGCGCGGTGAGCAGGTTTTCGGCGTCGTCTTCCTCGACTTCGAGGTCTTCGTTGCGGGTCACCCGGAAGGTGTAGTGCTCGCGCACCTCCATCCCGGTGAACAGCTGGTCGAGGTGCACGGCGATGACATCCTCGAGCGGGATGAAGCGGGCCTTGTGAGCTCCGTGTTCGTCGTGCGGATCGGCCACTCGCAGGAACCGAGGCAGCACCGGGGGCACCTTGACCCGAGCGAAGTGCTCAGCGCCGGTCTTGGGGTTGACCAGGACGACGGCGAGGTTGAGCGACAAGCCCGAGATGTAGGGGAACGGGTGCGCCGGATCGACGGCCAGCGGGGTGAGCACCGGGAAGACCTGTTCGCGGAACATCCCGTGCAGGGGTGCCCGCTCGGCTTCGGTGAGGTCGCTCCACCTGACGATGGAGATGCCCTCCTCTTCCAAGGCCGGGCGGATCTGGTCCCAGAAGACCCAGGAGTGCATCCGCATGAGCTCTTGGGCCGCATGCTGGATCCGGTCGAGCAGGTCCCGCGGCTCCAGCCCGGCGGCCGAACGGACCGCGAGCCCGGTGGCGATGCGGCGCTTGAGGCCGGCCACCCGGACCATGAAGAACTCGTCGAGGTTGCTGGAGAAGATCGCGAGGAACTTGGCCCGCTCGATGAGTGGCACGGTCTCGTCCATCGCCAACTGCAGGACGCGCTCGTTGAACTGCAGCCAGGAGATCTCCCGCTCGAGATAGCGCGCCTGCGGGAGGTCGTGCATGGCGACCGTTCCGGTCTCGCCGTCGTCTTCAACAACAGCGTCGGGCATCTTCCCCTCGACTGGCGCCGCGGTGAGAGGTTCAGTCAAAGGCTGCGGGGTGGGTTCGCTCTCGACGCGTGCGTCAGCGTTGGCGCTCATGGCATTCATCGTTCCACTAACGGGAGTCGGCGTCTGCGTGAACATCGTCTCCTTCCCCAGTGGCCGGAAACCCAACGAGGCATACGTTCGGCGGGCTGTCTCGTTGTCGCCGTCGACATAGAGGAAGGCGTCGGAGATACCGGTTTCCCGCAGGTGATGCAGGCCCAGCAGGGTGAGTGCCCGGCCCAGACCGCGGCCCTGGTATGCCGGGTGCACGGCCACGGCATACACCTCGCCGCGGCGCGCCGGGGGCTCGTCACTGCCCTCGGGTGGCGGGGTCAGGTGGACCTTGGTCCAGTGGAACCCGGCCACGGTCGGGCCCTCACCGGGGCGGGCAGGCACGACCATGAGCAGCCCAGCCGGGTCGAACCAGGGCAAGTCCATCCGGGCCTTGAGGTCCGCGACGGTGAGTCGGCCCTGCTCGGGGTGTTCGGCAAAGGCCGCCGAGTTCACCGCCACCCAGGACTGTTCGTCGGTTCCGGGGCGGAACGGCCGCACGACCAGGCCCTCGGGCAGTTCGGGCGCCGGGAGTGACTCATCGAGCGCGAGACCAAGAACGTGCAGCTCGCGCACCGGGACCAGCCCTCGGGCCTTGGCGAAGGCCGCCGCAGCGTCGCTCCAGCCATGCGCCCAGAGCCTGACGTCGGAAGGCATGGCGCTGAGCAGCGACGTGGCGACGCCTTCCCGGCGGTGGTCGGGGTGCACGACGAGCTCGGCCGCGGAGTCGGAGGCGTCCGGGTCGGTGAGTTGGGCGTAACCGACCAGTTGCGAAGCGGCATACAAAAGCAGGTGGCCGGCGCCCGATGCGGAGTTCAAGCCGAGGAGGAACGCCTCGGAGAGCGGGCTCGTGCCGTCGGCGTCCGTGGCCGCCGCAACCAACCCGCGCACCGCGTCGGCCCGATCCGGGCGGAGGGACCGGACGGCCAGGGGAGCGGAGGCGAGTGGGGTCGAGGCGAGGGGGTGCGACGGCATACCCGATTTCATCACGAACGGAGGTCGCTCAGAGCGTGGTGTCGACCTCTGCAGGGCTCGAGTCGCGCGGACGGTCGGGGACGAAGCGGTAGCCGACGTTGCGGACCGTCCCGATGAGGGTCTCGTGCTCGGGCCCGAGCTTGGCGCGCAGTCGGCGGACGTGGACGTCGACGGTGCGGGTGCCGCCGAAGTAGTCGTAGCCCCAGACTTCTTGGAGCAGTTGCGCCCGCGAGAACACCCGCCCTGGGTGCTGTGCGAGGAACTTGAGCAGCTCGAACTCCTTGTAGGTGAGATCGAGGGTCCGTCCGCGGAAGCGGGCCGAATAGCTCACTTCGTCGATGGTGAGGTCGCCCGCCCGGATCGGCCCGGCCTCCTGGGCTTCCTCGGTCTCGACCCGAGTCAAGGCCAGCCGCAGCCGTGCGTCGACCTCAGCCGGCCCTGCCGTGTCGAGCAGGACGTCGTCCAGGCCCCAGTCGGCGTTGAGTGCAGCCAGGCCGCCTTCGGTGAGGACGGCGATGAGCGGGGTGGAGATGCCGGTGGCCCGAAGGACCCGGCACAGGGACTTGGCGTGGGCAAGGTCGCGGCGGGCGTCGACGAGGACGGCGTCGCCGGTCGGGGCGTGCACGAGGGCGGCCGGCTCGGCGGGGAGGATGCGCACCTGGTGGCCCAACAGCGCGAGCGCCGGCAACACCTCGACGCTGGGCGCCACGGTGTTGGTCAGCAACAGCAGCATGGCCACGTCGTCGAGGATAATCGCTGGAGCCGGGACGTCTGGTTGGCGTCCCGTCCCTGAGACCGGGTCTGGAAGGGGTGGGTATGCCGCCTGCGACCGTTCTGGTGCGCTACTGGGCCGCTGCTCGGGCGGCGGCCGGTGTGGACAGCGAGACGGTGCCCGTCGAGTCTGGCGTGATCGAGGGCGCTCCCACAGAACTCGGCACGGGTGCCGGGTCGGGCCCGGCCAGGGGCACCGTCGGAGCGGTGCTCGACGCTGCGGTCTCACGTCATCCTGACCTGGCACCCGTCCTCGCCGTGGCCTCGATCCTCGTCGACGGCCGCGCCCGGTCCCGCGGGGCGGTCTTGGGTGAGGCGAGCGTCGTCGAGATCCTGCCCCCGTTCGCGGGCGGGTGATGCGACGATGTCGTCTGTGAGTCACCCTCCCGCGGCCCCGGGCTACCGGCGCGGCCCCAACGTCGGCCGATTCGGTGACGTCGACTCGACTCGCCTGCCCTGGCTGGTGACCGTGGCCTCGCTCCTGACGACCGCGGCGGTGGCCACCAGCGCCGCGGCCGGGCCGGGGTTCTTGGCCGGGCTCCTGGCCGTGCTGGGGCTCATCGTCGCGCTGGGCTGGCCAACCCTGAGCGGAACTCCAGGGCTGGTTCAGGTGCAGATCGGCATGTCGCTCGGGGTGCTACTGGTGGCCGGGACGGTCGGGCTGACGACGGGGCCGGCCCGGCTTGTCTGGCTGCCTGTTGCGGTGGCAATCGGCATGATCGTCACGTTCTTCCTCCAGGTTCTGCGCACCGACGGACGGCACGGCCTCACCGAGGCGATGGGTGTCGCGATGACTGGACTGGCCGCAGTGGCGTCCGGCGCCGCGTTGGTCCCGCTGACTCTCAGCGAGGCTGGGGTCCGGTTCGTTCTCGTCGGTTTGGCGGGCCTGGCCGCCGGCATTGTGTCGGACCTGGCCGCCCGGATCCCGGGAGTGGGCGCCAAGGCAGTCTTCGTCGTCATGATCGCCGGGGGAGTGGCCGGGTGGATGGCGGCAGCCGCGAGCGGGCTGGCGGGCTCGGTCGGCATCGGGTTGGGGATGTTGATGGCGTCCTTCTCGTATGCCGCACGGCGGATCTTCGGGGCGGTGCCCGGAGCCCGGGAGCTCTCGGGACAGGTGGCACTGGCGGTGGGGACGGTGTTGTTCCCCGGGGTGCTCATGCTTGCCCTGGGGGCTATTGCCAAGGTCACTCCGGCCTGACTGGCTGCGGCCAGAGACGGCCAGGGACGGCCAGAGACGGCCAGGGACGGCCAGGGACAGCCAGGGGCAGCCAGGGACAGCCAGGGACAGCCAGAGACAGCCAGAGACGGTGTGCTGGGGTGTCGCGGCCCGTGCCTCAGTAGACCAGGGCTTGGGCGCCCGGTTCGAGGGCTTGCTCGACGAAGCCCGCTGCGCCGGCGATCCGTGCGCCGGGGAGCAGGTCGGCATCGGTGAGGCCGCGCCGGGCCGCGCACTGGGTGCAGACGGTCACGGCGCCCTCGGCCAGGAGCAGGTCGACGAGGTCCTCGAAGGGCGCTGCGTGCGGGAGGCCTAGGCGGGCGGCATACCCAGGGGTCGCGAGGCGAGTCGCCTCCCCGGTGAGCCACACGCGGGTCGGTATGCCGCTCGCGACCGCAGTCGTGGCGACCGTCAGCGCTTGGGCGACCCGTTCGAGCTCGGCTGTCGGTGGCGGCCAAGCGTCGCCGAGGGCGGTGAGCTTGACGACGAGGGAGCGGGTCATGGGGTCACACTACGATCGGTGGACCGGTCTGGAAGTGGACCCGGTGGAAGGGGTGCTCATGTTCGAGCTCGACGTCAATCTGCCCGAGCGGCTGCGGCCGCTGGCCTGGCTCGTTGGGCGGTGGGAGGGCGCTGGCGTGCTGGGCTACCCGACGATCGAGTCGAAGCACTATGGGCAGGAGATCCACTGCTGGCATGACGGGCGGCACTTCCTGCAGTGGGAGGCGCGGGCCTGGATCCTGGACTCGGAGAACGGGGCCCGGGTGCGGCCGGCGGCGATCGAGACTGGGTTCTGGCGGCCGGGGGAGGACGGAAGCGAGGTCGAGCTGTTGCTCACGCATCCGACCGGGATCCTCGAGATGTATTACGGGCACATGGAGCCGGCCAAGATCACCTTGCGCACCGACTCAGTGATGCGCTCGCCGCACGCCAAGGAGTACAACGCGGCGACCCGGCTCTATGGGCTGGTCGAGGGGTCGTTGATGTACACGATGGACATGGCCGCGGTCGGCCAGCCGTTGCAGCCGCACCTATCCGCCCAACTCAAGCGCGTGGGGTAAGCGAGGGGGCGCTAACGGGAGCGGCGTGGCCGTCCTTTGTGGAGTGCTACCCACACCCCAGTGTGGCCAGCACTCCACAAACCGCAAGCTGAGCGCTTGGGCTGAGTGAGCGGGTGGCGACAGGAGCGCCGTAGCCGTCCTTTGTGGAGTGCTACCCACACCCCAGTGTGGCCAGCACTCCACGAACCTTCACACCGCGCGGCGGAGCCCGTCGTGGGCTGAGTAGACCTCGCGGCAGAGCTGCGGCTGGACTGACCACGGCACGCAACCGGACTGAGCGCGGGAGAGGGCGGCATACAGTGGGGTGATGACGGACCTGGCAGCGGTGTTGCGCGCCAACGGGATGCGGTTGACGCCCCAGCGGCGCCGCGTCGTCGACGCGCTCGCGCGGCTCGGGCACGCTACGCCTGACGCGGTCACCACGGAGGTCGGCGCCGACGGGGGCGCGGCCCTGCCCGCCTCGACCATCTACCGCGCCCTGGAAGCCCTCGAAGAGCTTGGTCTGGTCGCCCACACCCACCTGGACCACCGCGCGCCGACCTTCCACCTGGCCGGGCACGCCGACCACATCCACCTCGTCTGCCTCGGCTGCCGCGCCGTCGACGAGGTCCCGGTCGCGCTCGCGGGCGAGTTCGTCGCCAGCCTCACCGCTGCGCGCGGCTTTCGGGCCGACGTCACCCACATGGCCGTGCACGGCTGGTGCGCCTCGTGCGGAGGACCCCGATGACCTCGTATGCCGTCCGCTCACCGCTGCTGTCCACCCCCGGTGCCGTCGTGGCCGAGGGCGTCGACGCCGGGGTGGCCGCACATTACGGCGACCCGATGCGCGAGCAGCGGTTGCTCACCGAGGGGCTGGCCGCGGTCGACCTTTCCAACCGCGGCGTCGTCACCATCACTGGGCCGGATCGGCTCTCCTGGCTGCACTCGATGACCACGCAGGCTCTGACTGGCCTCGCGCCGGGTGTGGGCACGGAGTCCCTCGTGCTCAGTCCCAAGGGCCACATCGAGCACGCCCTGCACGTCGTTGACGATGGCGCGACGACCTGGCTCACCGTCGAGCCGGGCACGTCGCAGGCGCTCGTGGCCTGGTTGGAGGGGATGCGCTTCATGCTCCGGGTGGAGGTCGCCGACGTCACCGACCGGTATGCCGTCCTCGGAGAGCCGTTCGCGCAACCCGCCGCCCCTGGTGAGCCGATGGCATGGGTAGACCCCTGGCCGGGAGTCGTCGACCCGGTGCCGGTCGGGCGGGCGGGGCGGATCGCGGCATACGGGCCGGTGGAAGGGCACCCCGCGCAGGGGCGACGGTGGCGCGAGGTGATCGTGCCGCGCGAGGGCCTGGTGAGCTTCGTCGGGGACCGGCCGCTGGCGGGGATCTGGGCGGCCGAGGCGCTGCGGATCGCGGCGTGGCGGCCGCGGCTGGGGTTCGAGACCGACCACCGGACCTTGGTGCAGGAGGTCGACTGGCTGCGTTCGGCGGTGCACCTGTCCAAGGGGTGTTACCGGGGGCAGGAGGCGGTGGCGCGGGTGCACAACCTCGGCAATCCGCCGCGGCGGCTGGTGTTCCTCCACCTGGACGGGTCGGGGCACGTGCTGCCCGAACGGGGCGCCGAGGTGCGGCTCGCGGGTGGGACGGACGCTGGCGCCCCGGGCTCGGGCACCTCCAATCGACCGGTGGGGTTCGTCACGTCGGTGGCCCGGCACTACGAGATCGGACCGATCGCCCTGGCGTTGGTCAAACGGTCGCTCCCGGTCGAGGCGGCACTCGTCGTCGCCGATGGGGTCGGGGGTCCCGGGATCGCGGCCACCCAAGAGGTGATCGTCGCTCCCTAAGCGGCCGATCTTCGGTCGACAGCCCAAGAAGGTGAAAATCTTGCGGTCAGATGGAAGAATGACGG
Source organism: Dermatophilaceae bacterium (assembly GCA_044220725.1). GTDB lineage: Bacteria > Actinomycetota > Actinomycetes > Actinomycetales > Dermatophilaceae > Phosphoribacter. Next base: position 10,475 of record JBGAQN010000067.1, read on the forward strand.
CATGATGTCCGCCTCCGCTCGCCCCGTCTCGACCGCCGGCACCCTCATCACCATCGCCCCGACCGGCGCTGAGACCGCCAAGGCCGACGTCCCTCAGCTGCCGACGACCCTCGACGAGCTCGTCGAGACGGCCCGGCGCTGCGAGGCGGCCGGTGCGGGCCTCGTCCACATCCACGTGCGCGACAGGGAGCACAAGCCGACGCTGGACGCGGCATACCTGCGCGATGCCGTGGTCGCGGTGCGGGAGGCGACTGACCTCGTCGTGCAGCTGTCCACGGGCGGCTCGGTCCACGACCCCCTGGAGAAGCGGCTCACCGTCCTGGACGCCGACCCCGACTCGTGCTCGCTGACCTGCGGGACGACGAACTTCGGCGACGACGTCTTCCTCAACCCGTGGGGGTTCATGGTGGACCTCTATCGGCTCGCCCAAGAGCGTGAGGTGGTGCCGGAGTTCGAGCTGTTCGAGCTCGGGCACGTCCATGCGCTGCGGCGGCTCATCGACACGTGCGGGCTGCCGTTCGGGGGGCGGGTCCATGTCGACTTCGTCACGGGCGTGCCGGGCGCGATGCCCGGGACGGTCGAGGCACTGCTCGCAGGTGTCGCCATGCTGCCGGCCGAGGTGACCAGCTGGTCGGCCACCGGCATCGGTCGCTCGCACCTGCCGATCATGGCCGCGGCGCTGGCGGCAGGTGGACACCTGCGGGTAGGCATGGAGGACAACCTCTTCGTCGCACGCGGTCAGGTTGCCGAGCACAACGCCCAGTTCGTGGAACGGGCCGCGACGATGGCCGGGCTCATGCAACGACCGGCCCTCTCCACGACCCAGGCGCGCGAGCTGCTGGGGATCAAGGACCGGCGCGCGCGTTGACCCGGGGCTATGCGGCCTCCGGAGCTGGTGGTGTGCGTGACGGAGTGCGATTGGTGGGGTGATCACGCCCGTTGGCGCACTCCGTCGCGCTCGCGTTCGGCCCGGCATGCGCGGCGGGTTATGCCGTGCGGTTGCCCCCGAGCGTGGCCCCCGAGCGTGCCCCCAAGTTTGCCCCCAAGTTTGCCCCCGAGGCTGCCTACCCTTCGCGGGCCCCCCTGCTCGGTGTGGCGTTCCTCACGCTGTCTCCAGTTTGCATTTTGCTAACTAGAGCAAGCATAATGGAGCCATGACCCCGACGCTCATGCTCGACTTGGGCAGCTACCTGCGCGAACAGCGCCGGGCAGCCAAGCTCTCGTTGCGGCAATTGTCGGAGTTGGCGGGGATCTCCAATCCCTACCTGTCCCAGATCGAACGTGGCCTGAAGAAGCCAAGCGCCGAGATCCTCCAACAGATCGCTCGCGGTCTGAAGGTGTCGGCCGAGTCGCTCTACGTACGGGCGGGGTTTCTCGACGAGCCCAGCCCCGCGGCCGCCGGCACCGGTGTGCTCATGGCGATCGCCGCCGACAGGCGGCTGACCGACCGGCAACGCCAGGTCCTCGTCGATGTCTACCGCTCGTTCGTCGACGGAGTCGAGGACGACCCGCACAGCACTGCCCTGGCCACGGGGTCCGTAGCAGACGGAGACGTGGCGCCCCCCACCCAAGTGTCACCAGGATCCTGAGGAGGACTCCCAGAATGGCCCGCAAGAACCGTATGGACGAGATGAAGAAGGAACTCCAGAAGACCGCTGCGGAGGGCCGGACTCAACTCATGGCTATCGTCGGCGCCACCGACTTGGCCGTCGAGAAGGTCCGCGAGGCCCAGGACCGCTTCATCCAGGTGGCCAAGGAGATGGACGCCAAGAGCCTGCAGAAGGACGCCGAGCGTTTCCAGAAGGACGTCAAGAAGATCCAGAAGAACCTCAGCAAGATCCAGGGCGACCTGGCCAAGCGCCTTGGCACGACCGCCAAGGACGTCCAGACCGTGCCCGCGAATGCGGTCGGCCACAGCATCGAGTTGGCCACCAAGGCTCAGGCGACCGTCGAGGAACTCGCCGAGCGCGGCGAGGCTCTCGTGTCCCGGATCCGCGCGCAGCGTTCGACCAAGGACCTCAAGGCCCAGGTCGGAACGACCGTTGCCGCCGGAAAGGGCGCCGTGACTACGGCGCGCAAGGCGGCGGTGTCCACCGAGCGTGCCGCCAAGGCCACCATCAAGAGCGCTGCCCAGGAAGCCAAGGTTGTTGCCGCCAAGGTCGCCGAGACGGTCGAGAAGGATGCAGAGTCCGTCGCGCAGACGGTCAAGGCCTCGGCCGCCCGGACCCGCGCGGTCGCCCGCAAGACGACGAGCACGGCTCAGACCGGTGTCAAGAAGACCACCGCTCGCACCCGTGCGACGACGACCGGTGTCCGCAAGACGGCCGCCAAGGCCACGACAGCCGCCAAGGCAACCGCCAAGAAGGTCGGCGACTGATACTCCCTCGGGGGGTCGTCGGTCACGGCGGGCCAACGAGGCGCTAGCGCCCCGGAGGGGTTGCACAGAGGTGGGCCGGTTTCCACAGGAAGCCGGCCCACCGGCATACCCGGCCCACCGGCATACCCGGCCCACCGGCATACCCGGCCTCTGGCACACTGACCCGCGTGCCGAACCCGTTCGCCCGAGCGCCCCGTCCTGCCCCCGTCTCCACGGCCCTCACCGAGGCCCCGATTCTCGCCCATGTCGTGCGGTCGGGGGTGGTTGAGAGCGTCCACCGGGGTTCGGCCGTCGTGACCCGCCCAGACGGGTCCATTCAGCACGCCTGGGGTGACCCGACTGGCCTGATCTTCCCGCGCTCGGCGAGCAAGCCGCTGCAAGCGGTCGGCATGGTCGGCGCCGGTTTGAACATCCCTGCGCGCCACGTGGCCCTGGTCTGCGCAAGCCACTCGGGCGAACCCCACCACCTGAGCACGGCGATGGAGATCCTGCGCGACGCCGGTCTTGTGGAGAGTCACTTGCGCAACACTCCCGACTACCCCGTCGACGAGATCGCCCGCGACGAGTGGATCCGAGCTGGCAACTCCAAGACCTCGTTGGCTCAGAACTGCTCCGGCAAACACGCGGGGATGCTCGCCGTGAGCGCTCGCAATGGCTGGGATCTCACCGGCTATCTCGACCCCGAGCACCCCGTGCAGCGCGCGATCACCGCTGCCGTCGAGCGCTTGAGCGGGGGCCGGGTGGGCGTGCTCGCTGTGGACGGCTGCGGGGCGCCGCTGCACGGCATACCCCTGGCTGGGCTCGCACACGCCTTCGGCCAGATCGCGGCCGCTCCTGGCGGCTCCCCCGAGGGGCTCGTCGCCGACGCGATCCGCGCCCACCCCGAGCTACTGGGCGGCACCCGCCGCGGCGTCACCGTTCTCATCCGGGAAGCGCCCGCGCGGCAGCGCCTCATCGCCAAAGACGGGGCCGAGTCGGTGTATGCCGTGGGGCTCGGCGACGGGCGTGGGGTCGCCGTCAAGATCGCCGACGGGCACATGCGGGCCAAGCCAGTCGTCCTGGCCGCGATCTTGCGCCGGATCGGAGCTGGCTCCGAGGCGGGGTATGCCGCCCTCGAGGACGCCCCGGTCCTCGGCCACGGCGAGCCGGTCGGTTCCGTCGTCGCAGTCGGGGTCTGAGTGTCATGCGGGTTGTCCTGCAGCGAGTGGCCGAGGCGTATGTCCAGGTCGGTGGGGACCGGGTCGGGGACCTGCGCGGCCCGGGCTTGGTTGCCCTCGTCGGCGTCACTCACGACGACGGAGCCGAGCAGGTCTCGTGGATGGCCCGGAAGATCGCCGGCCTGCGGGTTTTCGAAGGCGCGGACGGCGGCGAGGGTCCGCAGGGAGCAACCGCGCCCGGCATCGAATGCTCGGCGGTGGAAGCCGGGCTGCCGGTGCTCGTCATCAGCCAGTTCACCCTCTACGGTGACGTCCGTAAAGGTCGCCGCCCCTCGTGGTCTGCGGCCGCGCCTGGGCCGGTTGCCGAGCCGCTGGTCGCCGCGCTGGCCGATGCCCTTCGGTGCGAGGGCCTCGTCGTCGAGACGGGAACCTTCGGGGCACACATGACAGTTCACCTGGTCAACGACGGCCCGGTTACTCTCGTGCTCGACGTCTGAACATTCAGACGACCCCAGCCCCCGACCGCGCCCTGAGTCTCCGACGGAAGGCCTCACATGCTGTCCACGTTCTCGTCGGCCCAGAACATCATTGTGACGATCCTCTGGGTCGCCGCGTTGGGCGCGGAGATCTTCGCCTTCGTCGACGCCGTCCGGCATCGACCGGATGCCTTCGTGGCTGCCGGCAAGCGCACCAAGAACTTCTGGGTCATCGTCCTGGGGGTGGCCATTGCCGTCACCTTCGTCACCAACGTGCTCTCGATGCTGGGGGTCATCGCCTTCGTGGCCGCGGCGGTCTACCTCGCCGACGTCCGGCCAGCCCTGGCCCATCTCGGCGGGCGGGGCGGTGGCCGGCAGGGCCCCTACGGCCCCTGGTGAGGCACGGCGCGGTCGCTCGTGGAGCGGTCGTTCCCAGCGCGGTCGTTCCCGGCGCGGTCGTTCCTGGTCGATCGCCCCAACGATCGCCGTCCGATCGGTCCGCCATCGGGGGGTTCCCGACCGACGTGCGGCAGGAGGCATGCGGCATACTGGCCGGTCGTGCCTGTGCACCCGCGGCAGGCGACAGAGGAGCCTCGTGAACGACACCCCACCTCCGGTCATCCACCACCGCACCGAGTATGCCGAGGGCCTGCGCGACCCGCGGGTCGACATTTTCGTCGCGGAGCGGCCGTGGGGGTCTTTCACCCAGTTCGTCTCCAACGAGACGGTGACCGTCAAGACGATCACCGTGCAGGCGGGGCATCGGCTGAGCCTGCAGCGGCACGAACACCGCGGCGAGATGTGGACGGTGCTCGACGTGCCCATCACCGTGAC
>JBGAQN010000068.1:0-13240 GCA_044220725.1 Dermatophilaceae bacterium
GGCGGCATACGGGGATGGTCGGGGGAGGGCGCGCGGTCTGGCAGAATGGGCGGCTGTACTCGCCGCGCCTGACGGCTCTGTTGTCCGGACGCGAGCGCCTACAGGCCGAGTGACGGCACCCCGGAGCGACCTGCCCCGGTCTCGCCGTGCTCACGAAACGAAGCAGGAGACCACCAGCGTGGCCGTCAAGATTCGCCTCAAGCGGATGGGCAAGATCCGCACCCCGTTCTACCGCGTCGTCGTCATGGACTCGCGCACCAAGCGCGATGGCCGGGCGATCGAGGAGATCGGCAAGTACCACCCCACCGAGGAGCCCTCGGTCATCGACATCGACCCTGCCCGCGCCGCCTATTGGCTGGCGCAGGGCGCCCAGCCCACCGAAGCCGTCGAGGCGCTGCTCAAGGTGACTGGCGACTGGCAGAAGTTCAAGGGCATCGACGGCGCCGAGGGCACCCTGCGCGTCGCCAAGCCCAAGCCGAGCAAGAAGGACCTCTACGAGGCCGCCGTCGCCGCTGCGGGCAAGTCGCTCGAGCTCAAGGGCGCGGCCACGACCGTCCGTCGCAAGCCCGCCAAGGCCGAGGCTGCCGTCGCCGAGATCACCGACGCCTTGGCTGCCGCCGACACGCCGGCCGAGACCGCTGACGCGGCCGCCGCCGAGGGCGACGAGGCCTGACCGTGCTCGAGGAGGCCCTGGAACACCTGGTCAAGGGCATCGTCGACCACGCCGACGAGGTGGTCGTGCGCCGCAAGGAGCTGCGCCGCGGCGAGCTGCTTGAGGTACGCGTGCACCCCGAGGACCTCGGCCGGGTCATCGGTCGCTCCGGTCGCACTGCCAGCGCCCTGCGCACCGTGATGCAGGCCCTGGCAGGCGGCGCGAACATCCGCGTCGACATCGTCGACACCGACCGGCGCTGACCCTCCGGCTGTGGCGCACGTCGTCGCCCGGATCGGCAAACCTCACGGCATCCGCGGGGAGGTCACGGTGCAACTGCACACGGACGACCCCGCGGGCCGGTTCGCCGTCGGCACGGTGCTGCCCACGAAGGCCCCCAAGGGCAGCGGGGTCCCGCGCGAACTCACCGTGCGCTCGTCCCGGGACCATAACGGGGTCTGGCTGCTGGGCTTCGAGGAGATCCCCGATCGAACCGGCGCCGAGGGCCTGCGCGGCACCCGGCTGCTGACCCCCCTCGGTGGCGAGGAGTTGCTCGAGCCCGACCAAGGCGGCGACGCCTGGTACGAGGAGCAGCTCATCGGCCTGGCCGTCGTCCTCCGGGACGGGTCGTCGGTCGGGACCGTCGCCGGCCTGGACATCGGCCCTGGTCAGGACCGCCTTCGGGTGGCCCGGCAGGGTGGGCGGACGGCATACATCCCCTTTGTCTCCGCGCTGGTCCCGATCGTCGACGTCGTCGGCGGACGCGTGGTCATCGACCCGCCTGCGGGTCTGTTGGAGCTCTGAGCGGGCCATGACCACCGCCGCGATGCGGATCGATGTGGTGACGATCTTCCCGGACTACCTCGCGCCGCTTGAGCTCTCGCTGATCGGCAAGGCCCGCGAGCAGGGGTTGCTCGACGTGCGCGTCCACGACCTGCGTGAGCACACCCACGACCGGCACCGGACCGTCGACGACACGCCCTACGGGGGCGGCGCTGGCATGGTCATGCGTCCCGAACCGTGGGGGGAGGCGCTCGACGCCCTCGTCGCCTCCGGAGGCGGGGCCGAGGGCGCCGTGCCCCGTCTGCTCGTCCCCACGCCATCCGGTATGCCGTTCACCCAGGCCCTGGCCCGCGAGTTCGCCCGCGAGCCGTGGCTGGCGTTTGCCTGCGGGCGCTACGAGGGCATTGATGAGCGGGTCATCGAGTATGCCGCCGGGCTGATGCCGGTGACGCCAGTGTCCCTGGGGGACTACGTGCTCAACGGCGGCGAGGTGGCGGTCCTGGCGATCGTCGAGGCGGTGGCCCGGCTGCTGCCGGGGGTCATCGGCAACGCCGAGTCGCTCGTCGAGGAGTCCCACGAAGACGGGTTGCTCGAATACCCCGTCTACACCAAGCCCGCGTCCTGGCGCGGCCTGGACGTCCCCGAGGTCCTGCTCTCGGGCAACCACGGCGCCATCGCGGCCTGGCGCCACGCCCAGCGAGTCGAGCGCACCGCTACCCGCCGTCCGGACCTGCTGGACGGCCCCCATCACGCCGGGACCGACTAGCGCCGGTGGCGACCGCGGTACCGGACCATCCCGCGCGCTGCGAGCACAGCCAGATTTCCCGGTATGCCGTGGGGTCTGGCACACTTGGACGGTTGCCTTCCGGCATCTGACGAGCCCCTGCCACAGGGGGAGCGACCCGGACCACCCGTTCACGGGAGGGCCGTCGCGCGGCCGGCCGGACGGCATACCTGAGAGTTCGCACACCTGACCACCCCCCGAGGCGACCTGTGGCGCCACGAGAAAGCAGCTGACACCATGCACCACCTCGACGACGTCAACGCCGCCACGCTGCGCGACGACATCCCCGCCTTCCGCGCCGGTGACACCCTCAAGGTGCACGTCAAGGTCATCGAAGGCAACCGCTCCCGCGTCCAGGTCTTCCAGGGCATCGTCATCCGCCGCCACGGCTCGGGCGTCGGCGAGACCTTCACCGTGCGCAAGGTGTCCTTCGGTGTCGGGGTCGAGCGGACCTTCCCGGTGCACACCCCGATCATCGACAAGATCGAGGTCGTCACCCGCGGTGACGTCCGTCGCGCGAAGCTCTACTACCTGCGCGATCTGCGCGGCAAGGCCGCCAAGATCAAGGAGAAGCGCGACTCGTCCGGCAAGGCCGAGGCCAAGAGCGGCGCCTGAGCCGGGTGAACGAGCCCTCGGGGGGCGAGCCGAACGAGGCCACGCCGGGCCTGACCCGACGACAGGTGCGAGAGGCTCGGGAAGCAAGCCAGCGATCACAGCGGCGCGGTCGGCGAGTGGGCTTGGGCGTCATCCCGGAGTGGATTCAGATCGGGGTCGTCGCGATCACGATCATGATTCTCGTACGCGCATTCCTCGTCCAATCGTTTTCGGTGCCCTCGGGGTCGATGCAGCCCACCCTTGAGCCCGGCGACCGCATCCTGGTCAGTCGACTGCATCGTGGTCCGTCCATCGAGCGCGGCGACGTCGTCGTGTTCGACGGCAGCGCCACGTGGGGAGTACCGGTCGGAGCACGAACGGAGGGCGGCATCCGCGGGGTGTTCTCGTCGGTCATTGGCATGCTGTCGCTCAGTTCGGGTGCCGACTACGTCAAACGCGTGGTCGGGCTCCCCGGCGATCACATCGTGTGCTGCGACGTCGACGGCCGCCTCACCGTCAACGGGCAAGCGGTCGACGAGCGGTCCTACCTCTTTCCCGGGAACCCGCCCAGTACGACGGCCTTCGACGTGATCGTGCCGGCCGGCAAGATCTGGGTCATGGGCGACCACCGGAGCGCTTCAGCAGATTCCCGATCGCAATTGGGACGCCCTGGCGGCGGAATGGTGCCCCTGGACGACGTCGTTGGTCGGGCCTGGGTGCGCTATTGGCCGATAGGTCGAATTGGCAGCCTGGTCGCCGCCCCGTCGCTGCACGATGCGACCGCGCCAACGGGGTCAACCGGGTCGACGGCACCGACCGCGCCAACCGAATCGAGTCGGCCGTGAATGCGCCCGACACCAGCGCTGACGAGCGGCATACGCCGCCGCGCAGTGTCGCGCGAAGCATCTGGCTGGGTGTTCGTGAAGTCCTCATTGTCGTCACCATGGCCATGGTCCTTTCGCTGGTCGTCAAGACCTTCCTCGTCCAGCCGTTCCACATCCCTTCGGGGTCGATGGAAGACACCCTCGTCAAGGACGACCGGGTGCTGGTGAGCAAGTTGACTCCCGGGCCCTTCGACCTGCGCCGGGGCGACATCGTCGTCTTCACCGACCCCGATCACTGGCTTGGTGAGGTCGCGCCGGTCGAGCGCAGCCCAGTGCGGTCGGCCCTGATCTTCCTCGGGCTGGCCCCTGACGATTCCCACGAGCACCTCATCAAGCGGGTCATCGGGCTGCCCGGCGACCGCGTGGCCTGCTGCACCGCCTCCGGGCAGGTGAGCGTCAATGGCGTCCCGATCACTGAGCCTTACGTCAAGGCTGGTGACAGCCCCGGCGGTGGGCGGGCGGCCTTTGACATCGTCGTTCCGGCGGGTCGGGTCTGGGTCATGGGGGATCACCGGTCGGACTCGGCCGATTCCCGCATTCATGACGATGGGTCCGGTGCCGTGGGCTCAGTCCCCATGCAGGACATTCACGGCAAGGCGATCCTGGTCGTCTGGCCGGTGGACCGGTGGACGGGTCTGTCGCTGGGCGTCGACCCTTTTACGGGCGTGCCCTGAGGTCGCGCCATGCCGACGGTCAAGAGCCCAACGCTGCGGGTCGAGCGTTCCCTGCAACGCCAGGGTTTCCGGCTGCTGGCCGGGATGGATGAGGTTGGCCGTGGGGCGTTGGCCGGCCCGGTCAGCGTGGGGATCGTCGTCATCGACGAGGTATGCCGCTCGGCCCCGCAGGGGGTGCGCGACTCCAAACTCCTGAGCGCGAGCGCCCGCGAGCGGATGGTGCCCCGGATTCATCGCTGGGCACACGGTTTCGCCGTCGGGCACGCCTCGGCCTGGGAGATCGACCGGATCGGCATCATCGCCGCGCTCAGGTTGGCCGGTGTCCGAGCGTTGGCAGCGCTGCCTGTCGTGCCCGACCTTGTCATTCTCGACGGAAACCACGACTGGCTGACCGCTCCCGACCGCATCGGCCTGCTCGGGCTGCTGGACGACGGGCCGGACCGCGAGGGCACCCCGCCCGTGACCACGATGGTCAAGGCCGATCAACGCTGTTCCTCCGTGGCAGCCGCCTCGGTGTTGGCCAAGGTGGAGCGCGACGGGCTGATGGTCGCGCACGCGAGTGCCCACCCGGCATACCGATGGGAGATCAACAAGGGGTATGCCGCGCCCGAGCACCTGGCCGCCCTGGAACTGCACGGGCCCTGTGACCTTCACCGGAGAAGTTGGCGGCTGCGTGGACGCGCGTCCGAGATGGTAGAACGGGACGACCCAAGCGATAGCCGCGCCGAAGAGGACCCGATGAGGACCCGATGAGTTCCGAGGACCTGGAGAAGTACGAGACCGAGCAGGAGCTCGCCCTCTACCGCGAATACCGCGATGTCGTGTCGCTGTTTTCGCACGTGGTCGAGACCGAACGGCGCTTCTACCTGTGCAACTCGGTCGACATGAAGGTGCGCTCGGACGGCGGCGAGGTGTTCTTCGATATCACGATGAACGACGCGTGGGTGTGGGACATCTATCGGCCGGCACGGTTCGTCAAGTCGGTGCGGGTGGTGACCTTCAAGGACGTCAACATCGAGGAGCTGCCCAAGTCGGAGCTGGAAATGCCCTCCTAAGGAGTGGGCCCGGTCGCCCGTGTGGGTGGGCGACGCCGGTGTTGTCCACAACCGCTGGACGCTGGTCCCACTGTCCACAGGTCGTTCCCTGCCGATGGCCCGGCTGGGGGTCGGCACGCTTTGCTCACCACATGCAGACATGGGACGACGGGCATCGCCCGGCACTTGCTCCGACCCGGCCCGCGGGTATGCCGCATCGCCTGTCAGCAGCCGTCGGCAGCTACGGCGAACGGATGGCCGAGCGCTACCTGCGCGACCAAGGCATGGCCGTGTTAGCCCGCAACTGGCGATGTGCGTTGGGCGAGATCGACATCGTGGCTCGCCACGGCGCGGATCTGGTGGTCTGTGAGGTCAAGACCCGCCGTGGGCTGACCTTCGGGGGCCCGCTGCACGCGGTGACCTTCCGCAAGGTCGCCCGACTGCGACGGTTGGCTGGGGCCTGGCTGCAAGAGCGAGCCGACGCCGGTGAGGCGATCCCGTTCACCGAGATCCGGATCGACGTCGTCGGGGTCTCGCGGCCTCGGTTCGGCCCGTGTGTCATCGAGCACCTGGTGGGGGTGGGCTGAGATGGGTCTGGGTCGGACGCGATCGGTGGGCTTGCGAGGGGTGGACGGGTTCCTCGTTGACGTCGAGTCGGATGTCGCTGCAGGGCTTCCGGCCTTCACCGTGACCGGTCGGGCCGACGCCGCATGTGCCCAGGCACCCGATCGGGTGCGTGCGGCGGCGTCCAACAGCGGGCACCCCATCCCGCAACGACGAGTGACGGTCAACTTGTCGCCGGCGTCCGTTGTCAAGGTCGGCAGCGGCTTCGACCTAGCGATCGTCGTGGCGACCCTCGTTGCCGCAGGGGAGATCCCGGCCCGAGTTGTCGACCATGTGGTGCACATCGGCGAATTGGGCCTGGACGGTTCGGTCCGGCCGGTTCGCGGCTTGGTGCCGATGGTCCTCGCGGCTGCCCAAGCCGGGGTCCGGCACGTGGTCGTGCCCGTCGCCAATGCCCGGGAGGCCCGGCTTGTGGCGGGGGTCGAGGTCCACCCGGTTGCCCAGTTGGACGAACTCGTCGCACGATATCGGGCGTTGGATCGCCGGCGCCCGACGCTGCCGGTCGACGAGCCGGACGAGGTTTCCAGCCAACAGATCGCGCTACCAGACCTCTCCGACGTGGTCGGCCAAGTCGAAGGCCGGCTGGCGGTGGAGATCGCCGCCGCAGGCGCCCACCACCTCTATCTCGTCGGGCCTCCGGGAGCCGGGAAGTCCATGCTTGCCGAGCGTTTGCCGGGTCTGCTGCCGGAGCTCGATGATCGCCAGGCGATGCAGGTCACCGCGATCTCGTCCATCTTGGGAACTCTGGTGAGCACAGACGGGTTGTGTCGCCGGCCACCGTTCGTGGCGCCTCATCATGGCGCCTCGATGCCGGCGATCATCGGTGGTGGGTCGGGACTAGTCCTCCCCGGAGCGATCACCCAGGCCCACCACGGGGTGCTCTTCCTCGACGAAGCACCCGAGTTTCGTCCGGGCGTCCTCCAGGCGCTGCGCCAACCCATCGAGTCGGGACACGTTGTTGTTGCCCGGGCGATCGGGAACGTCCGGTTTCCCTGCCAGTTCCAGCTCGTCTTGGCCGCGAACCCCTGCCCGTGCGGGATGGGTTCAGGCAAAGCCGATAGCTGCACCTGTAGCGCGATCCAACAACGGCGCTATTCGGCTCGGCTGTCCGGCCCGATCCTGGACCGCATCGACATTCAGGTCCACGTCCCGGCGCCGTCCCGGGCCGCTCTGGTTGGCGAGCCGGGGGAGTCGACCACGGTGGTTCGGGCCCGAGTCCAGTCGGCTCGGGCTGCTCAGGCGCGGCGGTGGGCTGGCAGGGAGTATGCCGTCAACGGCCGGGTCCCCGGCCCGGTACTGCGCTCAGGGCCGTTCCGCTTGGGAGTTCAGCGCACGGTCGACCTGGACCGGGCAGTGGACCGCGGGTGGCTGTCTTTGCGCGGGTACGACCGCTGCCTGCGGTTGGCCTGGACGATCGCCGACCTAGCCGGGCGCCCCTCGCCGACTCGAGACGACGTCGGCCTCGCCCTGTCACTGCGCCATCAGCCCGCCATGGCCGCGTGATCGGGATGACCGACGTGAGTGACCGGCCCGCCCGAGGGAGTCGACCGTGACCGTCCTGTCGGCCACGCTCAGCCAGGACCGCTGGGCCCGAGCGGCCTGGTCTCGGGTCGCCGAACCGGGCGACCCGAAGGCAGTCGCGCTTGTCGAGCAACTGGGCGCAGTGGATGCGCTGGCTGCGGTCGTCGAAGGCCAGTCCTGGGCCCCGGAGCCGCTGCGGGCCCGTGTCGCCGGCGTCGATCTTGACGACGTTGTTGGGTTTGCTCGACGCCGCGGCTGGCGCATGGTCATCCCAGGCGATGTTGAGTGGCCGAGCGGATTGGACTGCCTGGCCCGACCACCGATTGGCCTGTGGGTCGTCGGTCCGCTTGAGCTGGCGCAGGCGTGTGCCACCTCCGTTGCACTCGTCGGTGCTCGGGCGTGCACGGCATACGGGATGGGGGTGGCTGGCCAGCTGGGGGCAGGGCTGGGTGAGGCCGGGTACACGGTCGTCTCAGGGGCCGCTTACGGCATCGATCGAGCCGCGCATGCCGGCAGCTTGTCGGTCCGTGGCCCAACGGTAGCTGTGCTCGCTGGCGGTTTGGATCGGCCTTACCCGGCCAGCAACGCCGACCTCATCTCCCGGATCGGGGGGGTTGGAGCATTGGTCTCCGAGGTCGCCCCGGGTGGAGCACCGACGAGATCTCGTTTCCTGCAACGAAACCGGCTCATTGCGACGATGACGCTCGGCACGGTTGTCGTTGAGGCGGGCTTGCGATCCGGCTCGCTGAACACGGCCGGGTATGCCGTCGAGCACGGCCGCCCGGTCGGGGCGGTCCCGGGCGCGGTGACCTCGCGGGTCTCGGCAGGCTGTCATCAGGCGATCCGCGACCAGAAGGCGACCCTGGTCACTGACCTGGCCGATGTGTTGGACCTGGTTGGGCGGATGGGCCTGGATGCCGTCCCGCACCGGTCGGACCCGGTGCGCCCCGAGGACGACCTGCCCGAGCAGGACCGCGGAGTGCTCGCTGCCCTGCCGGTCCGCGCCCCGGCTTCGGTCCAGGCCATCGCGACCCACGCAGGGGTCGATTCGAACGCCGTGCGAGCCGCGCTCGGGCGACTGGAGCTGGCAGGTGTGGCGATGCGGGTGGGAGAAGAGTGGAAGCAGACGCCCCTTCGGACGCGCCGGGGGGCGAGGTGACTCCGCAGCGACCGACGGTGTGCAACCGTTAGGGGATGACCGTTGACGCTCACACACCCGACGGGTGTGTGACACAGCCTCGACCGCAGTGGGCGCAGCCGACTCTCGAGCGCTTCGAACTCCATCTGGCGGCCGAACGGGGGCTATCCCCGCATACTGTGCGTGCCTATCTCGGCGATCTCCGCTCCCTGCTCGCCTTTGTCGATGAATGCCGGGGGATTGCCGCCATCGACGACATCGGTCTCGCTGATCTTCGTGCCTGGCTTGCATCGATGTCCCGCGAGTCCGGCGCCGCGCGCACCACGGTGTCTCGGCGCGCCGCCAGCGCACGGACCTTCTTCGCATGGGCGACCCGAACCGGCCGGATCGCAGTCAATCCGGGTCTGCGCCTGATCGCCCCGCGCCGCAATCGTCGGCTTCCCGACGTGCTGCGACACACGGAGGCCGACGACCTCATGCACGTGGCTGAGTTGGCTGCCGACGACGGAGATCCGATCTCTGCTCGAGACCGCGCGATGGTCGAGTTGCTCTATGCCAGTGGCCTGCGGGTCAGTGAGCTGGCCGGGTGCGACGTCGATGACCTCGATCTGTCAGCCAGGGTGGTCCGGGTCCTGGGCAAGGGTGGAAAGGAGCGCGTGGTGCCGTTCGGGCACCCCGCTGCTCGTGCCCTGCAGGAGTGGGCGGCATACCGGGCCCATCTCGTGACGGACCACACCGCAGGGGCGCTGTTCGTCGGGCGACGGGGACGTCGCGTTGACCCGCGTCAGGTCCGCGAGGTCGTCCACCGGCTCGTCGGCCGCGTCCCGGGTGCCCCGGATCTCGCGCCCCATGGGTTGCGACACAGCGCTGCCACTCATCTGTTGGAAGGCGGGGCCGACCTGCGGGTGGTCCAGGAGTTGCTCGGCCACGCAACCCTCGCGACGACGCAGCTCTACACCCACGTCTCCGCGGAGCGATTGCGACAGTCCTACCGACAGGCACATCCGCGCGCCTGAAGGGCAACCGGTCAGCGCGGGTGGCCCGCAGCGTCGAGGAATTCTGCAACGATGGTCACCTGCGGATCGGACCCGACAGGGAACCCATTGACCCACAAGCTCTGAGAAGGTGGCGTGGCGCCTCACGACGTGGTGCAGCGACGTGCCGATATGCGCGCTGCTACTGCGCTTGGGCACGAACGAGCCGCGACTAGTCGACGTTCCGCGCGCCGGCTCAGGTCGGCCAAGCGTCGACGCCTGCACCGCCTCCGCCGGACGGTCCTGCTCGCGCTTGCCCTGCTTTTCGCTGGCACGGTGATGGCACGAGGAGCCCAAGACCCCCTCGTCGCTGTGCCACGTGGTGGCCACCTCGACACTCCGGTGTCCGGGTCGACGAGCAGGGCCGTGCCAGGCGATGATGTCGCCTCGCGCGAGACCCCGCCGACCTCACCTCGACCGGCATCGGTCGCGTCGGCGTCGACCGATCCGGCTCCGGTGGCTCCCAGCGTCGAACCAACCGACCCTATGGGCGAGGCGGAGGAAGGGGCGCCCGAGCCCACGGCAGCCCCTGGGACGTCGCTCCCGCCGGTCCAGGCCTCTGCAGGCGGGGCCCTTCACGCGCTGGCTATTCCTCAACAGAAGTGGTCGGCAACCGGTCGGGCTGTTCGGTTGAGCATCGAGGTGGAGGACGGGCTGGACATCGCGGAAGCCGCGTTTGCTGCCACGGTGTCGGGGATTCTCAGCGATTCGCGGGGTTGGCAGAAGGCTGACCGGGTGCGCTTTGTCCCGGTGTCCCCAGAGGAGGTCCGAAACGGTGCGACCGTGGACGTGAGGGTTACTTTGGCGACGCCGACGCTGACCGCCAAGCTCTGCGGGCCACTACGAGTCAGCGCAGCGAACGTCTCCTGCTGGTGGGGCGGCCGAGCGGTGCTCAATCTGCACCGATGGATTCGCGGGTCGGCGAGCTATGGAGGCGACATCACCAGTTATCGAACCTACCTGGTGAACCACGAGGTTGGGCATGGGCTCGGGCACCGCCATGTGTTGTGCCCGGGCAAGGGACAGCCCGCGCCGATCATGGTCCAGCAAACCCTGAGCCTCCAGGGGTGTCGCGCCTGGCCTTGGCCCGCCTCGTAGGTGGGTGACGTGAACGCGGCGGGCCTCTGGCCCAGGCAAGGCATCCCGATCACGACATCGCCAGGAGGATGACCCTTCCCTCCAGCAACGCCAGCGGATCGAGGTACGTCGTGCCACGCAAGACTCCCCAGTGCAGGCAACTAGCCGGCGGACAGTGTCCGGGGTGGGCGGTGAGGACGCCAACGGCTTCGCCGGCGGTAATCGATGCCCCGACGGGGACAGCCGCGGCCACTGGCTCGAGGGTGGATCGCAGGCCGTTGGCATGGGCGACGACGAGCACGGGGCGTCCGGCAACCATCCCGGCGAAGGTCACCTGGCCTTCGGAGGGCGACCCGATCACTGCCCCGACCGCCGCCGCGAGATCGACGCCACGGTGTCCGGGTCCCCACCGGACACTAGGCGGCGCGAAGTACCCCAGGACGGCATGAGGTGGCGGCGTTGGCCATACCCACGACGACCGTGGCGAAGGGTCCAGGGGGACCGATGCCGGGATGACCGATGCCGGGATGGCCGCTGCCGGGATCGTCCGCCCCGGGTTCGTGGTGGTAGCCATGGCCGGCAGGGTCCATGCGGCGGCCAGGAAGGTGATCGTCACAGCCCATCTCATGGCACCAAGGCTGTGCCGCCGTCGGGTCCTGATCGTTCTGCACCGGCAGGGCTGTGGAGGGTGAGACGAATGTCGCGAGGCTGTGGATAGAGCCTGACGATGAGGTGGTCCAGCCAACCCAGGTCGCGCCGATCACGTCCGGCGGAGCGCCGCCAATCGCCGCACCGCCTCGACCAGCACCTCGTCTCGTTTGCAGAACGCGAACCGCACCAGCGTCCGCGCCGCCTCCGCGTCGTCGTGGAACACCGACACCGGGACCCCGACGACTCCAGCCGCCCCCGGCAACCAGTGGCAGAACTCCATGGCGTCGGTCGCTCCCAACGCCGCCGCATCGGCGATGACGAAATACGTCCCAGCCGGTCGCGACACCGGCAGCCCGGCCGACGCCAACCCAGCGCACAACAGGTCCCGCTTGGCCTGCAGTGAGGAGGCGAGGGCGGCATACACCTCATCGTCCAGGCCCAACCCGGTGGCGACGGCCGGCTGGAACGGCCCCGACCCGACATAGGTGAGGAACTGCTTGACCGCCCGCACCGCGGCCACCGCGTCGGCCGGACCGCTCACCCAGCCGACCTTCCACCCGGTCGTCGAGAAGGTCTTGCCCGCGGACGAGATCGTCAACGTGCGGTCCCACATCCCCGGCAGCGTCGACACGGGCACGTGCTCCACCCCGTCGAAGATCAGGTGCTCGTAGACCTCGTCGGTCACCACCCACGCGTCGTGCTCCCGCGCGAGCGCGCAGACCAGGTCGAGCTCGGCCCGGCTGAAGACCTTGCCCGTCGGGTTGTGCGGCGTGTTGAGCAGCACCATGCGCGTCCGCTCCGAGAAGGCCGCCCGCAGCGACGCCTCGTCGACCGCGAAGTCCGGGAACCGCAACACGGAGGTGCGCCGCACCCCGCCCGCAAGGGCGATCGACGCGGCATACGAGTCGTAGTAGGGCTCGAAGGTCACGACCTCGTCACCGGGCTGCACGAGCGCGAGGATCGTCGCCGCAATCGCCTCGGTGGCGCCGACCGTCACGAGGATCTCCCGCGCCGGATCGAGCTCGATCCCATAGAACCGCAGCTGGTGCGCCGCGATCGCCGCGAGCAGCTCGGGCACGCCCGGCCCCGGCGGGTACTGGTTGCGCCCACCGCGGATCGCCGCGACCGCCGCCTCAAGCACGATGCTCGGCCCATCGGTGTCCGGGAACCCCTGCCCGAGGTTGATCGCCCCATGCTCCACCGCGAGGGCGGACATGGTCGCGAAAATCGTGGTGCCGAACGGCGCGAGGGCCGGGTTTCCGACGGGGCGGCTCATGCCCTCACCGTATGCCGCCGCGACGCTACCGTGGGGCCCATGACTTCCGTGGCGGTCCAGGACTCCTACCCACCTGACGTGGCCGTCTGCTACGGCTGCGGCCGGCTCAACGACGACGGCCTGCACATCCGCACCTTCTGGGACGGCGCGCAGGGGGTGGCGACCTTCCAGCCCAAGCCCTACCACCTGGCCATCACCGGCGTCGTCTATGGCGGGCTGCTCGCCTCGCTCATCGACTGCCACGCCGTGGGCACCGCGGCAGCCGCCCGGTATGCCGCCGACGGCCGCGAGATCGGCAGCGACCCGGTGCTGCGCTATGTCACCGGCCTGCTCCAGGTGAGCTTTAAGGCACCGACCCCCATGGGTGGGGAGCTCCGGCTCCGCGCGTGGCCGGTGGAGGTGGGGGAGCGCAAGGTCGTCGTCGACGCGGAGGTCATCGCGGACGGTCAGGTCACCGTGACCGGCCACGTCATCGCAGTCCAGCTCCGCCAGCCCACCCCGTGAGCGAGCAAGT
>JBGAQN010000069.1:0-13057 GCA_044220725.1 Dermatophilaceae bacterium
CGTTCGTCCGACGGCGGTCGTCGGTGGGCACGAAGCCGCGGTCAGTCACCACCCCGGCCGACTCGAAGCCCATGCCCTCGGACACCGGTCCGCGACCAACGGCGACAAGGAGGAACTCGGCCGACAGCGTCGACCCGTCCTCGAGGCTGAGGGTGACCCCGGACTCGTCCTGGGTGACGCCCGCGAACCGAGCACCCGTGCGGCTGACGATCCCGCGCTTGCGGAAGGCGCGCTCCAGGGCCTTGGAGATACTTTCCTCTTCGGCGGGCACCAGCCTCGGCAGGGCCTCGACGATCGTGACGCTCGCCCCGAAAGACCTGAAGACCGAGGCGAACTCAACCCCGATCACCCCGCCGCCAAGGACAATGACCGAGCCAGGCACAACGTCCAGGGTCAGCGCCTCGTCACTGGTGAGCACCCGCCCGCCGATCTCCAGCCCAGGCAGCGAGCGGGCCCGCGAGCCCGTCGCCAGGACGAGGTTGCGTCCCGTCAGGGTCGTGTCCCCGAGCCGGATCGTCGTCGGCGAGGTCACCTCGCCCACGCCGGGGAAATAGTCGATCGTCGCCGCGGAGACCAGTCCTTGCAGCCCCTTGTGCAGCCGGCTCACCACGCCCTGTTGGTAGCGCAACACCGCTGGCATGTCGATCGACGCGACG
The DNA here is from genome assembly GCA_044220725.1 of Dermatophilaceae bacterium. Taxonomy (GTDB): domain Bacteria; phylum Actinomycetota; class Actinomycetes; order Actinomycetales; family Dermatophilaceae; genus Phosphoribacter. The sequence goes on from JBGAQN010000069.1 coordinate 657, forward strand.
CTGGAGTTGACCCCGAACCGGGCCCCGTCGCGCGCCGTGTCGGCCACCTCGGCCGCATGCAGCAGGGCCTTGGTAGGGATGCAACCGCGGTGCAGACACGTGCCGCCGAGCTTGTCGCGCTCGATCAACGCCACCCGAAGCCCGAGCTGGGCCGAGCGCAAGGCGCATGCGTAGCCGCCGCTGCCGCCGCCGAGAACGAGGACGTCATAACCATCGGGCACGTCGGCCGCCATGTGGGCTCCTGTCGGTGTCGTGGGTCACCCCGCATCTTGTCACTTCAGACGACCGTTGGGGCGCAACGGCGCTGACCCCTGCTGCCCGAGCGTGGCTCAGCCCGCGGCGAAGTCGCGCAGCATCTCGCAGCCCGGGCCGAAGGCGGGCAGGAGGTCTCGGCGCGCGTTGTCGAACCAGGCGACCTTGCTGCCGTTGTCGGTCAGCTTGGCCGTCGGCAGCTTCTTGCGGGCCGGTTCGTCAGCGGGGTAGGTACACCACATCGCGAACGATTCGGCGAAATCCTCAAGCGGGTGCCACGCGGCATACGAGGTGACGAACGAGTCCTTGTGGTCGTCGTAGAGGTCCCGGTATGCCGTGCGCCGCGCCTTCTCGGTCGACTTGGCGTTGGCCTCGTCCCAGGCGTCCCACAGGTCGTCGTCCCAGGTGTTGAGTAGGTAGCGCTGCAGGAAGGAATCCCGCAGGAGACACCCGGTGCCCGTGTGCCATGTGGCGCACACGTCAGCGCCGATCCCGCCGAGCATCTGCTCCTTGTTGAGGCTGGCGATATGGGCCAACTCGTGTGCCACCAGCCAGGCCAGCTCGCCGCGGTCCAGCCCGTTCGGCGCGAACGACAGCCGCCAGCGGTCGTCGTCGAACGTGTCGGGAGCGATCTCCTTGGGTGCCGATTCGCCTTCGATGACGAAGTCGCCGGCATCCGGATCGGGGTCGGCATCGAAGATGAGCAACTCCTCCAAGTGCCCGAGCAAGGTCGGCGCGGTAGTTCGCACGAGCGTCCAGAGCTGTTCGTCGCACGGGCGCGGTGCGCCAAGACCGTCGATGGGGACGAGCGCGCCAGTGGACACGGCATACAGGCGTTGCAGTTCGGCCTTGTCGCCCAGCGCGGTGATGTCGTCGCCAAAGGGGTCGCTGGCCGGGAAGCGGGCGCCAGTCGCCGGGTTGTCGCGGCGCAGGCAGGCCCGGTCGTATGCCGGCACTGCGGGCACCCCGGTCGGCACCGCCGCCGGAGTGGGGGAGGCCGTGGCGGGAGCGCGGTTCGTCGAACCCGCCGAAGGCGCTGCGGGGAGGGTGGGTGTCGGCGTCCGGCTGGCAGTCGTGCCACCCCGGGCCAGCAGGACGGGAACGAGGAGGGCATGGACGCCGATGCTGACGACGCTGAGCAGGATGACGCCGGCGATGGCGACACCGGCCCATCGTCCTTGGGAGGTTCCCCGAGTGCTCACGCGGACAGCATAAGGTTCGGGCTATGGGACTGTTCGGCCGAAAGCGCCGGTCGCAACTGCCTGGCCTGGGCCGATCGGACGGGCCGGCGATGAGCGTCGACCTCGGGGCGGTGCAGAGCCATTTCGCGCAGTTCACTCAGACCCGCCGAGGCGTGGAGGCATTCCTCGAGCCGGCGACCAACGTCAGCACCCAGAGCGTCGTCCTCGTCGCCACCGACGGCGAGTGGACCCGACGCGCCGTCGGGTCGCGGGCGGCGGCATACGAGATGGCTGCGGGGCTGGGGATCCCGATCTATGACGTCCTGCTCACCGGCTATCCCAGCCGGATGCGCGAATGGAGCTCACGCCAGCGCCAGGACCGGCGCGGCGACACCAGGCCGGGTCTGCGCTCGGACGACAGCTGAGAGGACGATCGAGGATGAGCAAGAACGCCAAGCCTGCGAAGGCCGCTAAGGCAGGCCCGTCGGAGGAGATGAAGGCCAAGTTCCGCGAGGCATTGGACCGCAAGCAGGCCCACGCGGGGCGGGAGAGTGGCGGCGAGGGCGAAGGCAAGGTCCACGAGACCCACGGGCCGGCCGCAGCACAGCGGATGTTCCGGCGGAAGTCTGGCGGCTAGGCCTGCCGCGGATCTGACCGATCCCGTTAGGCTCGGCTCCCATGGCCGACCTCGCCCACTCTCCGCTGCACGACCGTCACGTCTCTCTGGGCGCCAAGCTCGCCGATTTCGGTGGGTGGGAGATGCCGATCGAATACCCCGGCGGCGGCGTGGTGGCCGAGCACACCGCGGTCCGCGAGCGGGTGGGGATCTTCGACGTCAGCCACTTGGGCAAGGCGTCTGTCACCGGTCGGGGTGCGGTCGACTTCGTCAACGCCTGCTTCACCAACGACCTGAGCAAGATCGGCCCCGGGCAGGCGCAATACACGATGTGTTGCGACGAGACCGGCGGGGTCGTCGACGACCTCATCCAATACCTGCGCGCCGACGACGACGTCTTCCTCATCCCCAACGCGGCCAACACCGCGGAGGTATGCCGCCGCCTCGTCGCCGCCGTGCCCGCCGGCATCGAGGTGGTCGACCGCCACCGCGACTATGCCGTCATCGCCGTCCAGGGTCCTCGCTCCGACGAGGTGCTCGACGCGCTCGGGCTGCCGACTGGGCACGACTACATGCAGTTCCGCGAGGCCGACTGGCAGGGTCGTCAGGTGATCGTCTGCCGGACCGGCTACACAGGCGAGCGCGGCTATGAGCTCGTGCCCAGGTGGGAGGACGCGACGGCGCTCTGGGACGCTCTCGTCGAGGCGATGCGCCCCTGGGACGGTATGCCGTGTGGCCTGGGCGCCCGCGACACGCTGCGGACCGAGATGGGCTATCCCCTGCACGGCCAGGACCTGTCGCTGGACATCACGCCGGTCATGGCCCGGTCGGGCTGGGCGGTCGGCTGGTCCAAGCCCGCGTTCTGGGGTCGTGAGTCCCTGCTGGCCGAGAAGGCCGCCCCGACCTCGCGGATCTCGCGGGGGCTCGTGGTGTCCGGACGCGGCATACCGCGGGCGCACTGCCCGGTCACCCTCGACGGTGAGGTCGTCGGTGAGGTGACCTCGGGGACGTTCTCGCCTACCCGCAAGCAGGGCATCGCGCTCGCTCTGCTCGACCGATCGGTCGCGCTGGACACCGATGTCCTCATCGACGTGCGCGGCCGCGGGATTCCCGCGACCGTCGTAAATCCGCCGTTCGTCCAGGTCCAGACCCGTCAGGACTGACTGGTTGGCCGGTCGAACCGGGCGACCTCGCCGAAGGCAGCCCGGCGCACGGCGCGGCGCAGCGTCGCGAGGATCGGGCGCCCCGCCACGAGGACCAGGGCTGCGGTGAGCACCGCCCTGGGCACATCCCAACCCAGCGATGTGGCGACATAGAAGACGCCGTAATGGGCCGCATTGGCGGCGGGGGAGTCACCCGGCACGAACCCCGCCCCGGTCGGCGCTGAGGCCGGCGAGAGGAACGGCCAGAACCAGAGGTTGAGCAGCGCACCATAGGCAAACCCGGCGAAGGCACCGTATGCCGCGAGCAGCACCAGCTCGCCCCGGCCGCTGGCTCGCGGCAACAACGCCGCGCCGAGCGCCACCCAGCCCGCGCCGAGCATCTGGAACGGCAGCCACGGCCCGATCCCGGCAGTGAGGAACGCTCCCGCGAGCATCGCCAGACACCCCATGAGGAACCCCATCGAGCGCCCCAACACGCGACCCCCGAGCACGAGGATGACGAAGATCGGCTCCAGGCCAGCCGTTCCTGCCGAGAGCACCCGCAACGCGCCGCCGGTCGCGGCGAGCACTCCGAGGACGGCCACCGTCTTGGCGTCCAGGCCGTTGGCGGTCACTTCCGCGAGCACGACGAGCGCCAGCAAGCCCAGCAGGACGGCAAACAGCCAAGGGGCGTTCTGCCCGAATCCTGCGCTGAAGGCCGGGGCGGCGAAGAACGGCCAGAGGTATGCCGCGAGCCCGACGATCGTGGTCAGGGCCAGCGCCGCTGCGGCCGCCGGCCGGAACTTCACGAGGCCTGGTCCAAGGCCGCGGTCACGTCAGCGACGGTGAGCAGCGGCAGGGGGTGCAGGATCTTGGCCACCTGTGGTGCGAAGGCCGGTGAACCGGTGAGGACCTCGTCGGTCGGCCCGTCGGTGACCACGCCGCCTTCGGCGAGAACGACAACGCGTTGCGCGACGTCGGCGACGAGCTCGACGTCATGGGTGGCCACAACGACCGCGTGCCCGTCGGCGGCGAGCTCGTGCAGGACACCGACGAGCCGGCGCTTGGCGGGGTAGTCCAGCCCGCGGGTCGGCTCGTCGAGCAGGACGATCTGCGGACGCCCGGCGAGGATGATCGCCAGGGCGAGGGCCAGCCGTTGCCCCTCGGAGAGATCCCGGGGGTGGCGGTCGTCGTCGACGGCCCCCGCGATCCGGGCGAGCAGCGCCCGGGCCGTCCCGGCCGGTGCCCCGAAGTCGCGGTCGGCGGCCTGGCACTCGGCAGCGACGGAATCGGCATACAGGAGCAGGTCGGGGTCCTGCGGGACCAACCCGATAAGTCGCACCCGCTCCCGGGGGGCGAGCCGCTCGGGAGCCTCGCCCCCAACCCGCACCCGCCCGCCGGTGGCGGGGAGCTGTCCGGCCAGGGCCGCGAGCAGGGTCGACTTGCCGGCGCCGTTGCGCCCCATGACTGCCGTGACGGTGCCGCCGAGGATCTCCAAGGACACCCGGTGCAGCGCGTCGACAACACCGCGACGGACCGACAGTCGATCCGTCGCCGCAAGGCTGGCGGCGCCGCCTGCGCCGCGCCCGGCGCGCGAGCTGATGGGCGCGTCGGCCGTAGCCGGCGCGGTCCCAGATGCCGCTAGTCGGGTGCGCAGTGACCCGGCGCGACGCCGCGCATCTCGGATCGACAAGGGCAGCGGCGACCACCCCAGCTGTCGGCCGAGCTCGACGATCGGCGGGTGGACGGGGGATTGCGCCATCGCCTCGGCCGGATCGAGGAGTGCAGAGACGACGCCGTCGCGGACCAGGACGATCCGGTCGGCGTGGTGCACAACCCGCTCCAGACGGTGTTCGGCCAGCACGACGGTGTAGCCGAGGTCGTGGACCAATCGATGCAGGGCCGCGAGCACCTCTTCGGCGGCCACCGGGTCCAGGGCTGAGGTCGGTTCGTCGAGAACGAGCACCCGGGGTCCGGCGGCCAGGACGGCGGCAATCGCCACGCGTTGCGCTTGGCCGCCGGACAACTCGCGCAGGCTGCGCTCGCGCAGGTCCGCCAGCCCCAGGATGTCGAGGGTTTCCTCAAGTCGGCGCCGCATCGCGGCCGGCTCGACACCGAGGGTCTCCATGCCGTAGGCGATCTCGTCTTCGACCGTGTCGGTGACGAAGGCCGAGCTCGGATCCTGGACGACGAATCCGACGAGATCGGCCAGGTCGCGCGGCCGGTTTTCGCGGGTGTCTCGCCCGGCGACGACGACCGAGCCGCTGAGGGTGCCACCGGAGAAGTGCGGCACGAGACCGTTGAGGGTGCGTAGGAGGGTGGACTTCCCTGAGCCGGTCGGTCCGACGACCAGGACCAACTCGCCTTCGCTGATCCGCAGGTCGGCGTCGCGGAGGGCGGGTCGGGACGCGCCGGCATACGTCACGGCAACGCCGCGCAACTCGATGATGGCGCCGGGCTCGGTCATGCTGGCTCCAACTGGGCGGAAAGGATGGTGGCCCGCACGAGGGCCAGACGTGGCGGCACGGGGGTGAGCCAGGCGACGAGCACAGCCGCGCCGATCGCCGACGCGGGCAGGGCAGGCAACGGCGGCCAGTCCAGGGGCACCTGGATCAGGGTGATGCCCGGCCACCCCGCGCCCTCGGCGTAGGTGAGCAGCGCAGCCGGAAGCACCCCGAGCGCGCAGGTCACCCATTCGGGGGCGCGCCATGGGTCGCGCCGGTATGCCGTCCGCGCATCTCTGCGGGCCCCGAGGACGAGCGAGAGGGCGAGCAGGCCGAGCCCCGCGCCAAGCATTGGCAGCCCGAGCCAGCCTTGGCCCGATGACGAGAGCACGCCATAGAGCCCGGCGACCGTCCCGGCACTCCCGGTGAGGGCCAGGCCGCTGCCGACGATCCGGTCCCTGCGCCCGCGGACGGCCGCGCGGCCGTAGCCGCGGGACTCCATCGAGGCGGCCAGGTCCAGCGATCGATCCAGGGCGCCTTCCAGGACCGGCACGGCGAGCCGCGCGAGTTCGCGCAGGCCTCGGCCGCTGTGGCCACGCAGTCGGCGCGCCGCACGGACTCGACCGGCGAGGTCGACCAGGGCTGGCGCGAAGGTCAGCGCGACGACGACCGCAGTGCCGATGTCATAGAGGGTTGCCGGGGCGTAGCGCAGCAATCGGCGAGGGCTGGCCAGGGCGTTGGCGGCACCGAGGCAGGCCAGTGTCGTGGCCAGGCGAAGACCGTCGATCGTTGCGGCGACGACAGATTCGAGGGTGACCGCGCCGCCCAGGCGCAATCCGGCGAACCACGACGGCAACCGGACCGGGGGAAGGTCGACGAGAACGACGTGGCCGGGCACGCCGTTGCCGAGGACGATGGTGAGCACCACGCGCAGGGCGATAGCGAACAACCCGATGAGCAGGAACGGCCGGAACGAGTCGAGGGCTCCGACCTCACGGCGCTCCATGACGACCCAGCCCGCCACCGCGACGATGAGCAGGAGCAGCCAGGGGTTTGTCGTGTGCGCGGCGGCGGCGGCCAGTCCCACGCCCCACACCCACCACGCCACGGGATGGAGCATCCGTGGCGTGACGCCGAGGCGCATGGGGTGGGGCATGGTGGCCATCGTGGTGACAGGGTGGGCGGTCGGTGCTCAGCTACCGACGGGCCGACGACGGCGGACCCACGCGAACGCGAGGACGGCCGCAGCGAGGAACAACACCACCCAGATGGTCGGGCTGAGGCTGCTGGACGACGCCGCAGGGGCGGTGGTGGTCGTTCCCGCGGTAGTCGCCGGTGCCGTGGCGCCAGGCGCACCGGCCGTCACAGCTGCGGTGGGTGTTGCGGTCGACGTTGCAGCGGGAGTGGTCGGCGTTGGCAGGACCAACGGCGTGTCCGCGGCCTTTTGTGCGTCGGTCAATGTGGCAAGGGTGACCGAACAGCCGCTAGCGGGGTAGCCGCCGACCGCGCACACCATTCCCTTGTCGGCGCGCACCCCGCCGGCCCGGGCGAGCAGGTCGGCACCGGTGGCCGCCGTCGGCACGAGGACGCAGGTCGTGACCGGCGAGGGCGGGGCAGTCGTGCCGTCGCCGTCGACTTCGCGCCCGAAGTCGACTACCAAGCCGATGCGCTTCTTTCCGGCCTCTGCCGGCGTCGCCCCACACAACTGCGCGAAGGTCGGGTTGAGCCGGGGCGGACGCGGCTTGGCGCCACCTTCGTCGATCGTCCACCGCCAGCCCTCGACGGTGCCATCCGCGGGGTTGGCTGCGGCCGCGCCCACCTGGGAGTAGACCCAGGAGCCGTTCGTCTGCTGCCAGTAGCTCCAGTAGACATAGGAGTCGGCTGCCAGGGCTTGCGGTGCCACGCCCACCAACGAGGCGAGAACGGCGAGCACGGCGATCACGGGTGCGACCACTCGGAGGCGCGCGTTGCCAGGCGACCGGTCTACGTTGCTGGGAACGACTGCAGGAGTGGGGGATTGGACGGGGCTCACGGTGGGGACCTCCTCGGGGCCGGTGGGAGGCCCCGGGCGTGTCGCCCGACGCTTCGCTCCGGTCCGCTTTCCACGACGGACGATTGGTTGGAGCCGACACCGCCACAGGCGTTCCGACTTCCTCGACGTCCGACCGGGGCCGGGCGAGAGGTCACGGTTGCGGGACAGTGCCGGTGTCTCACCGGCTTCCCCCGTGGACGGGTCTCGGTGCACTGACAGTCCCATGCCGCCAGTCCCCGTGTCAAAGCACCACCCCACACATCCGGTATGCCGTGCGCCACCTCAGCGGACGACTGCCGCGTCGGGCCCCGCAACATCTGGCAACCCGACACCGATTCGGCGTGTCGTCCCTACGGAACCGTAGGTTACGCTAACGTAGGTTACGTCCCCGTAGGTTCGAGACTCCCGAAAGGCCTGACATGGCCACCGCACCCGCCGCCCAGCATGCTGCCGCAACGCCTCCTGTCGTCATCCAGGGCGGGATGGGTGTCGCGGTGTCCGACTGGAGGTTGGCCCGGGCCGTGTCGCTCACCGGCCAGTTGGGCGTCGTGTCGGGCACGGCGGTCGACGTTCTGCTCACCCGGCGACTGCAGAGCGGCGACCCAGGAGGCCATGTCCGCCGGGCGCTCGCGGCTTTCCCGCGCCAAGAGGTGGCCCGCTGGATCCTCGACTCCTACTTCGTCGAAGGTGGCATCGCTGGCGATGCCCGCTTCGCCCAGGTGCCGCGGCATACCCTCTCCTCCTCGGTGCGCCTGCAGGAGCTGACCGTCGCGGCGGGCTTCGCAGAGGTCTTCCTCGCCAAGGAGGGGCACGCGGGATCGGTGGGAATCAACTTCCTGCGCAAGATCGAATTGCCGCTCCCCGCAACGCTCTACGGTGCGATGTTAGCCGGCGTCGACTACGTCCTCGTGGGAGCTGGAAGCCCTGCGGACCTGCCCCCCATGATCCGGACCCTCGCCCAGCACGAGCCGGTCATGGTGTCGGTCAAGGTCATGGGCGCCCGCTCCGACGACAACGTCGGCGGGCTCACCTTCGACCCAGCCACCGTCCTCCCGCAGCGTCCGGCCGACCTCCCGCGCCCGCGTTTCGTGGCGATCGTCGCCTCGACCGACCTGGCCCGAGGCCTGGCCGAGCACCCGGACACCCGCCCCGACGGCTTCGTCATCGAAGGTGCGAGCGCCGGCGGCCACAACGCGCCGCCGCGGGGTCCGCGTCGGGTCGACGAGCTGGGCCAGCCGCTCTATGACGAGCGCGACAACGTCGACCTCCCCGCCATCCTCGCCCTCGGCTTGCCCGTGTGGCTGGCCGGCGGCTACGGCACACCAGAGAAGGTCCGGGAAGCCCTGGCCCTCGGCGCGAGCGGCGTCCAGGTCGGCACCCTGTTCGCCTACAGCGATGAATCTGGCTTCGAGGCGGGCGTCAAGGCCCAGATGCGCGAGCGCGCCGTCGCCGGCGACCTGCAGGTGCGGGCCGACTGGCGAGTCTCGCCGACCGGCTTCCCGTTCCGGGTCGCCGACATCCCCGGGACCCTCACCGACAGCGCGGTCCGGCAGGCACGCAAGCCGGTCTGCGACCTCGGAGTCCTGCGGACGGCCTACCTGCGAGCCGACGGCGAGGTCGACTACCGCTGTCCCGCCGAGCCGCTCGCGCAATACGTCCGCAAGGGCGGGCGCGAGATGAACACCGAAGGCCGGCTCTGCCTGTGCAACGCCCTCTTCGCCAGCGCCGGGTTCCCGCAGCGTCGTCCGGGCGGTGCCTGCGAGGCGCCTCTGGTCACCTCCGGCACCGATCTCGGCCCGGTCGTCCACCTCATCGGCGCCAGTGCTGGCCCGGGTTACGGTGCCGCCGATGCCGTGGCACACCTGCTCTCGCAGGTCGCCTGACCTGCTCGAACCGGCGCTCGGGCGCCACTACCGTGGGGCGCATGTCCCCGCGCCCGTATGCCGCCCCGCCCGGTCCCTGGCACGCCTCCCGGCCCGCGGTGGTCGGGCATCGCGGAGCCCGCGGCCTGATCCCCGAGAACACCGTCGCGAGCATGCGCGCAGCCATCGACGTCGGCGTGCCGGCGATCGAGCTCGACGTCCTGCTCACGGCGGACGAGCAGGTCGTCGTCTGGCACGACCCGGTGCTGTCAGCAGCCAAGTGTCGGCCCACCGACGTCGACTACACGGGAGCTCGGGTCGACGAATTGACCCTGGCGCAGCTGCAGACCCTTGACGTCGGGTCGATGGTCCAGGCCAGCTTCCCGCGGCAACGCGCCGTCCCGGGGGAGCGCATCGCCACCCTCGCCGAGGTCTTCGCCGCCTGCTCCGACGCGTCGGACCTGTGGTGGGTGGTCGAGGTCAAGGTCGACCCGAGCGACCCGCGGGAGGTGAGCACCCGGCATACCCTCCTAGACGGGGTGTTGACGGCGGTGACTGAAGCGGGAGTGCGCGACCGGATGTTCGTCCACTCCTTTGACTGGGCCGTCCTCGACTTGGCCCGTGAGCTCGATCCGGCCCTCCCTCGATCGGCCCTGGCCGTCGTTGGCGCGACCTTCGCGCCGGGCAGCCAGTGGCTAGGGTCAGTGCGGTGGGAGGACCACCCCGATGACCTGGCCGGCGCGGCAGCCGAGCTCGGCGCCGTCGTCATCTCGCCCGACTTCCCTTCGTGCACAAAGGAGCTCGTCGCCTCGGCCCATGGTCGCGGGATCGCGGTGCTGCCCTGGACGGTCAACGATCCGGCCGTGTGGGACGGGTTGGCGACGGTGGGTGTTGACGGCATCGTCACGGACCACCCAGGAGCCCTGGGCAGCTCGGGACGTGCCCGGGGCGGCGCGACCACCGGGACCGCCGGATGAGGGGCGCGCTGAGCCGGCTGGGCTGGACCGGCGGCCTACCGCTGCTTGCCTTGGTGCTTCTGGCGGTGACGTGGGGGCGCGCCGTGCCAGACCTCGTGCTCCTCGTGGTGGGGGCGGGGGTCGTCGCCGCCGTCCTCACCGCAGTCCACCACGCGGAAGTTGTCGCCGAACGGGTCGGAGATCCCTTCGGGGCCATCATTCTCGCGGTCGCCGTCACCGTCATCGAAGTCGGCTTGATTCTCACCCTCATGTCGGGACAGGCAGGCGGAGCGCCCACGCTGGCCCGGGACACCGTGTTCGCCGCCGTCATGATCACGTGCAACGGGATCGTGGGACTGTCGCTCTTGGTCGCGTCCGGCAAATTCGAGTTCAGCCACTTCAACCCCGAAGGCACAGGCGGTGCGCTCGCGACGGTGGCGACGCTGGCCGGCACCTGCCTGGTCCTGCCCACCTTCACCTTGGGCGCGCCGGGGCCGGAGTTCACCGGGCCACAATTGGCTTTCTCCGCCGTCGCCTCACTCGGTCTCTGGGTTCTGTTCATCCTCACCCAGACCAGACGGCATCGGGAGTTCTTCCTGCCCGTCGATGCGGACGGCCAGGTGCTCCCCGACGAGCGGCACACCCTGCCCAGCGCCCGGCGGGCAACCGTGAGCCTGGGTCTGCTCACCTGCTGCCTGATCGCCGTCGTCGGGCTGGCCAAGGTGGGCTCGCCAGCCGTCGAACGCATGGTCGCGGGTGCGGGCCTGCCACCGGCCTTCGTCGGAGTGGTCATCGCGTTGCTCGTTCTTGCCCCCGAGACGCTCGCCGCAGTCCGGGCCGCGCAACGTGCCCGGGTCCAGACGTCTCTCAACCTGGCCTATGGGTCGGCGATGGCCAGCATCGGTTTGACCATCCCGACCCTGGCCATCGCGGTGTTTCTCACCGGCCAGACGCTGCACCTGGGGCTCGGGCCGGTCGAGTTGGTCCTGCTTGCGATGACGGTGGTCGTGGGCATCCTCACCGTCGTCCCCGGCCGAGCCACTCGGCTGCAGGCCGGAGTCCACTTGGCACTCTTCGCCGCCTACCTGTTCCTGTCCGCCTCGCCATAGGCAGCTATTCGTCGGTATGCCGCGTGCTAAACCCGGTGAACGTCCCGTCGGCCGCGGCCGGGTCGACGGCCTGCACGACACACCCGATCTCACCGCCGTGACTTCCTGTGGTCTGGCTCACGCGAAGGGGCACAATGTCGGGCATGAAGAATGCGTGGAAAGAGTTCAAGGCCTTCGCCATGGGTGGCAACATGCTCGACCTGGCGCTCGGCTTCATCATCGGGGCGGCGTTTGCGGCACTCGTCGAGAGTCTGGCCGGCAACGTGCTCATGCAGCTCGTCGCGGCGATCTTCGGCAAGCCGGACTTCACCGAGCTCGTGCTCACGGTCAACGATGCGGAGATCAAGTACGGCGCGTTCCTCACCGACTTCGTCGGGTTCATCCTCATGGCCCTGGTGTTGTTCGGCATCGTGAAGGTGCTCAAGAAGGTCGGCATGGGCAACTTCCGCGCCCAGGGCCAGCGCGAGTGCCCGATGTGCAAGGAGTTCGTCTCGGTCGACGCGCTCAAGTGCAAGTGGTGCACCGCCGACATCGACCCCGACCAGGCCGAGGAAGAGGACATGGAGATCCTCGAAGCCCGTCGCCGCACCGGCGAGAAGCCCTGATCCCGCTCGCTCGGGACCGATAACGGGTCGGCCGGGCCCGTGGCAGCCGATAGAATCACGAGAAGCGGCGACGACCCGGCCATCACCGGTGAGCCTCCGGAAGAACGGACCGCCTCTGCCGGGGCCGGACCTAGTAGAACCGGACGGGAGGGCCCGTCACAGCCTGGTGACAAGAGCGGTCGTATGCCGTGTGCTCCCCATG
>JBGAQN010000070.1:0-13048 GCA_044220725.1 Dermatophilaceae bacterium
CCCCCCCCCCCCCCCCCGGCCCGGGCGGGTGCCCGACCGGTCAGCTCTCGCCCGGAGCGGCCGTCTTGACGAAGGCTCGCAAGGTGCGCAACGCCACCGAAAGCGCGGCGATGTTGGCCGACTCCAACCGCAAAATGGCCTGCAGGCCCGAACGGGCCCGGTCCAGGGCGTCGCTGTTGGCCTCCGCCCACTGGTTGAACCGGGAACGTGCGTCCTTGGCCGGGTCACTGGTGACCAAGACGTTGCGGGTGATGCCGTCCAGGACGGCATACAGGTCATCGCGCAGGGCACCCCGGGCGGCGGAATCCCACCGGTCATCTCGTGGGAGCTGCGAGACCCGGAAGAGCATGTCGTCGATCCCGAAGCGCTCCGACGCGTGGTAGTAGACCCGCAGCACATCTTCGGCCGGCGTGCCGCTGGCCTGGGCGATCTGGACGATGTCAAGCATGGAGAACACGTCCAGCAACGCGGCCGTGCGCAAGGCCAGGGCCTCCGGAACGCCCATGCCGACCAGCTCGGCGGCCCGACGGTCCAAGCGACGACGCTCGGAGCCCTGCAGCACCTCCGGGACCAGAGCAGCGTGTTCGGCGACCGGCTCGCGGAAGCGATCGATCTCCGCTGACACATCGATCATGTCGGGCCGGTTGGCCAAGAACCACCGCACGGCACGGTCCAGCAGCCGGCGGAATTCCAGATAGAGGACTGTCTGGGTCTTGGCCGAGAGCGTCGCGTCCAAGGACTCGACCGCGCCGACGAACGAGGCCAGGTCGAACACCTCCCGACAAACGATGAAGGCCCGGGCAATGTGCTCGGCCGAAGCTCCCGTTTCTTCCTTGGCCCGGAACGCGAACGTAATCCCGCCCCGGTTGATCATCGAGTTGACGACCGAGTTGACGATGATCTCCCGCTTGAGCGGGTGGCTGTCCAGCTGGTCAGCGTGTTCAGCCCGCAACCGCGACGGGAAGTAGTCCGCGAGGGTGCGCGCGAACCAGGGGTCGTCGGGCAACGACGTCGGCAGCAAGGCCGCCTTCAGGTCCAGCTTGGCGTAGGCCACGAGCACCGAGAACTCCGGGGACGTCAGCCCACGCCCATCGGCCTGACGCCCGACGATCTCGGCGTCCCCCGGCAGGTATTCCAGGCCCCGGTCCAGGTCGGCGTTCTGTTCCAGATGGTGGATGAGCCGCTGGTGGACCGGCAACATGGCCAGCTCCTGGGCCCGGGCGTTGCCGAGCAGGACGTTCTGCTCGTAGTTGTCCCGAAGCACCTGAGCAGCAACCTCGTCGGTCATCGACGCCAGCAAGGTGTTGCGCTGCTTGATCGTCATGTCGCCATCCCGCACGAGCTGGCCAAGCAGGATCTTGATGTTGACCTCGTGGTCGCTGGTGTCGACGCCAGCCGAGTTGTCGATGGCGTCGGTATTGATCCGCACCCCGGCCTGCGCGGCTTCGATGCGACCCAGCTGGGTGCAGCCGAGGTTGCCGCCCTCACCGACGACCCGACAGCGCAGCGAGCGCCCGTTGACCCGGATGGCGTCGTTGGCTCGGTCGCCCACCTCGGCGTTGGATTCGCCGAGCGACTTGACGTAGGTGCCGATGCCGCCGTTCCAGAGCAGGTCGACCTTGGCCAGCAGGACCGACTTCATCAACTCGGCCGGCGTGAGTGACGTCGTCTGGGGGTCAAGGGACAGCGCTGCAGCCATCTGCGGGCTGACCGGGACCGACTTGGCCGACCGTTCGAAGACGCCGCCGCCCTCGCTGATGAGCGAGCGGTCGTAGTCGGCCCACGACGACCGCGGGAGCTCGAAGAGCCGCTTGCGCTCGACGAACGACCGGGCCGAATCCGGGTTCGGGTCGACGAAGAGGTGGCGGTGGTCGAACGCGGCCACCAGCCGGATGTGCTCGGACAGCAGCATGCCGTTGCCGAACACGTCACCGGACATGTCGCCGATACCGACGGCGGTGAAGTCCTGGGTCTGGGTGTCGTGGCCCATCTCCCGGAAGTGCCGCTTGACCGACTCCCAGGCACCTCGGGCGGTGATGCCCATGCCCTTGTGGTCATAGCCCGCCGAGCCGCCCGACGCGAATGCGTCATCGAGCCAGAAGCCGTATTCCTGAGCCTTGCCGTTGGCGATGTCCGAGAACGAGGCGGTGCCCTTGTCGGCCGCCACGACGAGATAGGAATCGTCGGGGTCGTGCCGCACGACGTTGGGCGGGGGGACCATCTCACCGGCAACCCGGTTGTCCGTCAGGTCCAGCAGGCCGGAGATGAAGATCCGGTATGCCGCCTTGCCTTCGGCCAGCCACGCGTCTCGGTCCTGGGCCGGGTCGGGCAGGTGCTTGGGGAAGAAGCAGCCCTTCGACCCGGTCGGCACGATCACGGCGTTCTTGACCATCTGGGCCTTGACCAGGCCAAGGACCTCGGTGCGGAAGTCCTCGCGGCGGTCGCTCCAGCGCAAGCCACCGCGGGCGACCTTCCCGAAACGCAGGTGGACGCCCTCGACACGGGGGCTGTAGACCCAGATCTCGAACATCGGCCGAGGCGCGGGCAAGTCGGGGATCGCCTTGGGGTCGAGCTTGACCGAGAAGTAACTCTTGGGCGCGCCGTCAGCGTCGACCTGGTAGTGGTTGGTCCGCATCGAGGCCAGGACGATAGCCAGCAGCGCCCGGACGATCCGGTCGTGGTCCAGGCTTTGCACCTGCACGAGGGCATCAGTGATCCGCTCCACGACGGCCTGGGCAGCGGCCGTGCGCTCCTGGCCGGGCAGACCGGCATACCGGGCGGGGTCCATCCGCGTCGCGAACAGATCGACGAGATCGCGGGCGATCCCGGCGTTGGCCGACAGCGCCGCCTCGACGTAGTCCTGGGAGAAGGTGGACTGGGTTTGGCGTAGGTACTTGGCCAGAGCCCGCAGGATGAGCACCTCGCGCCAGTCCAGGCCGGCTTGCAGGACGAGGGCGTTGAAGCCGTCGGACTCGGCGCGGCCGGACCAGACGGCGCCGAAGGCCTCCTGGAATCGCAGCCGGCACGGCTCCCGGTCGGTCCCTTCGCCCCACAACTCGGCGGAGGCCGCTCGCAATCCGAAGTCGTAGACGTGCACCTGCACTCCGTCGGCCCGACGCAAAATGTAGGGCCGCTCGTCGATGACCTCGACGCCCATGTGGGTGAAGGCCGGCAATACCCGGGTCAGCGAGAGTCCCCGTCGGGTGTAGAGCTTGAACCGGCGCTCCTCGCGCGGCCCACCCGGCTCGGCGTACATGTTGAAGTCGACCGCGCCGTCGGCGTCGACCGCCTCGATTCGGCGAATGTCGGCGATGGCGACGCGCGGGGTGAAGTCCTCCTTGTAAGCCTCCGGGAATGCCTTGCCATAGAGGGCACTCAGCCGCGCTCCGATCTCCTCGCCGTGCTCGGAGCGGGCACTTTCGAGCAGGTCCTCGTCCCAAGTGCGGGTCGCGTCGACGATCTGGGACTCCAAAGCCGCAGCGTCGACGGTTCTGACCTGCTCGCCCTTGGGCACCCGCAAGACGAAATGCACCTGGGCCAGCGGCGACTCGGTCACCCGGGTCGTGTAATCGACGCTTTCGGCCCCGAACGCCTTGCGCAGCAACGCTTCCATCCGCAACCGAACGGCGGTGTTGTAGCGGTCGCGCGGCAAGTAGACCAGGGCCGACATGAACCGGCCGTAGACGTCTTGACGCAGGAACAGTCGGGTGCGGATACGTTCGTGCAAATGCACGACGTTCTCGGCCACCTCGGCCAGCGTCTGCGCGTCGGTCTGGAAGAGCTCATCTCTGGGGTAGTTCTCCAGGACCTGGAGCAGGTCTTTGCCCGAGTGGCTATCGCTGGAGAAGCCCACCGAGTGCAGGACCTCGCGCGCCCGGTCGCCGACGATGGGGATGTCCATGATCGAGGCGGTGTATGCCGCGGCGGCGAAGAGCCCGAGGAAGCGGTGTTCGCCAGTCACCTCACCGGCGGCGTCGAAGGTCTTGACCCCGACATAGTCCAGGTAGACCGGGCGGTGCACGGTCGCGCGGGAGTTGGCCTTGGTGATGATGAGCAACTCTCGGTCCCTGGCTCGGGCCTGGGCCGGCGGGCTGAGCCGGGCGAACGCTGTTGACCCGGCCGCGTCGTAGCGCAGCAGGCCCAGACCAGTGCCCGAAACGGGGTGCAGCACAGTTTCGCCAGAGTCCTGGCCCAGGACATATTGCCGGTAGCCAAGGAAGGTGAAGTGGTTGGCGGCCAACCAGTCCAGGAATCGGACCCCTTGGGCCACCTCAAGGTCGGCAATCCCCGCGGGAGCCTGGGCACGCAGCCCGTCGGCGACGGCCACGCAGTGCTCGCGCATCTTGGGCCAGTCCTCGACGGCATCGCGCACGTCGCTGAGCAAGCTGCGGATCTCGTCGGCCAACGCGTCCCGGTCGGCCGGGTCGCTCATCCGATCGACTTCAATGTGCATCCACGACTCGACGACGACGCCGAACTCGCCGTGCGGTTCCGTGTCGACGTCGAGCACCTGTTCGAGGACACCGCGGGCGTCGCGGCGCACGACCAATTGGGGGTGGACCAAGAGGTGCACGCCGACACCGCGCCGGGTCAGCGCCATCGTCACCGAGTCGACGAGGAAGGGCATGTCGTCGGTGACGATTTGGATGGCAGTGTGCCCGGAGTTCCACCCCTGCGATTCGACGCTGGGGTTGTCGACCAGGACGTTGGCGGTTCCCACCGGCCGGGTTCGAGCGAGGTCCAGGTGCGACAGGGCCGCGCCGAGGACATCTTCTGGGGACCGGGTCAGCAGGTCCTCGGTGGAGACGTGGCGGTAGTAGCGCGCCAGGAGAGGCTCGACGGGGTCTCCGGAGCCCTTCTGGGCCAGGCTTGCAGCGCTTCGCAGCAGGGTGGCGCGAGACTGTTCAAGCGAGGTGGTCATTGACAAACCCTCTTCTTGTCGGTCGCGGGCACGACGTTGTGCCCTCCAGCCGAGCGTATCGGCAGGTGAGACGGACAGGCCAGCTCCGCGGGACCTTGGGCCCGGGGCTGATTTTCCGGCAGCTCGAGATCGGCCTGGGGACAACTCGGCCGGCCCGCGCGCCGGTGTCTAGGGTTGGACTCGTGCCCGATGCAGACCCCCGCGACGTTCTGGACCGGATGCGTGGGCATGCCCTCGGCGCCGCCGACGAGTTGTATGCCGTCGACCCCCTCTTGGGAGACCCCCGCGTTCAGGTGCTCATCGACTCCTTTGTCGACCAGGCCGTGCATGGCTTGCGGACCTTGGCCGACCTCGCCGCCGCGCCGGACCCGGCATGGATGCAGCCGCCCTGGTCGACGCGGGGTGACGGCATACCTGCAGTGCCCGGTGCGCAGGCGCATCGCGAGACCCAGCCGTGGTGACCGTCCTTCCGGGAGCCGACCCGGCGTCCATCTCCCGTCTGGGCGGCATACTCCGCACAACCGCCGCCACCCTGGCAGCAGACGCGCGGGAGCTGAGCCCCGACTCGCCGACGTCGACGCTGACCACCGTCCTCGCCGACCGCCTCGACCGGGTGGGTGCGGCCCTCCATGTCCACGCCCAGGACCTTGCGGAGGCCGCCGCGGCCATGGTCGCCCTGCACGAGCAGGCCGCTGCCGCCGGCTTGGACGTCCTCGGATGGTCGGTGCTGGAGCCTTATGGACCGGTGTCGGCTGACCAGGTGGCCCGCCGGATCATCGAGCGCCCGACGTTACAGGCACGGGCCGACCGGCTCTCCCTGCGGCTGGCCCGCACCCGCGGTCAACTCGCCCGGCTCGTCGAGTCGGCCAGCCAGGACCTTGCCGAGGCCGCGCAGACCGCCCGGGCTGGACGATGACCGGCCGCCAGAATCGCAACGGTCGCCGGAGTCGCTAAGGTCGGGGGCCATGCAGATCACCGAGACCCTGGTCTACCCGGCTTCCATCGAGATCGTCTTCGAGATGATGACTGACGAGGCCTTTCACACTCTGGTGTGCGAGGCGACGCATGCGATGAGCCACTCCGCGACGGTGAGCCGCCAGAGCGACGGCGCGACCGTCATCACCCACCGCGAGATGCCGACGGACGGGTTTCCGGAGTTCGCCCGGTCGATGGTCGGGCGCAGCATCGACATCGTCGAAACGATCGTCTATGGCCCGTCCGGTCCGCACGGCACCCGGATCGGCGAGGTTTCGATCGCCATGGGCGCGGCTCCCATCGCGTTCAAGGGAGACATCCGCATCATCCCCGCCGACGAGGGCACCGAGGTCGTCATCGAGGGCAACCTCAAGGCGAGCATCCCGTTCGTCGGGGGCAAGGTCGAGTCGGCGGCTGCGCCGTCGGTCATCTCGGGGATCCACAAGGAGTACGGCGTCGGCCTGGCCTGGCTGGCCGAACGCGGCTACGCCGCGCAGACCTGAGCCGAGCGCCGACCACCTGCGCATGTCAGGGCCGGACTCACCCGCGCTCGGCGCCCCTGACCCAGCCACGCTCGGCGCCCCTGACCCAGCACCCCCACGTCGGTATGCCGCCCACTCAGGTGAGCGGGCGGCATACCGACGCGCGGGCGTGCCGAGGGAACGTGCTAGCGCGGACACCAGCGTTCGCTAGCGCCCGCCCCAACGCGTGCGGTCCAGCTCAGCCCATCGAGGGGTAGCGGTAGTCGGTCGGCGGGACGAAGGTTTCCTTGATCGAGCGGACCGAGGTCCAGCGCATGAGGTTCTGGGCCGCCCCGGCCTTGTCGTTGGTGCCCGACGCGCGACCGCCGCCGAACGGCTGCTGTCCGACGACCGCACCGGTCGGCTTGTCGTTGATGTAGAAGTTGCCCGCGGCATACCGCAGTTTGTGGCTGGCCGCGACGATGGCCGCGCGGTCCTGGGCGATGATCGAGCCGGTGAGGGCGTAAGGCGCGAAAGACTCCATCTGGTCGAGCATCCGCTCATAGGACCGGTCGGGGTAGACGTGGACCGACAGGATCGGCCCGAAGTACTCGGTCCGCAGCGACTCGTCGGTGGGGTCGTCGCACCGCAGCACGGTCGGACGGACGAAGAAGCCCTCGGAGTCGTCGTAGGTGCCGCCCGCGACGACCGAGACGCCCGGTGTCGCGTGGGCTCGGTCGATCGCGGCCTTGTGGTCGGCGAAGGCGCCGCCGTCGATGACCGCGCCCATGAAGTTGCCGAAGTCGGTGACGTCGCCCTGAGTGAGGGACTGGACCTCGTCGGTGAAGTCCCTGGCCATCCGCTTCCAGATCGAGGCCGGGACGTAGGCCCGAGAGGCGGCCGAACACTTCTGGCCCTGGAACTCGAACGCACCCCGGACCAAGGCCGTGCGCAGGACGTCGACGTCGGCCGACGGGTGGGCGACGACGAAGTCCTTGCCGCCGGTCTCGCCGACCAGGCGCGGATAGGTCTTGTAGCGGCCGATGTTGGCCCCCACCTGCTCCCACATCGAGTGGAAGACGCCGGTCGACCCGGTGAAGTGGATGCCGGCGAAGTCGGGGTCGGCCAGGACCGCGTTGGACAGCGTCGCGCCGTCGGAGGTGACCAGGTTGATGACCCCGGGGGGCAGGCCCGCGGCTTCGAGGATGAGCATCGTGTAGTGCGCGGCCAACTGCTGAGTGCGGGCCGGCTTCCAGACAACGGTGTTGCCCATGAGCGCCGGCGCGGTCGGCAGGTTCCCGCCGATCGCCGTGAAGTTGAACGGCGTGATCGCATAGACGAAACCCTCCAGCGAGCGGTAGTCGCTGCGGTTCCACACGCCCTTGGAGTTAAGCGGCGGCTGCTCGGCCAGGATCTGCTGGGCGAAGTGGACGTTGATCCGCCAGAAGTCGATGAGCTCGCAGGCCGAGTCGATCTCGGCCTGGGGAGCGGTCTTGCTCTGCCCGAGCATCGTCGCGGCGTTGAGGGTGGCTCGCCATGGGCCGGACAACAGCTCGGCGGCCTTGAGCAGGATCGCGGCCCGGTCGGCGAACGGCATGTCGCGCCACGTCGGGGCGGCGGCCTTGGCCGCGTCGATGGCGCTTTGCGCTTCGGTCGCGGTGACGAGCTTCATCGTCCCGAGGACCTTGCGGTGGGCGTGCGGCTGGACGACCTTGGCGGCCCGCCCGCCGCCCATGACCTTCCGACCGCCGATGGTGCTCGGCAGGTCGATCTGCTCGCCGCCGATCCGGGCAAGCTCGGCTTCCAGGCTCGCGCGCTCGGGACTGCCTGGCGCATATCCGAGGACCGGCTCGTTCGCCGGAGCGGGCACACGGAACAGGGCATCCATCGGAGGGTTCCTCCTCGTTGAGGGTCACGTCGTCGGGTCGAGCGGGTGGTCGACCCCTGCCACCCATCGTGTCACGTTCCCGGCGGCGCGCATGGGCACTTGGTATGCCGCCCTGCCGCATCGTCGGTCGAGCCGACCTCTGCCGCATCGCCGGTCGCGGCGGCCCGTATGCCGCGTCGCCCGTCGAGCCGGCCCGTATGCCGCGAAGCCGGGCGGGCGGCATACGCTGCCCCTCTCGCGGTCCGCCCAGGTGACGTGCCAGGCTTGCGCCCGTGAGCAGCGCAGCCACGACGGCACGGGAACAGGTGGCGGTCTTCGGGACCGGCAGTTGGGGGACGGCGTTCACCTCGGTGCTCGCCGAGGCGGGATGTGACGTGCGGATGTGGGGCAAGTTCGCGGACGAGGTGGCCGACATCCAGCGCCATCACGCGAGCGTGCGTTACCTGCCCGACCTGCGCCTGCCCGACACGGTCACCGCGACGACCGACCCGGCCGAGGCGTTGGAGGGTGCGGGAATCGGGGTGCTGGCGGTGCCGGCCCAGACCTTGCGGGCCAACCTCGCCGAGTGGGGGCCGTTGCTCCCGCCTGGGATCGTCCTCGTGTCGCTGATGAAGGGGCTGGAGAAGGGCAGCTCGAAGCGGATGACGGAGGTCGTCCGGGAATGCCTGGACCTGCCTCCCGAGCAGGTGGTCGCCGTGTCCGGGCCGAACATCGCCCGCGAGATCGCGGCCCGCGAGCCGGCGGCCACGACCGTGGCCAGTGCTTCGCTGGCCACGGCCCAACGAGTCGCCGATGCCTGCGCGACGCCCGCCTTCCGGCCCTATGTCCATGACGATGTTGTCGGCGCCGAATTGGGCGGTTGTGTCAAAAACGTCATCGCGGTGGCCTCGGGTATGACCGAGGGGCTCGGGCTCGGACACTCGGTCACCGCGGCTGTCATCACCCGGGGGTTGACCGAGATGAGCCAACTCGGCAGCGCCATGGGCGCTCACCCGGCGACCTTTTCCGGGCTGGCTGGCGTCGGCGACCTTGTCGTCACCTGCCTCTCGCCGCACTCACGCAACTCGACCTTCGGGCGAAACCTCGGCACCGGGATGACGGTCGAGCAAGTCGTCGCCGTCACCAAACAGACTGCTGAAGGAGTCGCCTCGTGCGGTGCGATTCTTGCGCTGGCGCAGGCCCACGGGGTCGACATGCCCATCGTCGCCAACGTCACCGCCGTGGTCCAGGAGGGGCGGACGGCCGCGGACTTCGGTCGGGTGCTCATGGCCGACATGTTCGAGGGGCGGTAGGGCGTTCGCGCCGACCTCCCACCGTGCCAACCCGCTCGCCCGGCGTCACGCGTCGGTCTGCCGTCCGCAGGCCAAGCCCTGCGCCAACCCGCTCGCCCGGCGTCACGCGTCGGTCTGCCGTCCGCAGGCCAAGCCCTGCGCCAACCCGCTCGCTTGACGTGCCAGTCTGTATGCCGTGAGCGCGGCGGACTACCCGTATTTCGCGCCGCCTCCGATCGGCCTGGCGCATCGAGGCGGTGCCGCTCACCCGGCCAATGTCGGAATCGAGAACACCCTCGCTGCCTTCCGGACCGCCGTCGAGCTGGGGTTTCGATATCTCGAGACCGATGTCCATGCGACCCGCGACGGACGGTTGGTGGCCTTCCACGACGAGCACTTGGATCGGGTCACCGACCGGGTCGGGGCGATCACCGATCTGC
This sequence comes from Dermatophilaceae bacterium, assembly GCA_044220725.1. GTDB lineage: Bacteria > Actinomycetota > Actinomycetes > Actinomycetales > Dermatophilaceae > Phosphoribacter. Next base: position 9,957 of record JBGAQN010000070.1, read on the forward strand.
CATGGCGGGAGGTGACCGCAGCGCGGATCGGCGGCGGCGAGACGGTGCCCACGCTGGACGAATTGTTCGAAGCCTTCCCCGACGCCCGGATCAACATCGACATCAAGGCGCACGGCGCGGTCGAGCCGCTGTGGGAGACGATCCGGGCGCACGCGGCATACGAGAGGGTGTGTGTGGGGTCGTTCTCGAACCGGCGGCTGCGCGCTTTCCGGCGTCTGGCGGGCGCGCGGGTGGCCACGGCGGCCGGGCAACTGGGGACGGCGGCGTTGCGCTATCTGCCGGAGGTGCTGTCCGCGGTAGCGCACTCCCCCGGACAGGTCCTGCAGGTCCCCGTTACCCACGAGATTCGTGGACGGACACTGCCGCTGGTCACTCCCGGTCTGGTGGCGGCTGCGCACCGGTTCGGGATGCAGGTGCACGTGTGGACCATCGACGAACCGGACGAGATGGAGCGACTGCTGGACCTCGGCGTCGACGGCATCGTCAGTGATCGCATCGACGTGCTACGCGACGTGTTGACCGCGCGGGGAGCGTGGCCGACGTGAGCGGCGGGTTCGCCCGAGACCTCGCGACGTCTGGCGACGCGGGGGCCAAACCCGCTGACACGGGGGTGAGAGCGGCCGACGCCCGCGTCGCGCGGGCTGACCCAGCAATCACGGCCGCCCTGCTCCTGCTGACGACGATGATCGCCTTCGAAAACATGGCGGTGGCGACGGCCATGCCCGTGGTGACGGCCGAGATGGGCGCCCTCGGGTCATACGGCCTTGCGTTCTCTTCGATGATGACTGCGATGCTGCTCGGCATCGTGATCGCCGGCCCCTGGACCGACCGGGCCGGTCCACTTTCGCCGGTCTTCTGGGGGCAGGCGCTCTTCGCGATCGGCGCGATCGTGTGCGGGGCTGCACCTTCGTTTGGGGTGCTGTTGCTCGGACGGGTGATCACCGGGCTGGGCGCAGGTCTGGTCATCGTCGTCGAATTCGTTGTCGTGGCGCGGACGTTCGCGCCCGAGGCCCGGCCCCAGGTCTTCTCCTGGATGTCCGCAGCCTGGGTCCTGCCGAGCCTGGTTGGCGGTCCAATTGCCGGGTGGCTGGCGGCGAACGTCAGTTGGCGCTGGGTCTTCTGGGTGGTCGTCCTGCCAGCAGGGGTCGCAGGCGGGCTACTGCTGCTGCGCAGGGCCGCGCTGCGGTCAAGCCCCACCCCGGGCACCCTTGGCGACGGAGGCGAGACTGCTCACTATGTCGACTCAGGCAACCCTGCCCACTCAGGCAACCCTGCCCACTCAGGCAACCCTGCCCACTCAGGCAACCCTGCCCACTCAGGCAACCCTGCCCACTCAGGCAACCCTGCCCACTCAAGCCACTCGGCCGACGAGCGGCGCGGGCACCGCCGGACGGCGCGTCTGGGGGCTCTCGTTGCCGGATCGGCGGGCCTGGTGCAGCTGGCGATCCACGAGAGGCCGCCACTGGTGTCGCTGCTCAGCGGACTGGCCGCGGTGGGGGTGCTCGGCGTCGCGATCGCTGCACCCAAACTGCTACCGGCGGGCACCTTCCGCAGCGCCCGCGGCCTGTCGTCGGTCGTGCTCACTCGGGCGCTGCTCAACGGGTCCTTCCTCGGCGCCTTCGCCTTTCTGCCGCTCATGCTCACCCAGGAGAAGGGCTTGGACGCCGCGGCGGCCGGGCTGGTGCTCGCCGTCGGGTCGCTGGGGTGGAGCGCCGGCTCCTGGGCGCAAGGGCGGTCGCGGCGGGCCGGTGTCGACGAACGGGCGCGCCTCGTCCTCGTCGGGGCCGCGCTGCTGACCGGCGGGTGGGTGGTATTCGTCGGCCTCACCCTGGCGCATGCCCCGGTGTGGATGTTCGCGGTGACCATCGTCGTCGGGGGGTTGGGGATGGGTCTCGGGTCGACGACCCTGTCCGGCCTCGTGCTGGAACTCAGCCCCGACCACGAACATGGGCGGGCCTCAGCTGCCCTACAGCTGGCTGACGTGCTCGGCACCGTGATCGGGATCGCCGGCGCAACGGCAGCCTTCGGCATCTGGCACACCCCCGGCGAGCATCGCGGCTACGTCATCGTCTGGATCGGACTGGCGTGTTTCGGGGCCTTGGGGATGATCAGCGCCGCACGGTGTGCTGCCGCCCCGTCACGGGCGCGCGACCACGTGCCCGACCTGGGTCTGTAGCCGCACCCACCGTCCACTGCGCCACACCCGCACGCTCTCCTTCGGGTCCGGCAGGAACCCCAGCACGTATGCCGCGAACGCCGCCCCCGCGGGCACCGCGATGCCGGCCGTCCGCGCCTCACCAGCACCCGCGAGCCTGACAGTTCCGGCACCACTCGCCGGGCCAGCCTCCGCGAGCCCGACAGTTCCGGCACCACTCGCCTCACCAGCACCCGCGAGCTCGACATTTCCGGCACCACTCGCCGGGCCAGCCTCCGCCAGCCGGTCGATCCCCGAGACGGTCGCCTCAACCGTTCGGGTTGGCACGGATCGGGCCCAGACGCGTCGGCGCAGTTCGTCGACCGCTCGGGTTCCGGCGACTGTGCCGCTCGGGCCTACTCCTTCGGCGATCTCGGCGATGCCGGACGTGGCAGCAGCGATCAGGTCAGCGGCGGACATCTCTCCCGATGGCGCCCACCCGCCGATGGCGGGGAGGGCGCCGGACCACGCGGCATACGTGCTGACGGTGGGAAGCGTCAACGATGTGGCGCCGGCCCCGTCTCGGGCGAACCGGTCCAGCAGCGCGGACGCCGAACAGACCAGGTCGAGGGCGGACGAGCTCCCAGCGATTGAATCTCCAGAGGTCACCTCTTCAGCCATCGAGCCTCCAGCGGTCGAACCCTCGGCGGTCGAACCCTCGGCGGTCGATCCCCCAGCCGTATCGGCGAGGGCCATGCCCCGCACGCCTACGGCTGCCCCGTCAGCGAGCAAGCCGGTCCCGGGCAGCACGCCGACCCAGACCCGCAGGACGCCGCCGCTTGCCTGAAGCCGGACAGCCGCGTCGGGGTCGGCCCGCTTAGCGCGGCGGACGAGCGTGGCCAGATCGGCATACCCCGCCGGGTCAGGGAAGACGAGTTCGGTGAGCATGGGCATCACC
>JBGAQN010000071.1:0-12888 GCA_044220725.1 Dermatophilaceae bacterium
ACTCGGCGGGCGCCTCGCCGCGCGCGGCGAGCACCGGCAGCGTGCCCCCCCCCAGCGACCGACCCTCAAAGTGGAATAACCCCCGCGCGGCCGGACGGGTGTCCGAGAACCCGAACCCGTCGGCACCGAGCGAGGTCAACCCACCCGGGACCCAGGGCCCGATCTGGTCCTGCACGGCGCGCATGTAGTCCGACACCGCGAGCACCGGCCCCGGCGCGCCCGCCAGAGCCTGTGTGACAAATGGGACCCGGGTTGGCTCGTCGGGGTGCAGGAACGCCTGCTCGTCGCAGGCCATCGCGTCGCGACGCAGCTCGCTCCATGAGGTCACCGACCACACGTCGGCCGCGACCCCGAAATCGTCGGCGAGCAACTGCTGGGCCTCCAACGCCCACGGGACACCCACGCCGGACGCGAGCAGCTGCGCCCTGGCCGGCGTGTGCGACCAGCCTGCAGTGTCGGCGGGCCGAAGCTTGTAGATCCCGCGCACGACACCCTCGACGTCGAGGTCGTCGGGCTGGGCCGGCTGCACGATCGGCTCGTTGTAGACGGTGATGTAGTAGATGACCTCGCGCCCACGCGGGTCCTCGGGCTCGCCGTACATCCGGCGCAGCCCGTCCTTCATGATGTGGGCGATCTCGTAGCCGTACGCCGGGTCATAGGCGACGACCGCCGGGTTGGTCGACGCGAGCAACGGGGAGTGCCCGTCGGCGTGCTGCAGCCCCTCGCCGGTCAGCGTCGTGCGCCCCGCCGTCGCCCCGATGAGGAAACCGCGAGCCATCTGGTCGCCGGCCGCCCAGATCGAGTCGCCCGTCCGCTGGAACCCGAACATCGAGTAGAAGACATAGATCGGGATCATCGGTTGCCCATGCGTGGCGTATGCCGTGCCCGCTGCGGTGAAAGCCGCGAGCGACCCGGCCTCATTGATGCCCAGGTGCAGGATCTGGCCCTGCTCGGACTCCCGGTAGGCGAGCATGAGGTCGTGGTCGACCGGCGTGTAGCGCTGGCCGTTGGGGTTGTAGATCTTGATCGTCGGGAAGAAGGAATCCATCCCGAAGGTCCGGGCCTCATCGGGGATGATCGGGACGACCCGCTGGCCGAACTCCTTGTCGCGCATGAGGTCCTTGAGCAGGCGCACGAAGGCCATCGTCGTCGCGACGGCCTGCTTGCCCGATCCCTTGGTGACGGCGGCATACGCGTCGTCGTCGGGCAGGTGCATCGGGGCGTGAGTTACGCGCCGCGACGGGACGGAACCGCCAAGGGCCCGGCGACGCTCCAGCATGTATTGCATGGCCGGGTCGCTCGGGTCGGGGCGGTAGTAGGGCGGCCGGTAGGGGTCAGCCTGGAGCTGTTCGTCGCTGATCGGGATGCGAAGCAGGTCGCGGAAGCCCTTGAGGTCATCCAGGGTGAGCTTCTTCATCTGGTGCGTGGCGTTGCGACCGGCGAAGTGGGAGCCCAGCGTGAAGCCCTTGATGGTCTTGACGAGGATGACCGTCGGCTGACCCGTGTGCTCCAAGGCGGCGCGGTAGGCGGCATACACCTTGCGGTAGTCGTGCCCACCTCGGCGCAGGTTGAACCAGATCTCCTCATCGGTCCAGTTCTCGACCAACTTGCGGGTGCGCGGGTCGCGCCAGAAGAAGTGCTCGCGGACGTACTGGCCGTCGTTGGCTCGGAAGGTCTGGTAGTCGCCGTCGGAGGTCTGGTTCATGATGTTGACCAGCGCGCCGTTGCGATCGGCGGCCAGCAGCGGGTCCCAGCCACGGCCCCAGATGACCTTGATGACGTTCCAGCCGGCGCCCCGGAAGAAGGCTTCGAGCTCCTGGATGATTTTGCCGTTGCCGCGGACCGGACCGTCGAGGCGCTGCAGGTTGCAGTTGACGACGAAGGTGAGGTTGTCCAGTTCCTCGTTAGCGGCCAACTGCACCAGCCCACGCGACTCGGGCTCGTCCATCTCGCCGTCGCCGAGGAACGCCCAGACGTGCTGGTCGCTCGTGTTCTTGATGCCGCGGTTGTGCAGGTAGCGGTTGAACTGGGCCTGGTAGATCGCGTTCATCGGGCCCAGGCCCATCGACACGGTCGGGAACTGCCAGAAGCTCGGCATGAGCCGTGGGTGCGGGTAGGACGACAGCGCCCGAATCTTGCCGTCGACGATGTGCGAACGCTCCTGGCGGAAGCCATCGAGGTCGTCCTCGTCGAGCACCCCTTCGAGGAAGGCCCGCGAGTACATGCCCGGGGCCGCGTGGCCCTGGAAGAAGATTTGATCGCCACCGCCTGGGTGGTCCTGGCCGCGGAAGAAGTGGTTCATCCCGACCTCGTAGAGCGTTGCCGCCGACGCATATGTCGAGATGTGCCCCCCGACCCCCATGCCCGGCCGCTGGGCCCGGTGCACAAGGACGGCGGCGTTCCACCGGACCCAGCGCCGGTATGCCCGCTCCATGTCTTCGTCACCGGGGAACCAGGGCTCGCGCTCCGGCGGAATCGTGTTGATGTAGTCGGTCGCGGTCAGCGATGGGACGCCAACCTGCTGTCCACGTGCGGCCGCGAGCAACTGGAGCATGAGGTAACGGGCGCGGGTGCGACCCTGCTCGTCGATGACTCCCTGGAGCGACTCCAGCCACTCCTTGGTCTCCTCCGGATCGGTGTCCGGAAGCTGGCTGGGGATGCCGTTGAGGATAGGCCCGGAGGTGCCGCGGGTAGACACGAGGAGGTCCTTTCTGACGCTGCAGGTGACACCATCCTCTACCCGGATGCGTTTTACGTCACATCCGTCCGCCTATCGATCCAGCCAGGCGTCGGTTGGCGGGCCAGACGGCATACGTGAGCGTCGACACAGCCCGCGACGGCGCTCGCTCGGGCAGACTGGTCCCGAGCGCGCGGCCCGCGCCGGGTCGCCTCGGCAGGAGGGATCGTCGTGCACGGGCAGGCGGAGGCCGCCGCATTCACCGCGGGGCTCGCCAAACTCGGGTTCACCCCCGGGCAAATCGTCCAGGAGATCGGATGGGACGAGGATGCCGATGAGGCCCTGCGTGTCGCGATCGAGGATTTGGTCGGCTCGCGGTTGGAAGACGAAACCTATGCCGAAGGGGCCGACGGGGTTTTGCTGTGGTTCCGCTCCTTCGACGGGGACTTAGTTGACGTGCTTGTCGATGCGCTGACTGACCTCATCGACCGGGGGTGCCTGGTGCTGGCGACCCCGCGCGCAGACCACGACGGGCACGTCGAGCCCAGCGAGATCGAGGACGCGGCCGTGGCTGCCGGCCTGCACCCGTCCGGGGTCGCCAACATCAGCCGCGAGTGGACCCTCCAACGGCTCGTCGCCCCTCGTTCCCAGCGTCGCTGAGTCGCCCCTTCGTGTCGCGAAGTCGCCCCCTCGTGTCGCGAAGTCGCGGTGGCCGGTATGCCGTGCGCCCACCCCACCCGCTGCGGTGGCACTTAACCCGCTTTCCTGGCAGATGTATCTGCCACAAGAACGGTTGAAGTGCCACCGGAGGTGGGGGCACCGGGTAGGGGCACCGGGTGGGCTGAATCGGGCGATCAGGGTGGCAGAATCGAGGGCTATGACTGCCGAGCCCGACATCGCGGCCGCCGCTGCGCCCGAGGTCGGGGACCTCGCCCCGGACTTCACCCTGCCCGATCACCTCGGTCGCCAGGTTGGGCCCCGAGCGTGGCGAGGTGACCGCAACGTCGCCCTCGTCTTCTATCCCTTCGCGTTCTCGGGCATCTGCACCGGGGAGCTGCGCGAGATTCGGGACACCCTCGAAGACTTCCAGCATGACGGCATCCAGGTGCTGGCGATCTCCTGCGATCCGGTGCATGCGCTGCGGGCCTGGGCCGACCAGGAGGGCTACTTCTTCCCCCTGCTGTCCGACTTCTGGCCCCACGGCGAGGTGGCCCGGGCCTACGGCGTGTTCCACCAAGACGGGGGTTTCGCAACGCGTGGAACCTTCCTCCTGGACCGGGACGGCATCGTGCGTTGGCGGCTGCTCAACGGCCCTGGCGATGTTCGGGACTTCGCCGGCTACCGTGCCGCCCTGGCCGAGCTGCGCTAAACCACCGGTGCGGTGCGCCGCCGATTCCCGCCGAGGCGCCACCAGCCGCGTCACCTCTGCGCCACACGACGTCGCCCACCTGACACAATGGGCGCCGCTCACTGCGCGCGCACGACGGCGGGTGGGCGTGGGGCCTGTAGCTCAGTTGGTAGAGCACCGCGCTTACACCGCGGGTGTCGTCGGTTCGAGCCCGGCCGGGCCCACATGACAGTGACGTTGGGCCAGATCGTCGCGCTGCTCGACGGGTTCTATCCGCCGGGTTCGGCGCTGTCTTGGGACCGCGTGGGCCTGGTCACGGGCGACCCGGACCAACCGATCGAGCATGTGCGCTTCGCCGTCGACCCGACGTTGGCGGTCATCGAGGAGGCCATCGCAGCCGGGGCCGACCTGCTCGTCACGCACCACCCGCTCTTGCTGCGCGGCATACATTCCGTCGCCACGACCACGGCCAAGGGCCGCGCGGTGACACGGGCGGTCGTCGCCGACCTGGCGATCCTCTGCGCCCATACCAATGCCGACGTCGCCGACCCTGGAGTGTGCGACGCGCTCGCCGCCGCGTGCGGCCTCACCGACACCGAGCCGCTCGACGTCGAGGAAGCTCAGGCGGTCGGTCGGGTGGGCCGGTTGCCCGAGCCAATATCGTTGCGCGCCTTGGCCGAACGTCTCGCCGCTGCGCTGCCACCTACCAACGTGGGAGTGCGCGTCTCGGGCGACCCCGACGCGCAGGTATGCCGTGTCGCCGTCCTTGGCGGGTCGGGAGACGACCGCTTCGGTGCCGTCCGCCGCAGCGGGGTTGACGTCTATGTCACCGCCGACCTGCGCCACCATCCGGCCCTGGAAGCACGGGAAGAGTCGTCCTTCGGGCCGCCCTATCTCGTGGACGCCGGGCACTTCGCGACCGAATGGCTCTGGCTGGCCGGGGCGCGCGACCGGCTTGCCCAGGCGCTGGCTGAGCAGGGCACTACGGTGGAGCTGTCGATCTCGACCTTGCGCACCGACCCCTGGGACTTCCTCGTCGGTGTGAACGCCGATGGAGGTGCGCCCTGAAAGCCCAACCGCAGCAGCAGGCCCGACTCATCGAGGTCCAACAGCTCGACACCCGTCTCGACCAGCTCGCCCATGCGCGAGCCAGCCTGCCCGCCCTGACCCGGCTGGCGGCCCTGGACCAACAGCAAGCAACCCTCGACCGTGACCTCGCGCTGGCCCGGACGGCCCTCTCGGACGTCCAGCGCGAGGTCGACAAAGCCGAGGCCGATGTCGCGCTCGTGCGCGCCCGCGCCGCCCGCGACCAGGCCCGCCTCGACTCGGGCACCGGGACCCCCAAGGACCTGCAGGCGTTGCAGAGCGAGCTGGTCTCGCTGGCCCGTCGGCAAGGCGATCTCGAGGAGATCGAGCTTGAGGTCATGGAGCGGGCCGAAGCCCTCGAAGCTGATGTCACCGCGTTGGAAAAGCAGCGGGCGGCGCTGGAGGAAGACCTTACGGCGGTCCGCGCCGAGCGGGACGCGGCATTCGCCGAGTTCGACGCGGAAGCGACCGAGGTCGGCGCCCGGCGCGGTGTCGTGGCCCCCGAGGTGGGCGAGGACTTGCTGGCCCTCTATGTCAAGATCCGGGCCGGAGCCGGTGGGATCGGGGCTGCCGAGCTGAAGCAACGTCGTTGTGGCGGTTGCCGATTGGAACTCAACCAGGTCGACCTGTCGCGCATCAAAGCGGCCCCGGTCGACGAGGTCATCCGCTGTGAGGAGTGCCGCCGGATCCTGGTGCGCTCGCCCGAGTCCGGGCTGTAGGCGTGCCCAGACGACTCATCGTCGAAGCCGACGGGGGCTCACGGGGCAACCCTGGGGTGGCCGGTTTCGGGGCCCTGGTCCGCGATGCGGCGACGGGCGCCGTGCTGCTCGAACGTGCCGAGCCGCTCGGCCTTGCGAGCAACAACGTCGCCGAGTATGCCGGTCTGCTGGCCGGCCTCGAGGGTGCCCTTCGGCTCGACCCAGCTCCCGACGTCGAGGTCCGGATGGACTCGAAACTCGTCGTCGAGCAGATGTCCGGGCGCTGGAAGATCAAACACGAGGACATGAAGCGGCTGGCGAGTGAGTGCCAGAGCGTGGTCCGGCGAATCCTGGCCAGCGGTGGCCGGGTCCGCTACACATGGATCCCGCGCGAGCAGAACAAGGCTGCGGACGCGCTGTCCAACCATGCGATGGACGGCAAGAGCATCGACCGCGAGCCCAGCGCGAAGGCCGACAGTCCCTCACCGGGCGCCGAAGGACTTCCCTCTGCGGTCACCGCGATCCGTGAGCCGGTGAGCCATAACGCAGCCACTCCTGCTTCGGCGACACCCGAGCATGCGCATGCCGAGGCTGCAGACCCGCGCCTGGTCGTGGCCAGGATGGACTCCGGGACCTCGGCCAGCCTGGTGGGCGAGGCCAGGATCATCTTGATCCGCCACGGCGTCACCGATTTCACCGTCTCGGGTCGCCTTGATGGCCGCGGCGGTGCCAATCCCGAGCTCAACGCGCAGGGCCTGCGCCAAGCCGACGCCGTCGCTCGGATCATTCCCGACCTGGTCGGCGACCAACCGGCACGAGTCATCACCTCGTCGCTGCAGCGGACCCGGATGACGGGGGCCCCCATCGCGGCCGCCTTGGGCGTTCCGCCCGAACTCCAACCCGACTGGGACGAGCGGTCGTTCGGCGAGTGGGACGGCCTGACCCTGGCTCAGATCCACGAGCGCCACCCGGCCAAGCTGGCGCGGATGCGGGCGGACGCGGCATACCCCCCGCCGGGAGGCGAGTCCCGCGCGGCCGTCGCGGAACGGGTGACCCGCGCCTTCGAGGAGATCGCCGCTACCCCAGGGACGGTCGTCGTCGTCACCAGCCGGGTGCCGATCCTCGTCGTCCTGAGTCAAAGTCTGCAGATCCCCGCCGAGCGGTTCTGGGCCCTGCAGACCGAACCGGCGTCCGTGAGCATCGTCTGCCGATGGCCGGACGGCAACGTCTCGGTGCCGCTGGTCAACCGGACCGATCACCTGCGCTGACATCGAGCAGCCATGGCTGCCCCGCCCGCGCGGGCTCGCTCAACGCCACGCCAAAGCCCGACACCGTCAGCAGACCGGCTAGGTCGGCGGGGTGCCGGGGGTCCTGGGCGCTCTCGCAGACCGCCCGAGCCACCAGGCCCCGGGTGTGCTTGGCCAGATGACTGACTCCGGGCACGCGGACGTGCACCCACCGCTGCGCGAGCGAGACCGCGGGAGCCCAGGCGGCGGCATACGAGGGGGATCGGCAGTCGAGCACCAGGCCGCGGCCGACCTCGCCCGGCAGGACCTCTCCCAGCGGACCGCGCCACGCGGCCGCCAGCCGCCCCACACCCGGCAGGTCCACACCCATCGAGAGCCGGTATGCCGGTATCCGGTCACCGATCCGCACGGCCCCGAACAGGGCCGACACGATGATCAGGCGGCGGGCTGCTCGGCGGCGGGCGGCGGCATCGAGCGAGCGGAGGTCGAGGGCGTCATAGAGGACGCCGGTGTAGATCGCGCCCGCTGGCGCCGTCGGCGCGGTGGCCAGGCGAGTGTTGCGGAGCACCTGCGCTGCCAGCCCAGCAGAGACCCCGAGGATGGCCGCCGCGTCCGGGCGGGCACTTACCTCGGTCAGGGCCGCCAGCACCGAATGCCGCGTGGTCGCCAATGCTGGGAAGGACAGGGTGCTCAGGTCCAGGGGCCGCCCACGGCTGGGTTCATGCTTGGTCTCCGACGGCGGCAGCAGGACGATCACCGGGCCAGCCTAGGGTTGGCGGCCAACTAGATTGGGCCGGTGACCGTTGCCACGCGTGTGATTGCTTGCCTCGATGTCGACGCCGGACGGGTTGTCAAGGGCGTGCACTTCGCCAACCTCCGCGACGCGGGTGACCCGGTGGAGTTGGCCCGCAGCTATGACGCCCAGGGGATCGACGAGCTGACTTTCCTCGACGTCACGGCGAGCAGTGGTGATCGTTCGACGACCTACGACGTCGTGCGCCGGACCGCGGAACAGGTCTTCATCCCGCTCACCGTCGGCGGGGGAGTGCGCAGCGTCGCCGACGTCGACCGGCTGTTGCGCGAAGGCGCCGACAAGGTCGGGGTCAACACGGCGGCGCTGGCCCGTCCTGAGCTGATCGCCGAGATCGCCGACCGGTTCGGCTCCCAGGTGCTCGTCCTGTCGGCCGATGTCCGTCGACGCCGCAATGCCGATGGCTCCGTGTCGGGAGGCTTTGTCATGACGACCCACGGCGGTCGGGTCCCGGTCGACCAGGACGCGGTGCAGTGGTGTGTGCGCGCCGCGGAGCTGGGCGCTGGCGAGATCCTGCTCAACTCGATGGATGCCGACGGCACCAAAGACGGCTTCGACGTTGAGCTCATCGCCGCGGTGCGGGCCGAAGTGGGGATCCCGGTCATCGCCTCGGGTGGGGCCGGGAAACCCGAGCACTTCGCCCCCGCAGTTCGGGCTGGCGCCGACGCGGTCCTCGCGGCGAGCGTGTTCCACTTCGGAGTTCTCACGGTGGCCGATGTCAAGGCCGCCCTGCGCGCCGACGGGATCGAGGTCCGATGAGCTCCGAGCCCGATCGGGAACCGACCCTGTGGGAGCAGAAGCTCGCCGTCGAGCCCGGCCATTCGGCGTGGTACGTCAAGCGATTCCGCCGCCTGGCGGCTGACGGCGTCGACATCGTCGGTGAGGCTCGCACCGTCGATGCGATGCTCGATCGCCGCTCGCGGGTGCTCGACGCGGGCTGCGGTCCCGGCCGGGTCGGTGGCCACCTGCACACCGTTGGTCACACGGTCGTCGGGGTCGACATCGACCCGGTGCTCATCGAGGCGGCGGAGCACGATCACCCCGGCCCGACCTGGCTGGTGGGCGACCTGGCGACCCTCGATCTGGCGGCGCGCGGCATACCGGCGCCGTTCGATGCCATCGTGTGCGCGGGGAACGTGCTCCCCTTCGCCGCACCGTCCTCCCGCGGGGAGATCCTGCGCCGCTTCTGGGAACACCTCGCCCCGGGAGGGCGCGCGATCATCGGCTTCGGCACCGACCGGGGGTATGCCGTCGACACCTTCCGCGAGCACGCCGAGGCGGCGGGCTTCGACGAGGACCTGCTGCTGTCGACCTGGGATCTGCGGCCGTATGCCGCGGAATCCGACTTCATCGTCGCGATCCTGCGCCGCGGGCCGGGAGCGCCCTCGGCCTGAGGGATCGCGGCCTGAGGGCTCGACCGGTTGGGGGAGAATGGGCGCATGTCCGTCGCCCTCGGTATGCCGTCCGTGCCCTCGCAACCTGTCATCGCCCCGCGTCGGCCCTCGCGCCAGATCCAGGTCGGAAGAGTCGCGGTCGGGGGTGACGCGCCGATCTCGGTGCAGTCGATGTGCACGACGCTGACGGCCGACGTCAACGCGACCTTGCAGCAGATCGCCGAGTTCACCGCGGCCGGGTGTGACATCGTCCGGGTGGCCTGCCCGAGCCAGGACGACGCCGACGCACTGGCGGACATCGCCCGCAAGAGCCAGATCCCGGTCATCGCCGACATCCACTTCCAACCCAAATATGTGTATGCCGCCATCGACGCCGGATGCGCGGCGGTCCGTGTCAACCCCGGCAACATCCGCCAGTTCGACGACCAGGTCGGCGAGATCGCCCGGCGCGCAAAGGCGGCCGGCGTGTCGATCCGGATCGGGGTCAACGCCGGGAGCTTGGACAAGCGGCTGCTGGAGAAGTACGGCAAGGCCACACCCGAGGCCCTCGTCGAATCGGCCGTCTGGGAGGCGAGCCTGTTCGAGGAGCACGACTTCCACGACTTCAAGATCTCGGTCAAGCACAACGACCCGGTCATCATGGTCAAGGCCTACGAGATGTTGGCCGAGCGCGGCGATTGGCCGTTGCACCTCGGGGTGACCGAGGCCGGCCCGGCGTTCCAAGGGACGATCAAGTCGGCCGTCGCCTTCGGAGCGCTGCTCTCGCGTGGCATCGGTGACACCATCCGGGTGTCACTGTCGGCGCCGCCGGTCGAGGAGGTCAAGGTCGGCAACCAGATCCTGCAGTCGCTGGGTCTCAAGCCGCGCAAGCTGGAGATCGTCTCGTGCCCCTCGTGCGGGCGAGCGCAGGTCGACGTCTACACGCTGGCCGACCAGGTGACTGCGGGGCTCGAAGGGTTGACCGTGCCGCTGCGGGTGGCTGTCATGGGCTGCGTCGTCAACGGGCCAGGCGAGGCGCGCGAGGCCGACCTCGGTGTGGCGTCGGGCAACGGCAAGGGCCAGATCTTCGTCAGAGGGCAGGTCATCAAGACCGTGCCCGAGAGCCAGATCGTCGAGACCCTCATCGAGGAGGCCATGCGCTTGGCCGAGGAGTTGGGCGAGCCCGTCGAGGGCTCCGAGGCGGGCACGCCGACGGTCACCGTCGGCTGACATTCACCGGGGTCGCGCCCGCACCGCTGCACGGTTCGAGGTATTCCGGCATCGCCTAGTGATGGCGAATTGCCTCGATCCGGCGAAACTGGGCGGTGACGTGGCACTCTGTATGCCGTGCTGCGCACCCACTCCTCAGCGCGGGCGCTGACGCCCGCGGACCGCGATGAGGCGCTGGCGTTGTGTGCCCGTGACCCGGCCGCGAACTGCTTCGTTGCCGGTCGGATCGAGGAGGGTGCCCTGCACTCGGTGCCCGGTGCACTGATCGGCGTGCCTGGTGAAGACGGCTCGCTGCGATCGATGGCCTGGGCCTCGGCAAACCTCGTTCCGGTCCAATGCGATCGCGCCGCCAGCGACGCCATCGCCCACAAGGTGCGGCGCTGGCGTCGACAGTGCGCGTCGATCTTCGGGCCAATCGACCAGGTCGCCGGCCTCTGGGAACGCCTGGGCCCCACGTGGGGACCCGCCCGGACGATCCGCCGCGAGCAACTGCTCATGTCGACCGCCGTCGATCCGGGCGACTGGGGGCTCACCATCGACGAACGCGTGCGCCCGGCGCGGGTCGACGAGGTCGACCTTGTCCTGCCCGCGGCCGCGGCCATGTTCACCGAGGAGATCGGCTATCCGCCGTTCATCGGGTCATCGGCGAACTATCGCTCGGTGGTGGCGGGCCTGGTTGGCCTGGGTCGGACCTTCGTCTGGGTGGAGGGGGGCCGGGTGTTGTTCAAGGCCGACGTCGGCTCGGTCGGCGTCGACGCGGCCCAGATCCAGGGCGTCTGGTTGGCGCCACACCTGCGGGGCCGGGGTCTGGCCACGCCGCTCATGGCGGCCGTCACGTCGGCGGTCCTGCGGGGCATCGCCTCTGAGGCCACGCTCTATGTGAACGACTTCAACATCTCGGCGATCGCCACCTATGAGGCGATCGGCTTCCGTCGGGTCGGCACCTTCGCAACCATCCTGCTCTGAGTTCCGCCCGGCCAGCCCGAAGCCTCGGCATCGACCTCGTGGCGGTGGCGCCAGTCAGCGCCCCGGACTCAGCAATCCGCCCGGCCGACAGATCCGAGGTCAGCCCGTCGACACTGTCCGCCCCGAGCACCCAGAACGCCGGCGAGAACACCCCGGCCGCCCCGAACACCTCCGGCCGCTGCCGGTAGGCGAGCAGGCTGATGATCCCGCCCAGCGACGACCCGCCGACCGTCGTGTGCTCGCGCCCGGTCAACGTGCGAAACGAGGCGTCGACCAGCGGCTTGACGACGTCGCAGACCCAGTCGACGTATGCCGCCCCCTGACCTGCCACCCGTCCCTGCTCACCGGCCGCTTCCACCCCGATCGCCCGCGCCAGGTCCGGCTCGATGTCGCACCACGGCGTGTATTCCAGCACCCGGTCAGCCCCAGCGTTGGGGATGCCGACGACGATGGCGTCCAGCCCTTCGTCATGGAGGGCGGTCATCGTCTCGTCGACCTCCCACTCACCGGGCTCGATGTGCATCGCCGGATCGTCGGTCTCGGCCTTGAGGTAGCGGCCGAAGAGCGAGTGCCCGTCCTGCAGGTAGACCACGGGATAGCGCCGTCTGCCGTCCGACTCGTAGCCCGGCGGCAGCCAGGCATAGAGCTCCCGGGTGCGCCCGAGCGCGGGGGCGGGAACGGCGGCATACACCCGCAGATCCCCGACCACGCTGTTGGGGGAGCGGTCGTAGGGGCGCCAAGCGGTCGACACCCGCCAAAGGTAACCTGCCAGCATGCGCTCTCCCACCCTCGTGCGCCGGTATACCGCCCGCCTCGGAGCCCTGGCCGCCGCGGCTCTGGTGCTGGTCGCCGGGTGCACGGTCGACGCCGGAACCGGCGGCACCGGCGCAACGACCCGGACGGAGCTCGAACGGGACACGGTCGTCAACCTCTTCCAGTGGAACTGGACGTCCGTCACCGCCGAATGTCCGCGGCTGGCCAAGGTCGGGTATGCCGGTGTGCAGGTATCGCCGGCGCAGGAGCATGCCCAGGTGGTCAACAACCCGTGGTGGGTGGACTACCAGCCGGTGAGCTATCAGATCGCCAGCCGCCGAGGTGACCGAGCGGCATACGAGGCGATGGTCCAGGCCTGCCACGCGGTGGGGGTGAAGATCTACGCGGACGCGGTGATCAATCACATGGCCGGCGGCGACTCGGGCGTGGGTTGGGCAGGGTCGGCGTGGACCCACTACGGCTACCCGGGGATCTATCAGACCCAGGACTTCCACCACTGCGGGATCGCCGCCAACGACGACATCGCCGACTACCAGAATCGGGCCCAGGTGCAGACCTGCGAGCTGGTCAACCTCGCCGACCTGGACACCGGCTCGGACTACGTGCGGGGGAGGATCGCGGCATACCTCAACGACCTCATCTCGCTGGGAGTGGACGGATTCCGCGTCGACGCGGTGA
>JBGAQN010000072.1:0-12684 GCA_044220725.1 Dermatophilaceae bacterium
CGCTGGTCTTGCCCGGGTCGAGCGATGCGGCCTTGACGACCTCGACGAAATAGGGCTCGTGGACGGTGTGCAGCCAGGCGACGTCGACGACGTCCGGGACGAGCACTTCGAGATCGTCGCCGGCGAAGAGCCCGAATTCCTCGCACAGGCGTGCCGTCAGCGCCAGGCGCACCGGCTGCATCGGGTGGGCGGGCCCGAAGTTGTACTTCGTGAAGGTCGGGTCCCAAACGACCCGCGCCTGGCTTGGCATACGACGACGTTACCCCTGTTCCGGGGCAACAGGCACCGCGACGTCGCGAGGCTCATCACCGTCGTGGTGGGTGACCTCGCGGCATACCCTCGAGATGTCCGCCACCATCTCGATCTCGCACCCGCCGTGGGCTCCATCACCGCCGGCCGAGAACCCGCGCTCGCGAGGCTCGAGGAACCCGTGCCGACGGTAGAGCGCGAGCGCCGGCGCGTTGCCCGCGCGGACATCGAGCATGATCCGCCGGTAGCCGCGCCGACCCGCCTCCGCCATGGCCTCCCGCACGAGGACCCCACCGATGCCGGTGCCCCGGACCTCGGGCCGGACGAACATCGCGATGAGGAAGGGCACCGGTTCCGCACCGCCCAGCTCCTGCGGCTCAAGCACGGGATCCCACAGACCCGCCATCCCCACCGGCACCCCCGCCAGACGGACCTGCCAGTAGGTCACCGCGGTCAGCCGAGCCCGCCAGGTGGCTTCGTCGTATGCCGCGTTGGCGGCATACGTGGCCCCGAATGCCTCGGGGTCGCTGGTCAGGGCGGACAACCGCAGGTCGCGGTGGGCCCGCCAGTCGGCCGGGGTGAGAAGGACGAGTTCCGGCGAGGGATCGCCGCTCACTGCAATCCGGCGGCCAGGTGCGCCGAGCGGGCCGCCGCGGCCTCCATGGCCGTCATGAACGCGGCCCGAACCTTGTGGTCCTCCAAGGCCCGGATCGCGGCGACCGTCGTGCCGCCAGGGCTGGACACCCGCTCGCGGAGCACGGTCGGGTGGTCACCGGTCTCGCGGAGCATCGTGGCCGCGCCGTACAGGGTTTGCACGACGAGCTCGGTCGAGGTCGCGCGAGGCAGTCCGAGCAGAACGCCGGCCTCGATCATCGACTCGACGACATAGAAGATGTATGCCGGTCCGCTGCCCGAGATTGCCGTCACCGCATCCTGATGCTTCTCGGCGACCTCGATGACCTTCCCGCAGGAGGCGAGCATGGCCTGGGCTTCGGCGAGATGGGCCTGGGTGCAGTTGCGCCCCGGGCTGACGGCAGCCATCCCCTGGTCGACCAGCGCGGGGGTGTTGGGCATGACTCGCACGACCGAGGAACCCGCGGGGAGGCGGCTCTCCAGATATCCCGTCGGGATGCCAGCCGCAAGGGACACCACGAGGTTGCCCGGGGCGATGTGTTCGCGGATTTCCCCGAGCAACCCGTCCATGTCCTGGGGCTTGACGACGAGGACCAGGACATCGGCCAATTCAGCCGCCTGAGGGTTGCCCAGAACGCGCACGCCGTAACGTTCGCGCAAGGTAGCGGCGTGCTCGGCCCGCTTTTCGGTGATGACGATGTCATCGGCCGACCGGCCCGAGCGCAGCAGCCCGGACAACAGCGTCTCGCCCATCACGCCAGCACCGAAGATCGCGGTGGTTCCCATGGCTGTGTGCCTCTTCCGGTCGGTTCCCGTCGCCTTAAGGCCCGTCGAGCCCGTCGAGCCTTGCCGAGCCCGTCGAGCCTTGCCGAGCCCGTCGAGCCGGACTACCCGGGCAGCCTACCCATCCCGCCGAGATTGACGGTGCTGCGACGACACGCGAGGGCCGGCCACAACCCGCCACCTCGGCCCGAGAAGCCGGGTGAGTCAGCCCTTGGTAGCGAGCCCGCGCAGGAAGAATCCGACGTTGGCCGGACGCTCGGCCATCCGTCGCATGAGGTAGCCGTACCACTCCTCGCCGAAGGGGATGTAGACCCGCATCTGGTCGCCGCGATCGGCAATTCGTTGCTGCTCGTCCGGCCGGATGCCGAAAAGCATCTGATATTCGAAGGTCTTGGGCTCGCGCCCGGCTCGCCCGGCGAGGGCGGCGGCGATCTCCACGATGCGCGGGTCGTGGCTGGCGACCATGGGGTAGCCGCCGCCGGACATGAGGATCTTCAAGCACCGGACGTAGGCCTTGTCGACCTCGGCGCCATCCTGATAGGCCACCGACTCAGGTTCGTGGTAGGCGCCTTTGCACAGTCGGATCCGTGATCCCGCGTGCGCCAGGTCGCGGCAGTCGGCCTCGGTGCGACGCAGGTAGGCCTGCAGCACGGCCCCGACCGAGGGGAAGTCCTGACGGAGGTCCGCGACGATCTGCAGGGTCGAATCGGTCGTCGTGTGGTCCTCCATGTCCACGGTCATCGTCGTGCCGGCATTGACCGCAGCCTGGGCGATCTCTCGGGCGTGGCCCAGGGCCAAGGCCGGTCCGTCGGGCAGGTGCAGCCCCAGCGCGGTCAATTTGACCGACACCTCGCACGTGCCGCCGTGGCTCAAACCGCGGTCGGAGAGCTCGCGCAAGAGGGTGAGGTAGGTGTCGCGGGTATGCCGTGCCTGATCCTCGTGGGTGGTGTCTTCGCCGAGGTAGTCCACGGTGCTGGCGCGACCAACCGCAGCCAACTGCCCAGCCGCCCGAACGGCGTCGGCCACCGCAGACCCGGCGACGAAGCGCCGCACGACTGATCGGCTCACGGGTGCCTTCTCGACGACATCACGGACCCGGTGCATTTTGGCCAGGTGCAGGAGCGGGCTTCGCAGGAGGTCGCTGGCGTCCACGACGACACTCTAGGGCGTGCGTCGGCGTGCCCGTTCAGCATTCGAGTGGCGCAAGCGGAGCACGACGGCGCCCTTCCGGGCCGCGGGCGCCGAACCCTACCCTGAGCCCATGCCCACGAGTTGCACGTTCGCCGAGCACGGAGCGGGGATAGGCGACGCCGCTGCGGTGATCCGCGCCAATGCCGTCAGTGCGGGCCTCGACGCCCCCGTCCCTCCGTGTCCGGGGTGGACCGTTCGCGACCTCGCGCTGCACGTCGGTCTGGCCCACCGCTGGGCGGTAGCCATCCTCAACGGCGCACCTCGAGAACAATGGCCGACCGAGGAGTCGGTGCGGGCCGAGGGCATGGCCAGCGGGGACGTGCTGGACTGGTTCGACGACGGGATGGCCCACCTGTTGCACGTGCTGGCCAGCTCGCCCGAGGGCCTGCAGGCGTTCTTCTTCCTCAAAGACGCTCCGCGCTCGCGGGAGGCCTGGGCCCGGCGCCAGTGTCACGAGACGACCATCCACGCCGTCGACGCCATGTCGGCCCGGCTGGGCAGGTTGCCGAGCGCCCCCGAGACCTGGATCTCTGCCGAGCTCGCCGCCGACGGGATCGACGAACTGCTGATGGGGTTCGTGCCGCGCAAGAGCGGGCAGCTGCGCACCGCGCCTGGCGAGGACCCACGGACGCTGCTCGTGCGGGCCACCGACATCGACCGGGCGTGGACGTTGCGGCTGTCCACCCAACCTGTCGTGACGACCACCGGCGCCCGCGCTCAGGAGGGAGCGCACGGCATACCGGATGTCGTGTGGGAAGGGACGGCAACCGGGCTCTACCTGGCGTTGTGGAACCGGGGCGAGGAGTTCACCGAGACGGGGCGGGCGTCCCTCGTGGACACCTGGCGGCGCGACCAGAAGATCGAGTGGAGCTGACCACGCGAATCCGCTAGTCCCCCAGGTGCGCTCGGGCGAAATCGAGCGACTCTCGCAGATCCGCCGTCCGCTGCTCGTCGGTGTGCTTGCGGGTGCCGACTTCGACGACAACGTCGCCATCGAAGCCGACGCCGGGCAATCGTTGGAGGAACTCGGCGCAGGGCTGGCCGCCCCGACCGGGCACGAGATGTTCGTCGCGCACTGACCCGCTGCCGTCCGCCAGGTGGATGTGGGCCAGTCGCTGGCCGAGGCTCGTCGCCATCGCCAGGGCGTCGGAGCCAGCCGTCGCCGTGTGGGACAGGTCGAGGGTCACATGGTCATAGGTCATCGGCACCGGATCCCAGTGCGGGAGGTAGGCCTGCAGGTCCCGCCCGCGCGCCCGCCAGGGGAACATGTTCTCCACCGCTAGACGGATCCCCGACTCAGCCTCACGTTGGGCCACCCCATCGACGAACTCGGTGGCGTAGTCCTTCTGCCAGCGGAACGGCGGATGCAAGACCACGGTCGGCGCGTCCAGGTCGTGAGCCATCTCGATGGACCGGTCGATCTTCGTCCACGGGTCAGGCCCCCAGACCCGCTGCGTGATGAGCAGGGTGGGCGCGTGGACCGAGAGCACCGGTATGCCGTAGTGCTTGGACAAAGCCCGCAACGCACCGGCCTCCTGGGAGACGACGTCGGTCCAGACCATGACCTCGATGCCGTCATAACCCAGCCTGGAGGCCAACTCGAATGCGGTCGCACAGGTTCCGGGGTAGACCGACGCCGTCGACAGCGTGACCCGGATGTGCATGCCCTCATTGTGACTGCCTGGCCCGAGGAGATGAACCCAGAGGTCCACTCAACGGTCGATGGTTCTCATCGCCGCAGCCTGGCAGGGTTGGCGACCGACGTGCGCCGCAGGGGCTAGCGAAGCCAGGCGCTGGGCTCGTCCGCCTCGAGGTGGTCCAGTCGCCGCAGGATGACACCTTCACGCAGCGCCCACGGTGCGATATCGAGCTTGTCGATCCGCAACAGGTCCATGGCAGCCTCGACAACCAGGGCTCCGGCCAACAGCTGATGGGCGCGGGTCGCCGAGACGCCCGGAAGGGCCACGCGCTCGACCGCCGGCATCTGGCTCAGCTGCTTGACGATGCGGGTGAGGTTCTCGCGGCGGAGTTTGCGGGCGGCATACACCCCCTCGGTGCTCGGCGCGGCTCCGGCGATCCAGGCGAGCGAGCGGATCGTCTTGGAGGTGCCCACGGCGCGCGTCGGCGGTCCAAAGCGCAGCAGTTCGCGAACCGAGCCACCGATCTCGGCGCGGATGTGAGCCCGAGCTTCCTTGATCTGCTTGGGTTTTGGCAGGTTGTCCGGGAGTAAGTCCCGCGTCAGGCGACCAGCACCGAGCGGAAGGCTAACCGCGGCATCGGCCTCCTCGTCTAAGCCTGCGGAGAGCTCCAACGAACCACCGCCGACGTCGACGACGAGCAACCGTCCGCTGGACCAGCCGAACCAGCGCCGGACAGCCAGGTAGGTCAGCCGAGCCTCGTCTCGTCCACTCATCACCTGCAGGTCGACGCCCGAGTCCCGCCCGACCGACGCGATGAGTTCCTCGCCGCCGGTTGCGTCCCGAATCGCCGAGGTCGCGAACGCCATGAGGTCCAGCACCCCTTGCGACTCGGCGATGTCGAGGCACTCGGTGAGGAACCGGGTGAGCTCGGCACCGAAGCGCTCGGAGATGCGCCCGTCTGGCCCGAGGTTCTCGCTCAGCCGTAGTTCGAGCTTGTGCGAGTAGGCCGGGAGCGGATGCCCACCGTAGTGCGCGTCGACGACGAGAAGGTGGACGGTGTTCGAGCCCACGTCGATCACTCCGAGCCGCATGCGTGCCACGCTATCGGCTGACCGACCGTCCAGCCGCAGCCCGCACAGTGACGAACGAGGCTCACGAACGAGGCTCACGAACGAGGCTCACGAACGGGGCCGGTGACGAATGCTGCTGCTGACGAGGGGCCCGCCGAACTCGCTTAGAGTATTCGCCGTGCCCGAAGCGCCACTGGATCTGGCCCGGACCTGGGTCGAGTTCACCGATCCGGACAACCCCCGCCAACGTTTCCGCTGCGACCTCACCTGGCTCACCTCTCGGTGGACCTGCGTATTCGGCACGGCCTGTCGGGGGCTCTACGCAGACCGCCCAGACGACGGGTGTTGCACGCTCGGGGCTCACTTCACCGAGAAGGCCGACTACGAGCGGGTCAGGAACGCTGCTCGGACGCTCGGCGCGGACGAGTGGCAGTTCCGCGACATCGGGTATGCCGGTGGGTCGCTGTCCCGAGGCAACTGGACCGAACGGGAGGACGCTGCCCGCAAGACCAAAGTGGTCGACGGAGCGTGCATCTTCCTCAACCGCCCGGGGTTTCCCGCTGGCCCGGGCTGCGCGCTGCATCAGCACGCCGTTGCCGAGGGAGTCAAACCACATGAGCTGAAGCCGGAGGTCTGTTGGCAGCTGCCTATCCGTCGGTCCTACCGCACGGTCGAGGTTGCCGACGGCACCGACTACCTGGAGATCTCGATCACCGAGTTCGACCGACGGGGCTGGGGTCCTGGCGGCCACGACCTGGACTGGTATTGCTCGGGAAACCCCGACGCCCACATCGGTCTTGAGCCAGTCTTCCGATCCAGTCGCGACGAGTTGGTCGAGCTCATGGGCGAAGCGGCCTACGACCAGCTCGTTGTGCGGTGCACGGCATACCTGCGCAGCGTCAACTCGGCCCACCGCGGGTCGGGCCGGGCGATGCTGCCGTTGCTCGTGCACCCGGCGACACTGGTCGCGGAATCCCGGCGACGACTTCGGCGTCGGCCGCTCGTCGTCAAGGGCAAGGCGATCGACGCCGACGGCGCGATCCGCAGCCCGAACATCTGGACCTCCCCCGAGATCTATGAGATCGAGAACCGGGCGATCGACCGGGAGGGGCTCATCGAGGCCACCATGCTGGCTTTGGCCGGCCGAGCGGATTGGACCGGCACAACGGTGCTGGACATCGGGTGCGGGGCGGGCTATCACCTGCCCTCCTTCGGGGCTTCTGCCGACATCGTCGTCGGGATCGAGCCGCACGCGCCGCTGGTCGCCCTCGCTCAGGACCGCACCGCGGGTCTGGAGAACGTGTCCGTGCGGCTGGCCTCGGCGCAAGCGACCGGATTGCCCGATGCGTTTGTCGACGTCGCGGTCGCCCGGCTGGCCTACTTCTTCGGGCCGGGCTGCGAACCCGGGCTCGTCGAACTCACCCGGATCATGCGTCCGGGCGGGATCGCCTTCGTCGTCGATCTCGACGCGACGCGCTCCACCTTCGGGGCGTGGTTCCAGGGGTCGGTGCCCGACTATGATCCCGCTGCGGTGGAACGGTTTTGGCGCCGCCAAGGCTGGGTCCAAGAACGTCTCGAGGTGGGGCTGCGGACCACGTCGCGCGCAGATTTCGAGGCGATCATCCGGCTCGAGTTCGCTCCGACGTATGCCGCTCGGATCCTCGCTGAGGACCCCGACCGGGAGGCCGTGGACTACGCCCTCAACCTGTGGTGGCGCCGGTTCTGAATCGTTCGGTCAGATCCCGCGCTTCGTCGTCGCGCAGGCCGCTGGCCCTCTCGGTGGCGGCGTCTCGCGACTCCTCCCAGGCCAGCGCGTCGGCGAGGGTCTGCGCGAGGGGGCGCGGGTGCAGACCCGCGGCGCGAGCTGGCGCTTCGACGTGAGCCATGAACCCGGCATACTCGGGCAGCGGCAACCACAGCGGAAGGGAGCGCTCCCCGGACCAGTGCTGAATGCCTTGTGCGACAAGCCAATCCGGGTCCGCCCGCAAGACCGGGCCGTGGTGCCCGGCCACAGACCTGGCGACGGCGAGGTGCTCGGCAAGCGACATCGTCTCCCCCACCGCGTCGACGATGCCCGCGGTGCGCCGCTCGCAGCAGTCGACCAACCAGGCGGACAGGTCACGCACGTCGATGACTTGGGTCGGCAAGGCCGGGACATCGGGGACCACGACTGCGCCGTCGGGTGATCCGGGGTGGGCAAACCGCCACGGCCAGTATCCACTTCGGCTCGACTCATCGCCCGGACCGCCGATCAGCCCGGCGCGGGCGATGAGGGTGCGGTCGGCGCCGAACCCCGCCAGCGCGGCCTGCTCGCAAGCCACTTTCGCCTCGCCGTAGACCTCCGGGCTCGCCATCCGATCGGTGTCGATGGGCGGCAGGAGCGCGCCGCCGGTCGTCCCTCCAGGGGTGTCGTGCGCGGCATACACACTCGCTGAGGAGACGAATGCGAAGTATGCCGCCCGCTCCCGCAACGCGGCAACGGCACCACGGACGTGGCCCGGGTGACGGGTGACGTCGAGAACCGAGTCCCAGTCGCCGGCTGCAGCGGCATACGCACCGGGTGCGTCCCGGTCGGCGACGACGAGGTGGACACCAGGCGGGACGGCGCCCGAGGTGCCGCGCGCGAGGGCGGTGACGGAGTGCCCGCGCTCGACGGCGATGCCGGCGATCTGGCCGCCCAACCAGGCGGTGCCGCCAAGAAGAAGCAGTCTCATGGTGCAAGTGCAGGTCGGCCGCGAGCGCAGCGCAAGGGTCGTTCGCCCAACGCACAACGGCATCCGACCGAAGTGCCCCATGCCGCCCTGAAATCCTCACACCCGCCGACGACTTCTGGCCCCGACCCGCCAGATCCCCCGATTTCCTCACACCCGCGGGTGGATTCGGGTCGTCGGGGCCTGGGGTGGGCCGATTTCCTCACACCCGCCGACGACTTCTGGCCCGACCCGAGACCCCCACCGCACAACCGTCGACGCTGTCAGTGCCGACCCCTACGGTCACGATCATGGCAACGAACAACGCGACGCGCGCCCGCGAGAGGGGCACGGCATACCGATGCTCGGAATGCGGGTGGAGCACGGTCAAGTGGGTGGGGCGCTGCGGGGAGTGTCAGGCGTGGGGGACGGTGGCCGACTCCGGCGACGGTCGGCCGCGCACGACGCCCCCGGCCCGCGCTGTGCCGACACCGACGCGAATCGGGGATGTCGACCGAGACGCCGCTGTCGCCAGACCGACCGGTGTCGGTGAGTTCGATCGGGTGCTCGGCGGGGGCTTGGTGCCCGGCGCGGTCGTCCTTATCGCAGGCGAGCCCGGGATCGGTAAGTCGACGCTGCTGCTCGACGTGGCGGCCCGGGCCGCCAGGGCAGGCCGCGACGTCCTCTACGTCAGCGGCGAGGAGTCAGCCGCCCAGGTCCGGCTGCGGGCAGAGCGGATCGAGGCGATGGCCGCCAGCCTCTACCTCGCCGCCGAGACTGATCTGGGCACGGTGCTCGGCCAGATCGAGTCGATCAAACCCGACATGGTCATCGTCGACTCCGTGCAGACAATCGCGAGCGCTCAGGTCGAGGGCGCGGCCGGCAACGTCGCCCAGGTCCGCGAGGTGGCTGCCAGCCTGATCCACGTCGCCAAGTCAAGGGGCATCGCCGTCCTGCTTGTCGGACACGTCACCAAGGACGGTGCGATCGCCGGCCCACGTCTGCTGGAGCACCTCGTCGACGTCGTGATCCAGTTCGAGGGGGAACGACACTCCCGGCTCCGGTTGGTCCGGGCGGCGAAGAACCGTTACGGCCCCACCGACGAGGTCGGGTGTTTCGACCTGTCCGACGTCGGCATCGTCGGGCTGCCCGACCCGAGTGGGCTGTTCCTGTCCAGCCGCGACGCGGCGGTCCCAGGCACCTGCGTCACCGTCACCCTCGAGGGCCGCCGTCCCCTGGTCGCCGAGATCCAGTCACTGGTCACCGCCTCGACGTTGCCGTCTCCCCGCCGCGCGACCCACGGGCTGGACGCCTCCCGGATCGCGATGATCCTCGCCGTGCTCCAGCAGCGCGCCGGAGCGACGATCGGGGGCCACGACGCTTACGTCGCCACCGTCGGCGGGGTTAAGGTCACCGAGCCTGCAGCTGATCTGGCCATCGCTCTGGCTGTCGCCTCGGCCGTCCGCAACGAACCGTTCCCGTCCGACGGCATCGCCTTCGGCGAAATCGGCCTCGCGGGCGAGATCAGATCGGTCTCAGGCATGCCGCGTCGGTTGGCAGAGGCAGCTCGGCTCGGCTTCAAACGGGCCTGGGTTCCTCCGGGGGTGACGGGCAGCGGGCCGCTGCCAGACGGCATCCGGGTCATCGAGGTCCGCCAGGTGTGGGAGGCGGTGGGCCGGGCGCTGAGCGCCCACCACCGATAAGCGCCGCGTGACGGCCGACCGTCCGGGCACCCTCGGAGTCGCGGGCCGGCTCCGGGCACCACCCAGGTGACGGCCGACCAGGTGAGGGCCGGCCCTGCGGACGTCCCGGCCCTGCGGACGTCCCGGCCCTCGGCCGGAAGGCGGAGCCGCCGCGCGCCCGCCCCCGACTAGACTCCCGACCGTGGAACGCTCCGACGACGACCTGCTCATCGCGACCCTTGCTGCGGTCGCGCCGGGCACCGAGTTGCGGGATGGTCTGGAGCGCATTCTGCGCAGCGGCACCGGTGCCCTCATCGTCATCGGCAACGACAAATCCGTCGAGGCGCTGTGCTCGGGCGGGTTCCGCATCGACGCCGAATTCTCAGCGACGAGGCTGCGCGAGCTGACGAAGATGGACGGGGCCGTCGTCATCGACAAGGACGTCGCGAGAATCGTGCGGGCCAACACCCAGCTCGTCCCCGACTCGCGCATCGAGACGGCCGAGTCGGGCACCCGGCACCGGACCGCCGAGCGCGTCGCCAAACAAACGGGCGTCCCGGTCATCTCAGTGAGCAAGTCGATGCACACGATCGCGCTCTATGTCGGGAAGCGGCGGCACGTCGTCGAGAACTCGGCCAGCATCCTGTCCCGGGCCAACCAAGCCCTGCAGACTTTGGAACGCTACAAGCTGCGACTGGACGAGGTCACGGGCACTCTCTCCGCCCTGGAGATCGAGGACCTGGTCACCGTTCGCGATGTCGCGGCGGTCTTGCAGCGCCTGGAGATGGTTCGCCGGATCAGTGACGAAATCCACGGTTACGCAATCGAACTGGGCACGGACGGGCGCCTGTTGAGCCTGCAGCTCGAGGAGCTGGTCGGCGGCCTTGGCAACGACCGTGAGCTCGTCATCCGGGACTATGCGCCGGTCGGCAAGGGCGCTAAGACCGTGGCTGCCGCCATGAACGATTTGGTCGGGCTGTCGGCCTCCGAGCTGCTCGACCTCACCGCTGGTGCACGTGCCGTCGGTCTCGCCGGCCCCGCCGAGGGCCTGGACACCTCGGTATCTCCGCGCGGCTACCGCTTGCTCACCCGCGTCCCTCGACTCCCCGGCGCGATCATCGACCGGCTCGTCGAACACTTCGACTCCCTCCAACGGATGCTCGCCGCCAACATCGATGACCTGATGGCCGTCGACGGCGTCGGAGAGAGCCGCGCCCGGGCGGTCCGTGAGGGCCTGTCTCGGATGGCCGAATCCAGCATCCTCGAGCGCTACGTCTAAAGCCACCGTGCGCCCGCGACCTGCATCGACACCAGGCCCGCGATCACCAGCAGTGCGGTCAACCCAGACGCCAATTGGACCGCCGGCCCCGGCCAATCTGCATGGGCCGGTGCTGCGCTGGTATGCCGCCCACGCCCGCGCGTTGCCCTGGCGGGAACCGGACACCAGCCCCTGGGGGGTCTTCGTCAGCGAGGTCATGGCCCAGCAGACACCCGTGGCCCGGGTCGAACCGGTGTGGCGAAACTGGATGGACCGATGGCCGACCCCGGCGGCGCTGGCGGCGGATGCGCCCGGCGAGGCGGTGCGGGCTTGGGGTCGGCTCGGCTACCCCCGGCGGGCCTTGCGGCTGCACCAGGCTGCCCGGGCCATCGTGGACCACCACGCGGGCGCCGTGCCCACTGACCTCACCGAGCTTTTGGCATTGCCGGGGGTCGGCGCCTACACCGCGGCCGCGGTCGCCTGCTTTGCCCACGGCATACCGGTGCCGGTCGTGGACACCAACGTCCGACGGGTTCTGGCCCGAGCGGTGTCTGGCGCCGCGCTGGCCGCCCCTACCCTCACCGCAGCCGAATCCGCGCTCGCGGCCGCCGCGTTGCCGATCGACCGCAGCGAGGCAGTCGTCTGGAACGTCGCCGTCATGGAACTAGGCGCCCTGGTCTGCACGGCCAGGAGTCCCCGCTGTCCTGTTTGCCCGATCCGGACGCACTGCGCGTGGGTGGCTGCTGGCTCACCGGCACCCGAGGGCCCGCCCCGGCGCGGACAAGCCTGGCAGGGCACCGACCGGCAGGCCCGCGGGACGCTGCTGCAGGTGCTCCGGGACACCGCCGCACCGGTGTCCGCAGCCGCACTGGCGTCCGCCTGGCCACAGGCCCAGCAGCGACAGCGGTGTCTGGACGGGCTGGTCGCCGATGGCCTGGTGGAGCCGCTCGCCGACGACCTCTTCCGGTTGCCCAGCTGACGGATCCGGAACACGCCACACGCTCCCTCCGCCAACTACCGTGTCCCGGGACCACTCTCCCGGCCGCAAGGACACACCCATGGGGCGTCACGAGGCAACAGCATCGACCGCACGCCCTCGTGGGCCCATCGTGGTCGCCGCTCTCACGTTGGTGGCTCTGGTGGCCGCCGGCCTCTGGTGGGTCACGGGGCGCTCGAGCGCCCCGAACACGCAGGCCAACCCGACCGGTTTGTCCACGGTTTCGGTGACGCCGTGTTCGACGCCGGTCACCGTCTCGGTGAAGGTCGCCGGCCCAATCGTCGGCGCCGTCCAGGTCGGCGCTGAGCTGGCCCGGACAGCCGGCGCCTGCGCCACCTACTCCGTCACCGCCGAGGCTCCGGCAGCTACCGCGGCAGCCATCGCTGCCGGCAAGGGTCCGACGGTGTGGATCCCCGACTCCTCGCTGTGGCCCGCCCAGGCCGCCCTCAAGGATCCAAAAGCAGTCAGCGGCGGGCCGTCTGTCGCGGTCT
>JBGAQN010000073.1:0-12079 GCA_044220725.1 Dermatophilaceae bacterium
GCTTCCGCGAGGAGGTCGTGCGCAAGGAGATCGATGGGCTGCGCGGCTCGACCGGCTGCGGCACCCCCGATCAGGTCACCGAGCGTCTTGCTGCCCTACGTGCTGCGGGGCTGGGCTACACCATCGCCTACTTCGCCGACGCCGCGTATGACACGACCTCCATCGACCTCTTCGAGCGGGCCGTGATCCCCGAGCTGAAAGGCTGAGGCAATGGCCTGGACCGTCGAAGACATCCCGGACCAGAGCGGGCGGACTGTCCTGGTCACCGGGGCCAACAGCGGCATCGGTCTGGAGTCCGCCAGCGTGTTGGCCGCGCACGGGGCGCACGTGATCCTGGGCTGCCGCGACCCGCTCAAGGGGCAGGCCGCCCAGCGCCAGATCACGGGGAGCACCGAGGTGCTCCAGATCGACCTGTCGTCGTTGGCCTCGGTGCGGGGAGCGGCGGAGTCGCTCGCGGGCCGTTCGATCGATGTGCTGGTCAACAACGCCGGCATCATGGCCACGCCCCAAGAGGTGTCCGTCGACGGTCATGAGTTGCAGTTCGCGACCAATGTGCTCGGCCCGTTCGCACTGACCAGCCTGCTGCTCGGGCAGGTCACCGATCGAGTGGTCTGGGTGAGTTCGGTGATGCACCGGGGCGGTCGGCTCGACCTGGCCGACCCGAGCTTCCGACACCACCGATACAACGCCTGGCGGGCCTATTCGGCGACCAAGCTCGCCGACCTCATGCTCTCCTACGAGCTGCAGCGCCGGCTCACCCTGGCGCGCTCTAGCGTTCGCTCGTATGCCGCCCACCCCGGTTACGCGCAGACCGGCCTGCAACGGCACACCCCCGCCCTCGGTTGGCCCATGCTCCACCAGCTGGAGAGCCTGCTCAAGGTCGCCCAGTCCGCGGATGCGGGTGCCTGGCCGATCCTGTATGCCGCGAGCGCCCCCGACCTGCCGCCGGGCTGCTACGTCGGGCCATCGGGGTTCGGCGAGCTGTCCGGCCCTCCGCGGGTCGTCGGGTCGTCGCCGGCCTCGCACGACCGGGACACCCAGCGCACCCTGTGGGCGCTGTGCGAGGGGCTGACTGGCACCTCGCCGGGACTGCCCGGCTGATCGACTGTCACTCGGTGACGACGACGCCCTTCCAAAACGCCACCCGGTCGGCGACCATCGCGGCCTTCGGCTTGGGGTCTGGGTAATACCACACGGCGTCCAGGTTGACCTCACCGTCGACCTCCAGCGAGTAGTAGCTCGCCGTTCCCTTCCACGGGCAGACCGTGTGAGTGTCTGACGGACGCACCACATCGTCGCGGAGCGCCGCCCGCGGGAAGTAGTGGTTGCCCTCGACCACGACCGTGTCGTCGCTCTGCGCGATGACCGTTCCGTTCCACATGGCGCGCATGAATGGGCTCCTCTTGGCTGGGCCGGATGTGTTCCCGTCCCAACACCGCGGCTTGCCGAGGTGTTCCTCGTCGGTCCTCGCGGCGCCCGCGCAGGTGAACCTTGCCGCACCACTGAGCGCAGCGGCATACCCCGGAGTAGCGTGAGCGCCGTGAACCCGGACTTCGACGCCTTCCAGCTCCCCGACTCCCACCGTCAGCTGCGCGCCGCCGTGCGCGAGCTCTCCGAGGCCCAGATCGAGCCGTATGCCGCGGACGTCGACGAAAACGCCCGCTATCCGCACGAGGCTCACGACGCGCTGGTCGCCTCCGACTTCTTTGCCCCGCACGTGCCCGAGGAGTACGGCGGCGCCGGCGCCGACGCGCTCGCGGTGTGCATCGTCATCGAGGAGGTGGCCCGGGTCTGCGCGTCCAGCTCGCTCATCCCCGCGGTCAACAAACTCGGCAGTATGCCGCTCATCCTCGCCGCCAGCGAGGACCTCAAGCACCGCTACCTCACGCCGATGGCGCAGGGGAAGACGGGCTTCTGCTACGGGCTGTCCGAGCGCGAGGCCGGGTCGGATACGTCGGGGATGACCTGCACGGCGACCGAGCAGACCGACGGGTCGTGGATCCTCAACGGTCACAAGGCCTGGATTACCAACGCCGGCGCCAACGACTTCTACACCGTCCTGGCGGTCACCGACCCCGACGGGCGTCGCGGCGCGAACATCTCGGCCTTCGTCGTCGAGAAGAGCGACCCGGGCTTCACCTTCGGTGAGAAGGAGCGCAAGCTCGGCATCAAGGGCAGCCCGACCCGCGAGTTGTGGTTCGACAACTGCACGATCCCCGGCGACCGGATGATCGGCGCCCGCGGTGAGGGCCTCAAGATCGCCCTGCGCACCTTGGACCACACCCGGATCACCATCGGTGCCCAGGCGGTCGGGATCGCCCAGGGCGCGTTGGACAAGTCGATCGCCTACGTCAAGGAACGCCAGCAGTTCGGCAAGCACATCTCGCAGTTCCAGGGCGTGCAGTTCATGCTCGCCGACATGGCGATGGAGCTCGAAGCGGCCCGGCAGTTGGTCTATGTCGCGGCGGCCAAGTCCGAGCGCGGCGATCGTGACCTGTCCTTCTTCGGGGCGGCGGCCAAGTGTTTCGCCAGCGACGTCGCGATGAAGGTGACTGTCGACGCGGTGCAGCTCATGGGCGGTATGGGCTATACCCGTGACTTCCCCGTCGAGCGGATGATGCGCGACGCCAAGATCACCCAGATCTACGAAGGGACCAACCAGGTCCAGCGGATCGTCATGGCCCGCAACGTCTTGGCCTGACGATCAGGCGTCCACCCGGCCGGCCCGGTCGGCTGCCTAGGATGTCCAGCATGACCTCCGAGGACCCCGCGGCGCTGACGAGCGCCGGCGGGGTCGTCGCCGTCGTGGTGACCTGGAACCGTCGTGAGCTGCTCGAACGCTGCCTGGATGCCGTCCTGGGTCAAACCCTGCGCCCCACGCGGGTGGTCATCGTGGACAACGCGTCAGACGACGGGACCGCGGAACTGCTGGCGTCGCGGTATGCCGCCCTCCCAGGCGTCCAGATCGTCCGCACCAAGCACAACATCGGCGGCGCCGGAGGCTTTGCCCTCGGCCTGGAGTTGGCCTTGGGAGGGGCCGGCGAGACCGCCTGGATGCTCGATGATGACACGGTGCCTAGCGCGGGGGCGCTGGCGGCGCTCGTGGGGGCGCGCACGGCATACCGGGAACGGACCGGGATCACCCCCGTGCTGGTCGCGAGCCGGGCCGTGTGGACCGATGGTCGCGAACACCCGATGAATACGCCGCGGCGCAAGCCCGGAGCCAGCCGAGCAGAGCAGTCGGCGGCCGCGGCGGTGGGCTGTGTGGCCATCCGCACTGCGTCGTTCGTCTCCATCCTCGTCGACCTTGATCGGACCAGGTCGGTGGGTCTGCCCGAAGCCGGGTTCTTCCTCTGGAACGACGACTTCGAATTCACCGCCCGCCTGGCCCGGGGACGGCGCGCGCTCTATTGCCCCGCATCGACCGTCGTGCACGAGACCCGGGTTTTCGGCGGGACCGACGCCGACCCCGGGCCGCGGTTTCACCTCGAAGTCCGCAACAAGGTGTGGACGTTCGGACGCAGCCCCGGCCTGAGCCTGCCCGAAAAGGCGCTCTATGGCGCGGCGACCATGCGCCGCTGGGCCAGGACCATGGTCGGGTCGGCCGATCGGGGCACCCTCGTCCGCGGCCTTGGGCGCGGACTGCGCGAGGGCCTCTCGTCCGCGCCGCCGCAGACAAGCGAGCTGCTCAGCGACGCAATGGGCGATGCGGGGCCTGCGGCACCCGCGCCCGAGCGCCCCACGGCCCGGCGGACCAATGGATTCGCCGTGCTGATGAGTTGCTACGCAGGGGATCGGCCCGACTTCTTCGAGGCGGCCTTCAGGTCGGTGACTTTGGAGCAGACCCGCCGACCCGACCAGGTGGTTCTCGTCCTCGATGGGCCGCTGCCGGTCCCCATGTCCGAGGCTGTCGAAGGGGTAGTTGCCGCGTCAGTTGTCCCCGTGACTCTGGTCCGGTTGCCGGTCAACGTCGGTCTGGGCCCGGCGCTTCACGCAGGCCTGGCCCGCTGTGAGTTCGATGTTGTTGCCCGGATGGATGCCGATGACATCTCGCTGCCCCGCCGGTTCGAGACCCAAGTGCCGCTTATTGTGGGCGGCCTGGACCTGGTCGGGTCGGCGTTGCTCGAGTTCTCCGAGCACCCGGGGTCGATCGTCGCGAGCCGAGACGTGCACACGGATCCGGTGCGGATCCGCTCGGGTGCTCGGTTCCGACAGACCCTCAACCATCCGTCGGTGGTCTTTCGAGCCAGCGCAGTCGAGGCTGCTGGGGGCTACCCGGATCTGCCATCGCTTGAGGACTACCTGCTGTTTGCCAGGATGATCCAGACCGGCGCTCGAGTCGGGAACGTCGCCGAGCCGCTCGTGCTCTATCGAGTCGGGGCGGGAGCCTATGCCCGGCGTGGTGGTCGGCGCCTGCTGCGCTCGGAACTGGCGCTGCAACGGGAGTTTCGTCGGGAGGGTTTCACGACCCGCGCTCAGTGGGTTCGTAACGTGTTGGTTCGTGGGGGTTACCGCGCCGTGCCCGAAAGCGTGCGGCGGGCGGCATACCGGACGTTCCTGGCCCGGCGGACCCGACGACGGCCCTGAATCGGCCACCGGCCCGGGGGTTCGGGCGGCAGCAGCCCGGGGTTCGGGCGGCACCGAAGTGCCGGTCGCTGCAGACCCGAACCGGCGCTCGGGGCTGATTCACAACTCGAATCGGCGTCAACGGTTAGGGGGCGGTGCCCGCGGGTGGGGCGGTCAGGCTCTCGTCGTTGCGCAGAGCGGTGAACAGCGCCTTGGCCTGCGCGGTGTTCCACTTGACTGCGACACCGGCGTTCTTGGTCTGCAGGGATGCTGTCTCGATCGGCACCTGCAAGGAGAGGCCTTCGCCGTTACCGACCGCTCGTAGGGCCTGCATGATGGCAACGGCGTCCCCCAGAGATGTCCCGGAACCAACGGTCAGGCCCGCGCCAGCGGCGTCCGCGAACGCGGAGTAGCGGCTGGGGACCAGGACGGTCGAGGGCGTCACCGCCTTCTTCATCACGGCGCCGAGAAACTGCCGTTGCCGTTCGGCTCGACCGAGATCGCCCCGGGGGTCGCTGTGCCGAGACCGCACATATCCCAGGGCGTTCTTGCCGTCGAGGACCTGGCACCCGGCCTTGAGATTGATCCCGGCCAGATCGTCCTTCATGTCCCGGGCCACGCAGATATTGACACCCCCAAGGCTGTCGACAATTCGCGCGAAACCGCCGAAACCGATCTCGAGATAGCCGTCGATGTGCAGGCCGGTGGCCTGCTCGACCGTCTCGGTGAGCAACTTTGCGCCGCCGAAGGCAAACGCTGCGTTGATTTTGTTGCTGTTACCCCGGCGTGGGATTGGGACGTAACTGTCCCGCGGGATCGAGACGATGACCGGCTGGCCGCCACGGTCCGAGACATGGACGAGCATGATCGAATCGGTCCGTCGGCCGCCGCCGTCGTCTGGTCCCGTCGACAAGTCGATTTGTTGAGCCTCCGTGAGGCCTTCTCGACTGTCCGAGCCAACGAGCAAGTACGTGCGGCCAGGGCCATTGGGGGGGCTGCTGGCGGGGGTGTTGTCGACCCGCTCGACCGCTCGCCAGGCGTTGACCGGCACCCAGGTCAGGTATGCCGCGCCGGCAACGGCCAGCAGGACCAGCAGGAGGATCGCCCGGCGGACCCGAATCCGCAGCCGACCCGGTGGGCGTTGCGCCGGGTTGGGGTGTGCCATCCGAGGCGTCGGCGCAACCCCCCGACTGGGTCGTTGACCGGGCTGTGGCCTCGCGAGTCGCGGAGCGGCGGTCGGGGTGGCGCGCACCGGCCGCGACGGCACGCTCGGTGGTGGCGGCTGGGGCGGCTGAGGCGGGCGAAGCCCCTGGCGCGGTGGAGGGGCACTGCGGGACAACGAGATCCGGCGGCGCGTGTCGACGACATACGCCGGTTCCCCCTGCTCAGGCGCAGCGGCGGAGCCCTGAGGTATCGGTCGGGCGTGTCCGTCGCCAGAACCCGTTGTGGGCACGGCATACCTCCCTGTTCTGACCTCCGGGCCGAGATGCCAGTGTCGCATGAGCACCCGTGGAGTCGTGGCAAGACCGGCCGTTTGCCAGCCCGTAGGATGCTTACGGGCCGAGAAGCGCAGTCAGGAGGATGCCCGGTGGAGGCAGATCTGGTCGTTGTCGGGGCGGGCCTGTTCGGACTGACGATCGCCCAGCAATGTGCGTCGCGGTTCGGCACGAGGGTCGTGGTCCTGGACCGACGTTCGCACATCGGTGGCAACGCGTATAGCGAGGCCGAGCCGAGCACTGGCATCGAAGTGCACCGATATGGTGCGCATCTGTTCCACACCTCGAACGAGCGGGTGTGGGATTACGTCAACCAGTTCACGACGTTTACCAACTACGTGCATCGGGTCTACACGACCCATCGCGGCGAGGTTTACCCGATGCCGATCAATCTCGGCACGATCAACCAGTTCTTTCGAGCCGCCTACGGCCCGGCGCAGGCACGGGCCCTGATCGCTGAGCAGGCCGCTGAACTAGGGGGTCGCGAGCCCACGAACTTCGTCGAGAAGGGCGTGTCATTGATCGGCCGCCCACTGTACGAGGCCTTCATTGCCCACTACACGGCCAAACAGTGGCAGACCGACCCAGAGTTGCTCGGGGCCGACATCATCAGCAGGCTGCCCGTGCGCTACACCTACGACAACCGGTATTTCAACGATACCCACGAGGGATTGCCGACCGACGGATACACCGCCTGGCTCGAGCGTATGGTCGATGACGATCGAATCGAGGTCCGGCTGGACACGGACTTCTTCGACGACGGTCAGCCACTGAACCAGTCGGCGGTTGTGGGGAACGTTCCGGTCGTCTACACCGGGCCGGTCGACCGGTACTTCGGGCAGTCCGAAGGTGTACTGGGATGGCGGACGCTCGACTTCGAGCAAGAGGTGCTTCCCGTCGGAGATTTCCAAGGAACCGCGGTGATGAACTACCCGGACCCGGACGTGCCGTTCACTCGGATCCATGAGTTCCGCCACTTCCATCCCGAACGTGCCTACCCCGGCGACCGGACCGTCATCATGCGCGAGTTCTCTCGGTTCGCCGAGCCTGCTGACGAGCCCTACTACCCGGTCAACACGCCCGAGGACCGCGCCCGGCTGAAGGCTTACCGTCAGCGCGCCGCGGCCGAGCGAGGGGTCCTGTTCGGTGGCCGACTTGGGACGTATCAATACCTCGACATGCACATGGCGATCGGGTCGGCATTGTCGATGGTCGATAACCGCCTCGATGCTCACTTCGCCCGAGGTGAACCGCTGGCGGGCCCCACCGACGAAAGGACCGTCTCATGACTGGAGCAGCCCAGTGGCAGGTGGCCTCCCGTGTCGTGTTTCCGGTCGACCGCGATGAGGATGTCCTTCCTCTCTACGTCGAATACGGGCGCCGTTACGCCGGGGTCGACGACATGCACGACAAGAGGGTGCGGGGCTGGGGGGAGTACAAGGGCAACGAAGCACCTGCTGCATCGGCTGCTGAGGGGCATAGCGACGACGTGCTCTCCCGGACCTCGCTGGCAATCCGTCCCGGCGAACGGGTGTCGTTCGCCACCTACTTCAATGCCTTCCCAGCCTCCTACTGGCGCCGCTGGACGACCGCGGACCGTGTTCGTCTTGAGGTTGAGGTGTCCGGTGCGGCGACCGTGGTCGTCTATCGATCCAACGCCCGCGGCTCCTCGATCCGGTTGCGTAGTGTCCCAACCGGTGCCCCCTCGGGGACGGCGGGAAGCGAGACGCCGGTGCGGGTCGAGCTTGACCTCGTGCCCTTCGTCGACGGCGGGTGGTATTGGTTCGATGTCGTCGGGGGCGACCAGCGCGCGATCCTCACCGGCGCCCGCTGGCTCGTGCACGGCATACCGCAGCGCTCGGATCGATTGTCGATCGGGGTGACGACGGTCAACAAGCCCGGTTATGTCCAGCGCATCGTTGCCACAGTCGCTGCCGCCGATGACTTGCGTGAACACCTGGACACTCTGTACATCGTCGACCAAGGGACCCAATCGCCCCAGGACGAGCCGGGATGGGCAGCGGCAGCCGAGGCGATGGGCGACCAACTTCGGGTCATCGCGCAGGCCAATCTCGGTGGTTCAGGCGGCTTTTCCCGCGGCATGTACGAGACCCTCGCGGCGGGGCGCAGCACCTTCCACATGGTTCTCGATGACGACGTTTCGGTCGAGCCGGAGAGCATCGTGCGAGCCGTCCGGTTCGCGTCCTTCGCCAGGCGCCCGACGATCGTCGGCGCGCACATGTTCGACATCCATAACCCCACCGTGCTGCATAGTTTCGGCGAAGAGGTCGACCCGGTCCGGTGGACCTTCGGTGCGGTCCGTGGGGTCCACGAGGAACACAACCTCGCCTACGCCGGCTTGCGGGAAACCCCGTGGCTGCACCGGCGCGTCGACGTCGGTTACACGGGCTGGTGGATGTGCCTCATCCCCGTCGACGTGTTGCGCGCCGTGGGCCTTTCGCTGCCAGTCTTCATCAAGTGGGACGACGCCGAACACTGCATGCGGGCCAGAGCGGCCGGCTACCCGACGGTCAGTCTGCCCGGAGCCGCCGTGTGGCACGTGTCATGGAACGACAAAGACGACATGATTGACTGGCAGGCCTACTATCACCAGCGCAACCTGCTCATCTCGTGCCTGTTGCACACCGAGGCTCCCAAGGGCGGTGAGGCCATTCGTCAGTCGATCCAGGCCCTCATCAAGAATGCCTACTCGATGCGCTATTACGCCAACGCGGTCCGGATCAAAGGGCTCAATGACCTGTTCCGCGGTCCCGCCCACCTGCATCCGACGATCGGCACGACCTTGCCGCAGTTGCGTACAATGGCCGGCGAATTCGCCGACGTGCGCTTCCAGAGTGACCCGGATGCCTTCCCCGAACCGGCCGGACAACGCATGGGGCCCCCGCCCCGCCTGCCGAGGCGCTCGATGCTCCTGCCCTGGGTGGCCAAGACGGCCGTCCGGCACTTGCGACCAACTGCCATCGGCACTGAGGCCACCCCGCAAACGCGCGTCCCGCAGCGGTATGCCGCCTGGTGGTATCTGTCGCAATACGACTCGGCAATTGTGTCCAAGGCCGACGGGACGGGTGCCGCTTTCTACACGCGGCAGCCAGACACCTTCCGGAGCCAGATGGCCGAAGGGCTCCGCCTACACGTGCGGCTTTACCGCGAGTGGGAGAGCCTCGCGGCGGCATACCGAGCGGCGCTGGCTGAGGTCACCTCACCCGAGGCGTGGGCGCGCACCTTCGGGCTGCGGGACGGGACCCAGCGGGGTCATGACTGAGAGCGGCGAGATCGAGATCGCCGACTCCGGGTGGCTGTTGCGCCGGGTTCCCGACCAGCGCCTGGCCTTCCTTCTCGTGGGCGGGTTCAACACGGCGTTCGGCTTCCTCGCTTTCGTCGGCTTCGATCGCCTGTATGCCGCCCTCGCCCCGCAGTGGGGCGGTGTCGTCCACAACACCGTCACCCTGGCCTGCGCGCACCTGGTGTCGGTCGTCGTCGCGTTCGTCCTCTATCGGACGCTCGTGTTCCGGGTCACCGGGCAGGTCTGGCGTGATCTCCTGCGGTTCGAGAGCGTCTATCTCGTGTCGCTCGGCGTGAACTGGGTGCTGCTCAACCTGCTCACTGTGGTGCTCGGGCTGCCCGCGATCCTGGCGCACGCTCTGGTCATCAGCGTCATCGCGGTCGTGAGCTTCTTCGGGCACAAGCACTTCTCGTTCCGCAGGCCCGCCGCCGCGCCCGACCCGCCGACGCGCGGATGAGCGAGCCGCTGGGGGTGCCCCGAGTCTCCGTCGTCGTTCCGACCTTCCACAACGACGCTGTCGTCGAGGCGACGATCGAGTCGATCCTTGCGCAGACCTTCACCGACTTCGAGCTGCTCATCAGCGATCACAGCTCGACGGACGGCACCTGGGAGCGCTTGGCCCGCTTCGCGTCCGACCCGAGGGTCCGGATCTGGCAGACGCCGACCGGAGGCGGGGCGCCGGCGAACTGGGCGGCCGTCACGGACGCGGCGCAAGGGGAGTTTGTCAAGCTCGTCTGTGGCGACGATCTGCTCTATACCACGTGCCTGCAGGAGCAGGTCGCGGCGATGGACGCCCACCCCACGGTGTCCCTCGTATGCTGCCGCCGCGACCTCATCGACGCACAGGGCGGCATCGTCATGGGGGGGCGGGGGATGAGCCGGATCCGTGGTTTCCATGAGGGTCGCGCGGCGATCCGCCGCACTGTGCGCGTGGGCACGAACATCTTCGGCGAGCCGGCGTCGGTCCTCATGCGCCGGGCCGCGCTGGTTGACGCCGGCGGTTGGTGGTCGGATTTCCCCTACGTCATCGACGAGGCCACCTACGCGCTGGTCCTGTTGCGCGGCGACCTGTATGCCATCGACCGACCACTCGCCGCGTTCCGGATCAGCGCCGGGCAGTGGAGCGTCGAGCTGGCGGACCAGCAGGCCGCGCAGGTCGTCGCCTTCCATAGCGCCCTCGCCGCTCAAGAACCGGGGCTGCTCTCCCGTGCCGACCTCGCCTTGGGCAAGGCGATGGCCAAGGGTCTGAGCACGGCGCGGCGCCTGGTCTACGTTGCCCTCCGCCGTCGGATGTCCCCTAGCGAGTAGGCGCTGGCGCGCGGAACGCGTTCGTTGGGTGCCGTGGGTGCTGCGCGAGCGACACCTCGATCATGCATGGCAGTGCGGATCAACAGCGTGATCTCCGCCCTACCGGACGGCTCGGCGGGACTCCGGGCCCGGACGTAGCGCCCCCGCCGGACTAGAGTCGAGCCCATGGACAAAGTCGTCTCATCCGCTGTCGACGCCATCGCGGGCATCGAATCGGGCATGTCGCTCGCCGTCGGTGGTTTCGGTCTGTGCGGCATACCCTCCGTTCTCATCCAAGCCCTGCACGACAGCGGCGCCGACCAGCTGGAGGTCATCTCCAACAACTGTGGCGTCGATGACTGGGGGCTGGGAATCCTCTTGAGGGACAGGCGCATTCGTCGCATGGTCTCCTCCTATGTCGGTGAGAACAAGGAGTTTGAGCGGCAATACCTTTCCGGCGAGTTGGAGGTCGAGCTCACCCCGCAGGGCACCCTGGCCGAGCGGATGCGGGCCGGGGGGAGCGGCATACCGGCGTTCTTCACGATGACCGGCGTCGGCACCCAGGTGGCCGAGGGCGGGATGCCCTGGCGGTATGCCGCTGACGGCAGTGTCGCGGTCGCGTCTCCACCCAAGGAGGTGCGCGATTACGACTGGATGGGCAAGCGCCGCGAGTTCGTCCTCGAGCGGGCAATCGTCGCCGACTATGCCCTCGTCCGCGCCGACAAGGGCGACCGCCACGGCAACCTCGTCTTCAACGAGTCGGCCCGCAACTTCAACCCGCTGGCCGCGATGGCCGGTCGGATCACCATCGCCGAGGTCGAGGAGCTCGTCGAGCCGGGCGAGCTGGACCCCGACCACATTCACCTGCCGGGCATCTTCGTCCAGCGGGTGCTGGCGCTGACCCCCGAGCAGGCCGTCACCAAGCGGATCGAGCGCCGGACCGTCCGACCCAAGCCTGCGGCAGCAGCTGCCGCCGCCACGAACGAGCAGGAGGCCTGAGCCATGGCGCTCACCCGTGAGCAGATGGCGGCCCGGGCCGCGCTGGAGTTGAAGGACGGCGACTACGTCAACCTCGGCATCGGCCTTCCGACCCTCGTGCCCAACTACGTGCCCGACGACGTCGAGATCGTGCTGCAGTCCGAGAACGGCATCCTCGGGGTCGGGGCCTACCCGATCGACGGCGAGGAGGACCCCGACCTCATCAATGCGGGCAAGGAGACCGTGACGATCCGCCGCGGTGCGTCGTTCTTCGACTCGGCGACGAGCTTCGGGATGATCCGCGGCGGCAAGGTCAACGCCGCGATCCTCGGGGCCATGCAGGTCTCGGCCGCCGGCGACATCGCCAACTGGATGATCCCCGGCAAGATGGTCAAGGGGATGGGCGGCGCGATGGACCTCGTCCACGGAGCGCAGCACGTCATCGTCC
>JBGAQN010000074.1:0-31484 GCA_044220725.1 Dermatophilaceae bacterium
CCCACTCCGCCGTCTCCCAGAACGCGAGGGGAGCCGAGAACGGGGCGGGCGGCATACCCCCTGTGTATGCCGCCCGCCGACTGGCGCTCCCCTGCCAGGTGTGACGCCGCTGCGGGCTCTGGCGTTGCAGGAAACCGCGGACTTCTTCAGGTGAGCCGGCGCGTCACGGTCGGGGCCTTACGGATCGCCAGCCAGGCCAGCAGCGCCGCCAGAGCCGGGACAAGCAAGACCGGGACCGCCAGTTGGAGCCAGGGAATGACGACGGTCGGGTCGACAGGTGCGATGTTGTGTCCATCTGAGCCGTCTGCTGCCACGTTCGAGGCGATCCCCGTCGTCGCCCGCGCGATGGCGATGCCCGGCACGAAACCGACCAGGGTGCCGAGCAGTGCGCCGACCACCCCCAGCGAACCCGCCTGTGCCGCAGCGAGATTGCGCCGGGTCATCCGGGTGGCGCCGACC
Organism: Dermatophilaceae bacterium; assembly: GCA_044220725.1. Classification (GTDB taxonomy): domain Bacteria; phylum Actinomycetota; class Actinomycetes; order Actinomycetales; family Dermatophilaceae; genus Phosphoribacter. Next base: position 460 of record JBGAQN010000074.1, read on the forward strand.
GCGGCGAAGGTTCCCATCATCGACTGGGTCTCCGCGGTCGACAACGCCGTGGACACCAGGGTCGCGACGAGGATGATGAGCCCGATGAAGGACAGCACGATGAGCGCCAGCAGCTTGTCGTAGGGCTGGAAGCCCCGCTCGACGTAGAACCAGCCGAGGTTGTTCTCGGTGAAGCCCTCGGATAGCGCTGCTTCCGCGTCGGCGGTCAGCTCGCCGCGCGGGTCGACGATGGTCGCCTGGACGATCATCGTCGACAGGCCCAGGTTCTTGGCGGTTTCGGTCGTCATGAGCGCCCCGATCATCTCGCCACCGTTGGGGCCCATGAACTCTCCCGCGGCCACGACGTTGACGTTGGCCGCGTTGAGCTTCGCCGCGGGCACCGGGGTCGCCGCCAACGCCACCGTCGTCACGTCCTCGGGGGCCGCTGGGCCGTTCGGTCCCCAGACCATCGTTCCCCGCGCGAAGGTGACCTTGCCGTCGACGATGTCGACCTGGCCATACCAGGGGGACGAGGACCCCCAACCGCCGCCGGGATACTCGACCCATTGGACGGGCGGTGCCTTGTCGCCGTTGACGACGATGCCACCGGCCCGGAGCGTGGCCTGCGCTGTCGCGTCCAGACCGAAACTGCTCACCAAGGAAGCCAGATCCGCGACGAGGATGCCGCCCCGGTCACCCGACATCCCCATCCCCTTGAGGGAGTTGCAGCTGAGGTCGGGCGGGCTGATGGAACTCATTCCGTTGTCCAGGGTGAGAGCCTGCAGCGGCGTGCAGCCAACCCGGAGCGCGACGAAGAACGGCATCCGGGAGGTCCCACCCTCCGAGGGCTTCTCCAGGCCGGTGCTACGAGGGATCACGTCCACGAAGGTGAGCAACTGGACCTGCAGGGCCGGGTCAACGCTGCGCACCACCTCGGTGACGGACTGTGACCACCGTGGATCGATCTGCCCGGTCATGTTCGTCTGCGGGATGAGCTTGGCCTGCCCCATCGGCAGCTCCGGTCGATAGGTCTTGGCCCGGAACGCGGAGTCGCTCGCGGCCACGACGAGGATCGTCGACAACAGCGCCGTCCCGCCAAGGATCGCGGCCACCGTTGAGGTCGCCCTCCCGCGCTGGCGCGCCGCGTCGCGCATCGCCATCCGGATCGCCACCGGCGCCGGACGGGTGGCTCGCCCGGCGAGCACGAGCACCATCGGCACGAGCAACAGGGCACCGATGACCAGCAGGACCGCGCCGATCATCGCCACGAACGGCACGAGCTGGTCGATCAGCCGGGGCTCCTCCCACGACGGCCGCCACGCGACCGCCCAGAACACTGCGACCGCTCCCAGGGCAGCCAGCACGATGCCCGCGATCGGCGTCCGCACCAGGGCCGGCGGTGAGACGTTCTGGCCGCGCATCACCCCGACGATGTCCAGCCGCCCCAGCCCCCGCGACGGGATCAACGCGGCGATGACCGCGGACGCGATCGCACAGCCGACGATGATCGTCACCGGCACCACCGGCACGTCGAACGGCCCGAAGAAGGTGTCCGGTCGATAGGTCCGCGACCACCAGATGACGACCCAGGCGCTGAGCACACCGACGATGGCACCGGCGACGGACGCCAGCGCCCCGAGCACCAGCGCCTGCGCGAGCACCGAGCGGCGCAGCTGCGGGGTCGTCGCACCGTTGCTCGCCGCCAACGCCAGCGTCCGGCGTTGGCGAGCCGCGCTCACCGCGAACGCCGGCCCGACGAGCAACGTCGTCTCCAGCAGCAACCCCACGGCGATGATCGCCGAGGTGACCGCCTGTCCCAGCGCCGACTGGTCCTCGTAGATCTGGGCCTCGGGTGGCAGGTTGAGCTGCTCCCTGGTCGGCGGGTTGAGCACGACCTGTCGGCTGGTCACCTGCAGGCCGTAGCCAGCCCACCTCGTGACCTCGTCCCACGTCACGGGAGCCGCCCGGTCGATGAGGTATGCCGCGCTGTCCGGGCCGACCCCACCTTCACCCCGCAGGTCGGGCAGGGTGACCAGATCAGCCGGGCGGGCGGCATACGACAGGATCCACCCGTCGCCCACGCCGACGATCGTGTAGGTCGTGACCTTGCCGTCCATGCCCGTGACCTCGACGGTGCCGCTGGACGGCAACCCGCGATAGATCCCTGCGGGCGACACGACGGCTTCGGTCGCCGACGTCGGCCACCGCCCGGACTGCAGATGGGTGATGCCCTCGGTCCGAGCCGCGAACCTGGCCGCATCGACGCCGCGCATCGTGAGGTCGATTTGTTTGCGGCCGATCTTCGCGAAGCCGGGGCTCTCCGTCATCGGGATGATGGTGCCGCCGAGCAGGGATTCCAGGGCCAGGACGTGCGAGGTGCTGTCGGCGCCCCATCCGGGGATCGGCGTGGCCGGCACGTCCTTGTTGACGTCCATGTAGCCCACGCCGCCGCCGCGCCAGTTCGACACCATCGGCGGGATCTTGACTCCGCCGGAATAGGTGGCCACCGCCTGGGTTTGCCCTAACCCGTAGGGGATTTGCTCCGTGGTGGACAGGTCGGCGCTGGAGTAGATGATGTTGCCGCCGATGAGCAACAGGACCGGAACGGCCACCATGATGACGATGAGCAGGCTGCGGCCGAGGTGGCGGCGCACGTCGCGCCGGGCCAGCCGCAGTGCGACGCGCCAGCCAGCCCGCCACTCGGCGGCCGAGTCGTGGCTGATGACGGGTGGGGGCGCCAGGGTTGTGGCCATCGGTCAGCCCTCGGTCGCGGGTTCGCCCACGCGGGGGGTCGCCGCAGCATCGTCGGTATGCCGTCCCTCCAGCCCCGCAGTCGGCTGCGGCTGTGGCTCGACGGGCGCTTGCGCCTGTGGCTGCGGCTGGGAGTGGTAGGTGCGCGGCATACTCGGGGCGCCGAAGGCCGCCGTGGAGTCCACGACGCGGCCGTCGCGCAGGTAGATCACCCGGTCGGCCCACCCGGCGTGCCGCGCCTCGTGGGTGACCAGCAGCCCGGCCGCGCCCGCGTCGCAGCGTGCCCGCAGCACGGCGAGCACCCCTTCACCAGTGAGCGAGTCAAGGGCGCCGGTCGGCTCGTCGGCGAGGACCAACCGACGCTCACCGACCAACGCCCGGGCGATCGCGACCCGCTGTTGTTGGCCTCCGGACATCTGGTCGGGATAGCGGTCGGCCAGCTCGTCCAACCCCAGCTCGTGCAGGGCGCCGACGGCGGCCCGCCGGGCCTCGCTGACCCGGCGGCCGTCGAGCTCCAAAGGGAGGCCGATGTTCTCGGCCGCGGTGAGCGAAGGGATGAGGTTGAGGTCCTGGAAGACCACGCCGACCCGGCGGCGACGCAGCGCGGCGAGGTCGGCCGGCCGCAGCGACGAGGTCGACTGGCCGTCGATCTCGACGCTGCCAGCGGTCGGCAGGTCGAGGGCGCCCGCGAGGTTGAGCAGGGTCGACTTGCCGCTGCCGCTCGGGCCCATGACTGCGACGAGCTCACCGGCCTGGACGGTGAGGCTCACGCCGTCGAGGGCGCGCACCGCGGTGGGTCCGGTGCCGTGGACGCGGTAGACGTCGGTCATGCGCAGGACGAGATCGCTCATGGGGTTCCCCCTGTCGGGACGGTGTGAGCTGGGTTGGTCGTGGGGTCAGGTGAGGCGGAGGTATGCCGTGCGGCTGGGTTCGCGGCCACGCCTGGGGTGATCGGCGCGACCGGGGTCGCCCGTGCTGCCGGGGTGGGCGTAGCGCCGGTCGGATATGTGGCGAGAGTCGCTTCGACGTGGTCGAGCCAGCGGAGTTGGGCCTCGACGGTGAAGAGCTGGTGTTCGAGCACGAGCAGCTCGGGGTCGGTGCCGAGGGTGTTCGGCGGGGCAGCTGGCGGCGAGGTCAGGGTCAGCTTGAGCCGAGTGAGCTCCTGCAGATGACGCATGGTGGCCGTGCGCTGGGTGTGGATCACGGCATACGGGTCAACGCCTGGTCCGGCGATCGCGAGGGCGAGCTTGATGACCAACTCATCGCGGGCCGGCTCACTGACCCCGACGGGTGCGAGCCACCACGCGTCGGCCTCGGTGCGGCCGGCGTCGGTGAGGCGGTAGGCGATCTTGCCCTCGTCGTCGGGGACGCCGTCGCCGACGACCAGGCCGTCGCGCTCAAGGCGCGCCAAGGTGGTGTAGACCTGCCCGACGTTGAGCGGCCAGACCCCGCCGGTGCGAGCCTCGAACTCGGCCTTGAGCCGGGCGCCATAGCGGGGACCGTCACGCAAGATGGCCAGCAGGCTCTGCCGGACCGACATCCCCTGACCTCCTCGGCGCCCGCTACATACTCAGTATGTCTGCTGGTCAGAGACGCTATACCGAGTATGCCGTCCGGTCAACCCGTGACCCTCCAGTCCGGTGGCACTTAAACCGCTTACCTGGCACCTACATCTGCCAGGCAACCGTGTTAAGTGCCACCGGAGGGGTGAGCAGATCGCCCAGGGGGTGAGCAGGTCGCCCAGGGGGGTGAGCAGGTCGCCCTAGAGGGTGAGCAGAACCTTGCCGATGTGGGTGGACGACTCCAGCAGCCGGTGCGCGTCGGCGACGTCAACCAACGGCATCCTGGCGTGGACGATCGGCCGAACCGCACCGGCCTCGATCATCGGCCAGACATGCTCGCGGACCGCCGCCACGATCGTGGCCTTCTCATCGATCGGCCGGGCCCGCAACGATGTGGCGATGATCGCTGCGCGCTTGCGCAGCAGCAGCCCCAGGTCGAGTTCCGCGCGCGTGCCCCCTTGCAGCCCGATCACCACGAGTCGCCCGTATGCCGCGAGCGCCTCGACGTTGCGCGCGAGGTACTTCGCGCCCATGTTGTCCAGGATGACATCGGCTCCCGGACCGCCCCGGCGCGGACCAGTCTCACGGTCCTCGGCTGTCGCTGCCCGGATCGCGGCGACGAAGTCCTCGTCCCGATAGTTGACGAGCACCTCGGCGCCAAGCGAACGGCATACGTCGAGCTTCTCGGCCGACCCGGCAGTGACGGCGACGTGTGCGCCAATGGCGCGGGCCAGCTGGATGGCCATCGTCCCGATCCCCGACGAACCACCGTGGACGAGCAGCCACTGTCCGGGCGCCAGCCCCGCCGACATGAAGACGTTCGACCACACGGTGCAGGCCACCTCGGGCAGCGCCGCCGCGTCCACGAGCGACACGCCCGCAGGCACCGGCAGCAGTTGGCCTGCGGGGACGGCGACGCGGGCGGCATAGCCGCCGCCGGAGAGCAGCGCGCAGGCCTGGTCGCCAACGGCCCAACCGGTGACGTTCGCGCCCACCGCCGCCACTCGTCCGCTGCACTCGAGTCCCAGGTATGCCGGTGCGCCCGGTGGCGGGGGATAGTGCCCCTGCCGCTGGAGCAGGTCTGCGCGGTTGACACCGGCAGCGACGACGTCCAGGACCACCTCGTCGGGGCCTGGGGAGGGGTCCGGGACCGCGGCAAGGACGAGCGCCTCGGGGCCTCCGGGTGTGGTCACGGTGACGGCCAGCATGACTCCGAGCGTAGCCGCGACCACCTTGCCGGGAAGTCCGGCCGTTCGGCGGAGGGACCGGCCGCTCGGCCAGGCAGCACCTGAGACGTCGAAGCGGGTCGTGGACCGGGGTGGCAGGCTGGCAGGCGTGGGCTACCGACCGGGCGACGCGGCATACCGGCGCGTGACCGTCGCGCTCTTCGCTGCGGGGGTGACGACGTTTGCGTTGCTCTACTCCCCGCAGGCCGTGCTGCCCGAGCTCGCCGAAGACTTCGGTATGCCGGTCCCGGCGACGACGCTGTCGATTTCGGTCACCACCCTGGCGATGGCGGTCGCGCTGCTGGCCGTCGGCCCGATTACCGAGCGGATCGGCCGGACCCCGATCATCCGGGTCTCGGTCGTCGTCACCAGCCTCGTCGGGATCGCTCACTCGCTCGCGCCGAACTGGCCGATCCTGTTGGCCTTGCGAGGTCTGCAGGGGGTCTCGCTGGCCGGGATGGCGGCCGTGGCCATGGCCTACCTGCGCGAGGAGATCGCGCCCGAGGCCCATGCCGGCGCGACCGGTCTCTATGTCGGCGGGACGGCGATCGGCGGGATGGTCGGGCGGCTCATCGTGGGCGCCGTCGCCGACGTGGCCGGATGGCGGTGGGCGCTGGCGGCCATGGGCGGGGTGGGGTTGGCCTGCGCCGTCGTCGTGTTGCTGACCCTGCCGCCGTCGCGCGGGTTTCGACGCTCGGCGCTGTCTCGGCGTGAGCGGTTGGTCAGGGTGCGCCGGCTCGTGTCCGACCCGGGGCTGGTCGCGCTCTACGGTGTGGCGGCGGTGTCGATGGGAGCGTTCATTGCTGTGTTCAACACCGTGGGGTTCAGGCTGCGGGGCGAACCCTACGGGCTGGGGGTCGCGGCTGCGTCATTGGCCTACCTCGCCTATGCCCCTGGCTCGCTGACCTCGGCGTATGCCGGTCGGCTGGCCGATCGCATCGGTCGGCGACCCGTGCTTCCGGTGGCGGTCGGTGCCCTGCTGCTCGGCCTCGGGCTGACCAGCGCGGCGCCGTTGACGGTCTTCCTCGCCGGGCTTGTGGTGTTCTCGGGGTCCTTCTTCGCCGTGCATGGGGTGGCCTCGGGGTGGGTTGCTGCTCGGGCTCAGGCTGTCGGCGGCGGGATCGGCCAGGCCTCGGCGTTCTACCTGGTGGCCTATTACGCCGGTTCATCACTGTTCGGCGGCTTAGCCGGCCCGGCCTGGGCGACCGGAGGGTGGGCTGCGGTCTTGGCGTTGACCGGGGTTCTGGGCCTGATCGGGTTCGGGCTCGCCGGATGGTTGACCCGGATCCCGGCCGTTGCCGGCCCGTCCGGGAGTGACCTTGAGGGGGACGAGCCGCCCGGCCTGTCGGCCTACTAAGGGGACGAGCCGCCCGGCCTGTCGGCTTACTGATGCAGGCACGCCGGCCCCCATCGAGTGGGACCACGCGCCCCCGGCAACGCCGCGGCAACGCCCGCCGTGGGCTGGGACGTGTCAGGATGGGAGCGCACGTCGCAGCACCATCGTGATCGTCGAGTGCTCCTCGACGCTGCGGTATCGATCCGGTTGGCAAGGAGTGTCGTGTCGTCGTTCTGGGCCGAGCACGTGTGGCTTCCCTCGGGGCTGGCCCGCGGTGTGCGTCTGGTCGTCGACGACGGGCGTTTCGTCAGCGTCGAGCCCCGCGCCGCACGCCAGCCAGAGGACCTTCGGTTACGCGGAGTGGTCTTCCCCGGGTTGGCCAACGCCCACAGTCACGTCTTCCAGCGGGCCCTGCGTGGGCGGACCCAGTCTGATGGCGACAGCGGAATCGGTTGGCGCGCAAGGATGTACGCGCTGGCTGAGCGACTCAACCCGGACCTCTACCTCGCGTTGGCCCGAGCCACGTTCGCCGAGATGGCCCTTGCCGGCTTCACCACGGTCGGCGAGTTCCACTACCTTCATCACGGTCCAGGCGGGCAGCCGTATGCCGACCCGAACGCCATGGGGGCGGCCTTGGCGCAGGCCGCCAGCGAGGTCGGGATCCGGCTCACTTTGCTGGACACGCTCTATTTGCGCGGCGGCCTCACCTCCGAGGGACACCTGCCACCCGCGGAGGTCCAGTTGCGCTTCAGCGACGGCAGCGTCGAGGCCTGGGCCAGCCGGATGGCGGCGATGGCGCAGAACGACATGCTCCGACGGGGGGCCGCGATCCACTCGGTCCGCGCCGTGCCCCGCGAGGAGGCGGCGTATGCCGTGCAGCTGGTCGGCGACCAGCCGCTGCACATGTACGTCTCCGAGCAACCCGCCGAGAACCTCGCCTGCCAGATGTACTACGGCGTCACCCCGACCGAGTTGCTCGCCGAGATGGGGGCGTTGGGCCCGGAGTTCACCGCCGTACATGCCACTCATCTCACCGAGCGGGACATCAGCCTGCTCGCCGACACCGAGTGTCAGGTCGTTGTCTGCCCGACGTCCGAGCAAGACCTCGCCGATGGGATCCCACCGGTCCGGCGGCTGCTGGACGCCGGTGTCCCGGTCGGTGTCGGCACCGATCAGCACGCCTTCATCGACCCCTTTGTCGAGCTGCGCGAGGTCGAGATGCATGAGCGGCTGGCCAGTGGCGAACGTGGCCGCGTGACGGCGGCCCAGTTGATCCGCTGCGGCTCGGTGCACGGCTATCAGAGCCTCGGCTGGTATGACGGGGGTGCGATCGCTCCTGGGCTGCTGGCCGATTTCATCACCGTCGACCTCGAGTCGACCCGGACGTCGGGCAGCAAGGCGGCCGAGGTGCTCTACACGGCAAGTGCCACCGACGTGCTCACCGTCGTCGTCGGCGGGAAGCTCGTTGTCGAGGACGGGCGGCATGCTTTTGGGCCCATTGCGCCGCTGTTGCGGGAGGCGTTGGCCCTCATCCGCGACGCGCCCTGATCGCAGCGCGGCCGGTCAGGCGGTTTCGGGCTCTTCGCGCCGCATCGAGGCGGGGAGGTGACCGGCGGATTTCGCGTAGTACTGGGCGGCCTTGCGGGTGGCCATCACCCGGGCCGCACTGACGGCCAGACCGGTGAGCGCAGCGAAGACCAGTGCCTCCTTGCCGCTCGTGTCTTCGATGTGGGTCGGGTCGGTGGGGGCGGGTTTGCCCAGAGCGATCTGCCAGCCCGTGCCGATGAGCTTCTCGGCCACAGTGGCCGCGAGCACCGCCGAACCGGTGCCGAGCACCTTCCACACCAGCGGTCCCATCCCGCACCTCCTGCTCCAGCATCATCGCGCGGCACCCGCCGACGTCCCACCCCGACGCCAGGGCCCGAGGTGCTTGAGTCCGACTCTGGCACGGACTCGGGGTAAAGTCATCATCGCCACGACAGGGGAGCGCCCCAGCGCTGAGAGTGCGGTTCGCCGCAGACCCTCGAACCTGCTCCGGTTAGCACCGGCGAAGGGAGTCGAGTCTCGCCCGTCGACCTTCGATGGGTCGACGGCCCCTCCTGACCAGGAGGATCTTTTCGTATGCCGTCCACTGACCACCGCCCGCGAACGTCCGCTCGCCGCAGGGCCACACCTTTCGCCGCGGCAGTCGTCGCGACTGCCATCGGCGCCGCGCTCAGCGCCTGCTCCTTGGCTTCCACGCCATCGTCCGGTTCAGCTGCCCAACCCTCGGGCGGCACGTCCGCTCCTTCGGTCACGGCCACTGCGGGCGGCATGCCGGCCACGGCAGCCGCTCCTCGCTGTGGCGCGGTGACCGAGGTGCTTCTTGCCACCCACGACTCGTTCGCGCTGCCCGACGAGGTGGTTGCAGCGTTCACGAAGGCCACCGGTTGCACCCTCAAGATCCTCAAGAGCGGCGACGCTGGTGCGCTGACCAACAAGCTCGTCCTCACCAAGGCGTCGCCGATCGCCGACGCCGTCTTCGGGATCGACAACACCTTTGCCGGCCGAGCGGTGACCGAGGGCGTGCTCGCCGATGATGCTCCGACCTTGCCCCAGGGCGCGGCTTCCCACGTCTTGACTGGTCCAGGCGCGAGCAAGCTGACTCCTGTCGACTTTGGCGATGTCTGCGTCAACGTCGACCTCGCCTGGTTCGCGGCCAAGGGCATGCCGGTGCCAGCGACGCTGGATGACCTCACTCAACCGGCCTACCGGGGCCTGTTCGTAACGCCGGGAGCGACGACCTCCAGTCCGGGCCTGGCCTTCCTGCTCGCCACGATCGGCGCGAAGGGCGACGCCTGGCCGGACTACTGGCGCGCGCTGTTGGCCAACGGCACGAAGCTCACCGCCGGATGGACCGACGCCTACTCGGTCGACTTCAGTGCCGGCGAGGGCAAGGGTGCCCGTCCCATCGTGCTCTCCTACGCGTCGTCGCCCCCGTTCACCATCCCCAAGGGGGCCAAGGAGCCGACGACGAAGGCGCTGTTGGACACGTGCTTTCGGCAGGTGGAGTATGCCGGTGTGCTCGCCGGAGCGCGCAATCCCGATGGCGCCAGGGCGTTGGTGCGGTTCCTGCTGACGCCCACGGTCCAAGCAGCGATCCCCGACCAGATGTATATGTTCCCCGTCGACAGCACGACGGTGCTGCCAGTTGACTGGGCGGCCTGGGCCAAGGTGGCCGAGAAGCCGTTCACCGTCTCCCCCGATCAGATTGCTGCGCAACGGGATTCCTGGTTGCGACAGTGGTCCGAGGTCACTGCCAAGTGACCCGGGACCGAGCAGGGAGGATCGCCGCGACCTCCGCCGCGGCGATCCTCCCGCTCGGTTTTCTCCTCGTCTTCTTCGGTGTGCCGGTCACCGGCATGCTCGTCCGCGGCGTCGCCCCCGATGGGGTTGTGGACCTCGATGGTTTTGCGGAGGTGCTCGGGCGGGCTCGGACCGCGCGGATCGTCGGGTTCACCCTGGCCATGTCGACGGCCGCGACAGTCATCTCGGTCGTGGTCGGGCTCCCGGTGGCCCACGCCCTCTACCGCCTGGCCGTGCCGGGTCGCCGCGTGTTGCGGGCGATCGTCGTCATGCCGTTCGTCCTGCCGACCGTCGTTGTCGGGGTGATGTTCCGCTCCCTGTTGGCCGAGACCGGACCGTTGGGTGCCCTCGGCCTCGACGGGCACTGGGGCGGCATCCTCGCCGCCTTTGTCTTCTTTAACCTCGCCGTCGTCGTGCGCACGGTCGGCGGTGCCTGGGAAGGCCTGGACCGCCGCCCCGAGGAGGCGGCCGCCGCGTTGGGCGCCAGCCCCGCGGTCGTGTTCCGCACCGTCACCCTGCCGGCGTTGCTCCCGTCCGTGGTGTCGGCCGCCTCGGTCGTCTTCCTCTTTTGCGCGACGGGCTTCGGGGTCGTGCTCACCATGGGCGCCCTGCAGTACGGCACCGTCGAGACCGAGATCTACTTCCTCACCACAGCACTGTTGGACCTGCGTGGTGCTGCGGTGTTGTCCATCGTTCAACTGGTCGCGGTGGCCGTTCTGCTGCTGCTGGCCGACCGGACCCGGGCCCACGATTCGGCGGCCCGGCGCGTTGTCGGCGCTGCGCCCCCACCGACTCGGCTGACGGCATCCGGGCTGGGGTCGGTCGTCGTCACCGTGGTGGCCGTCGGCTTCCTGGCCACCCCGATCATCGCGCTGATCCTCAGATCGCTTCGGCGGCAAGGGGAGTGGACGCTGGCGAACTACGCCGCGCTGGGTCAGGTGGGCGGGCTTGACGGGCGCAGTGCTCTGTCGGTCACCGTGTGGGAGGCGCTGGCCACCTCCTGGCGCGTTGCGGTGGACGCGACAATCCTCGCGGTGCTCCTCGGGGTGCTCGTCGCGACGGTCATCTCCCGCCCATCCCGCTCGGGCCGCGCCGTCCGGTGGCGACGGGTGTTCGACGGGGTGGTCATGCTCCCGTTGGGGGTTTCGGCAGTCACTGTCGGCTTCGGCTTCCTTGTCACCCTCGACCGTCCGCCCCTTGGGCGGTCGGGTTGGCACTGGCGGTGTCACTGGGGGAGTTCGGCGCCACCAGCTTCTTGGCGCGGCCGGATCAGCCCACCCTGCCGGTCGTCATCTATCAGCTCATCGGTCGGCCTGGACCCGACAATCTGGGGATGGCGCTGGCCGCGTCGGTCGTCCTGACAGTCCTCACCGTCACCGTCATGGGTCTGGTGGAACGGTTGCGTGTGTCGTCGGTGGGTGCCTTCTGATGCTGTCGGTCGAGGAGGTCGGTGTGGCTTTCGGCCCGACGGTGGCGGTCGACCGCGTCAGCCTCGCCGTGCCGGCCGGCTCCGTCACCGCCGTCCTCGGTCCTTCCGGGTGCGGCAAGTCCACCTTGTTGCGTGCAGTCGCGGGGCTGGAGCCGCTGCGCTCAGGAGTCGTGCGCTTCGACGGTGCCGACCTGGCCGGTGTCCCGACCCACCGCCGCGGCTTCGCGATGATGTTCCAGGACGGGCAGCTCTTCGCACACCTCGACGTCGCCAGAAACGTCGGATACGCGTTGGCGCGCAAGGGAATCCGGGCACCGCGCGCCCGCGCCGAGGTCGACCGCCTCCTCGGTTTGGTCGGCCTGCAGGGGTATGCCGCGCGTCGCCCGGGCACGCTTAGCGGAGGTGAGGCGCAGCGGGTGGCCCTGGCTCGAGCATTGGCCGGACGGCCCCGGCTGCTGCTCCTGGATGAGCCACTCTCGGCGCTGGACCGATCGTTGCGCGAGCGCCTCGCGGTCGATCTGCGCCGAGTCCTCGTCGAGACGGCCACGACTGCGCTATTGGTCACCCACGACCACGACGAAGCGTTCACGGTCGCCGACCGAACCGCCGTCATGCGGGCTGGCCGGCTGGTCCAGGAGGGCCTGACGCCGCAGGTCTGGGCCCATCCGGCCGATGCCGACACAGCCCGGTTCCTCGGCTTCGACACCGTGCTCAGCGGGTCTGCTGCGGAGCTCGTCGGGGCGAGTTCGTCCGCAGGTCTGCAGCTGGCGCTGCGTCGTGGCGCTCTGCGGATCGACCCGGCGGGTCCCCTGAGCGGCATCGTCCGCTCGGCTCAGCGGGCCCGCGAGGGCGTGAATGTCCTCGTCGAACTCGACGGCCTGCCCGCCGGCCCTGCGCTGCCAGCAGTGGCTCGGCCCACGCTCAGCGTGGTGCAAGGCCAGCGGGTTCGGGTCAGCGTCGACGCCGATCACCTCGTCCGCGTCGGCTCCGACTGACCCTCGTCCGCGTCGGCTCCGACTGACCCTCGTCCGCGTCGCAAACTCGGTGCCTCTGACTCGGCGCCTCAGACTCGGGCAAACCGTGCGCGGGCGAACGAGTAGCTTCCGTATGCCGCGAAACCCACGGCGATGACGAGCAGTGGCAGGCTCCCGCCGGGCAGCTCCATCAGGGAGCGCATGGCGCCGTCCAGACCGGTCGCCCGCTCTGGCGTTCCGTTGCCGGCCGCGACGAGGAACAGCACAGCCACGAAGCCCAGAGCGACCCCCTTGGCGACATACCCAGCCCGGCCCGACCACACGGCCCAGGAGCCCGGGTGCTCGCGCAGGTCGCGGAGAAACCGATCGGTCCAGCCCTTGACGACGTGGTAGCCGGCGATAGCAAGCACGCCCAGCCCAAGGACCCCGACGAGAAGGCGACCGAGCGGTGCCGCGAGCAGGCGTGCCGTGACGTCGACGGTCTGCTCGGAGGCATCGCGTCCGGCCCCACGCAGGAAGCCCAGCGCGCTCCAGCCGACCGCGGCATACACGAGCGTCTTGCCGAGCGCCTTGAGTCTGACGCTCCGTCGGCGGCGCACGAGCGCCTCGGTCAGTTGCCACACCCCCAACAGGGCGAAGCCGGCGACCGCGAGCCAGAGCGTGAGGGTCCCCACTGCCGAGCCGGTGAGGGTGGCCAACGCCCCGGACTGGTCGGCCTTTGCCGCGCGCACGCCGAGGGCCACCTGAACCGCTAACCAGCCGATGAGCAGGTGCAGGAGGCCGTTGACGGCATACCCGAGGCGGGCGCCGTTCTCCACGATCGGGTGGTCGCCGACCTCGCGAACAGCGTCGGTGACGTCCGCGCGGGCGTCCCTGTCGGGAGGGTCAGGCGTGGGCATGACGACTCAGCCCTGATCGTTGGTGCGACGGCGCAAGAAATGCCAAGCGAGCCAGACGCAGATGATGCCGTTGACGAGGCCGACAATGACATCGGTGACGTGGTGCATCCCGCGGTAGACGCGGGCGTACATCATGGCCAGCGGGATGGCGGCACAGGCGATAGTGGCCAGCCAACGCGCTACGGGATGAGTGAGGCGCTGGGCCATGACCAACAGGGTGATGTAGAGGGTCGTCGGAGCGCCGACGTGCCCGCTGGGATAACTTGACGTGGGTGGCGCAGGGTCATCGAGCCGTTCGACGTCGGGGCGCGGGCGGGCGACAACGGCATTGGCCACCACCATGAACAGGGCCTGCATCGACAGCGCCAGCGGGGCGATCACCGCGACCCACCACTGTTTGGTCCGCCACCAGATGAGCAAGGCCGCCACCACGGTCGCGCCGATGACGACCTCAGTGTTGCCGATCAGCGAGACCCAGTGCCAAAGCTCGGACTGGCCTGGAGTGCGAGCGGCCTCGATTGACTTGTTGACCGAGTCCTCGCCGTCGGTGAAGGCTCGCAGTGGCCCCATGAGCACCAAGCCGCCGGCGATCATCAGGACACACCAGGCCAGGCCAGGCAGCCAGGCTCGCTTGAGCATGTCGCCCACTGCTCCAGCGACGCCGGGGTTGGTCGTATCCCGTTGGTATCGGTCGGGTTTGCCCACCGTCGCTCCTTCGTCGCTGCTCGCTCGGGTCGTTGCCGTGCACTCGTCGTGTGAGCGCACGCTGCGGTCGTGGCTACAGCGGGAGGGTAGTGCCCGTCACCTCGGTCGGGGTCGATCAGCAACTATGTGCCGTGAGACCACGCCAGTTTGGGCTGGTTTGTCATATCTGCGCCAGGATCTTGGCGTTCAGCGCATCGACGTGGTTGAGGTCCTCGCTACTGTTCGCGCATGAGCGAGCATTCGTCTCCCCCCGTCGGGCGGCTGGCCGTCGTTGTCAATCCGACCAAATTCGACGACCTCACCGAGGTCAAGGCCACCGTCGCCGCTGGGTGCGAGCGCAATGGGTGGCCCGACGCCCGCTGGTATGAGACCACGGCGGAGGACCCGGGAGCCGGTCCGGCCGGCCAAGCCATCCAGGACGGGGCAACGGTGGTGTGCCCGCTGGGAGGCGACGGGACGGTGCGCTCGGTCGCGTGCGCCCTCGTCGGCACGGACGTGGTTCTCGGGCTGTTGCCCGGTGGCACCGGGAACCTTTTGGCCCGCAACCTCGACCTGCCCGTCGACGATCTTGCCGTGGCCCTCGATGTCGTGCTCACCGGTCAGGATCGGGTCATTGACGTCGGAACGATGCGGTGCGACGACGACGCCGAGGACATCTTTCTGGTCATGTGTGGCATCGGGTTGGACGCCGACACCATGGCCAACGCCAATGAGAAGGTGAAGGGCTTGCTGGGGTGGCCGGCATACCTGCTGTCCGGTGCCCGCGCGGCCATCCGCAGCGGCTTCACGGTCCGGGTCACCGCAGGGGAGGGCAAGCCGATCCGCCAACACGCGCGAGCTGTCATCGTCGGCAACTGCGGCACCCTCACCGGCGGGGTCGACCTCATGCCCGATGCCAGAGTGGACGACGGTTTGCTCGACACGGTCGTCCTGTCGCCGCAGGGGGTCGTCGGCTGGAGTGCGGTCGCGGTCGAACTGGTGACGCGAAACCGTAAGGGGCACAAGCGGTTGCAGCGGCGCACTTCGGAGCGAGTCGAGATCGTCGCTTTCGAACCGACCGAGGCTGAACTCGACGGCGACGCCATCGGGCCCCGCACTCGGATCGTCTGTGGCATCAAGAAGTCCGCGCTGACCGTCCGGGTGGCCTGACCCGGCAAACCGCGATGGTCGGTCCGTTACTCGGGGCGGGTCGCGAACTCGATGACCCAGTCTTCCCGCTGGTGGCCATCGACTGAGAGGCGCCAGGAGAACCGGCTGCTCGGTGGCAACGCAAACGGGGGCACTCCGACCGCCATGGCGGCGTCGATGGGCGCGCCCGGTGTGAGGCCCGGAGGTCGCTGCACCTCCAGTCGCGCACCGACCAACACCGGCTGGGGACCCTGCTGCAGGTCGTGGGTGACCAGGTGGCCGTCTTGGTCGACCAAGCGCAACTCGATGTCGATCGGTCGGCCAGCCAGATCCCACGGGACGTCGAGCTTCAGCGCGAGGAACATCGGAGTCGGGGCAGCGGGCCGGATCGACCAACCGCCACCGTTGACATAGAGCTTTCCCTCGGCCACGACGGCGTGGTCGGCCAGCAGCATCGTGACCCGCATGGCTCCAGCATCGCACGGGCGCGCCGACGGCCAGCCCAGGGGCGGGTGACCACGTGGTGAGAAACCGCAGCGGGCCCGGCATACCAGGCGTGAAAGGCTGGGCCCATGCGCGAGGTGACCCAGAGCCGGAAACTGGCCGACGTCTGTTACGACATCCGAGGGCCGGTGCTCGAGGAGGCCAAACGGCTCGAAGACGAGGGCCACCGGATCCTCAAGCTCAACATCGGCAACCCAGCCCCGTTCGGTTTCGAGGCCCCCGACGAGATCCTCGTCGACATGATCGCCCAGCTGCCGCTGGCGCAGGGCTACAGCGACTCCAAAGGGATTGTGTCGGCGCGTCGGGCGGTGACGCAGTATTACCGGCTGCGCGGGGTTGAGGGGATCAGCACCGAGGACGTCTACCTGGGCAACGGGGTGAGTGAGCTCATCGTCATGGCGATGCAGGCGATGCTCGACAACGGCGACGAAGTGCTCGTGCCAGCCCCGGACTACCCGTTGTGGACCGCGGCGACGGCACTCGCCGGCGGCACGCCAGTGCACTACCTTTGCGACGAATCGGCCGACTGGATCCCCGACCTGACGGACCTGGCCGCGAAGATCACCCCGCGCACCAAAGCGATCGTCGTCATCAACCCGAACAACCCAACGGGCGCGGTCTATCCCGACCACGTCCTGCGCGGGATTGTCGAGCTGGCCCGTGAGCACGAACTCGTCCTCATGGCCGACGAGATCTACGACAAGATCCTCTACGACGACGCCGTCCACGTGCCGCTGGCCTCGCTCGCGCCGGATGTCTTCTGCCTGAACTTCAACGGGTTGTCCAAGGCCTACCGGGTCGCCGGGTTCCGCTCCGGATGGATGGCCTTGTCCGGCCCCAAGCACCACGCCCGGCCCTTCATCCAGGGTCTGAACATCCTGGCGAACATGCGGCTGTGCGCGAATGTCCCTGCGCAGCATGCGATTGCGACCGCGCTCGGGGGCTACCAGTCGATCACCGAGCTCATCCTGCCCGGCGGTCGGCTGCTCGCCCAACGCAACCGGGCCTGGGAACTCATCAACGCGATCCCGGGGGTCTCCTGCACCAAACCCGGGGGTGCCCTCTATCTGTTCCCCCGCCTGGACCCGGACGTGCACGAGATTCACGACGACGAGCGGTTCGCCCTCGACTTGGTCCGGCAGGCCAAGATCCTCGTCGTCCAGGGGACCGGCTTCAACTGGCCGCACCCCGACCACTTCCGGATCGTCACCCTTCCCCACGTGCAGGACCTCGAAGAGGCGATCAACCGGATCGGCAACTTCTTGGCCAGCTACCGGCAGTAGGGACTTCACTGCTCGACGCGCGGAGGCGCGGCATACCAGCTGGGTATGCCGCGCCCCCGCGCCGTGGTCGATGCGCTACCGAATCGAGCCGCTCGTGGCGGCCATCCCGACGATGAAGACGACGAAGACCAGGTAGAGAATGCCGAGCAGGAGGAACACCGAGCCGACGATCCCGGTGATCATCCCCGCCTGGACTTGCCCCCGGTTGCTGTAGGGCTGTCCACTGGCGTCGATCTCACGCAAGGCCTTGCGGCCCATCGACCAGGCAAATGGTCCGGTGAGTCCACAGATAACGATCGACAGGATGCCGAGGATGAGGATCAAGGTGCCCTGTGGGTGTTCGATGCCGCTGTAGGCAGCGCCGCCGTAGGCCGGCGGTGGGGCGGCATACGGCGCGGGCTGACCGTAACCGGGCTGCTGTCCGTATGCCGCGGGCTGACCATAACCGGGCTGCTGCCCGTATGCCGCGGGCTGACCATAACCCGGCTGCTGCCCGTAACTTGGGGCCGGCGGCATGGCTGGTGGCGCGGCTGGCGGCATGGCCGGTGGGATCGGCGCGGAGTCCCAGGGGCTGACCGGCGCCGGTGGCGGGGGAACCGCAGCTGGCGGAGCGGGCGGTGCGGCCACCGGCGGGGGCGGCAGCTCAGGGGGCGGCGCGGACATCGGAGTGGTGGCGGACGGATCGAAGCCGGCCGGAGACGGTGCGGTTGGATCGTACGAGCTCGGCCCGCTGGCCGTCGGATCTGTACTCATGAACACCACCCTACGTGTCCGGGTTGTCCATGGCAGGCTGTCCGCATGAGTTCGCCACTTCCCTCGCTCGGCAGACGTTCGGTCCGCTTGGAGCGCCTCGCCGCGGGTCGGTATGCCGTGACCAACCCCCGCGGCGGCACAGTGACTCTCGGGCGGGGCCAGGACAGCGACTACACGCCGGTCGAGTTGCTGCTGGCGGCCATCGCCGGCTGCACGAGCGTCGACGTCGACGAGGTCACGACCCGGCGCAGCGAGCCAGCGTCGTTCGTTGTCGATTGTGCCGGCGTCAAAGTCTCCGACGAGTTGGGCAACCATCTCTCCGAGGTCGAGGTCACCTTCCGGATCTCTTTCCCCGACAGCGAGGCTGGCGCCGCTGCCGCGGCATTGGTGCCTCGCGTGGTCAACCTGTCGCACGAGAAGCTGTGCACGGTCAGCCGCACGGTCATGCTCCCGACCCCGGTCCGCACCGTCATCGCCGACTCAGCGACGGAGGTGTCGCAGTGAGTGATCCCTCGGTCGTGCCCGACCCCTCGGCCGCGCCGCCGCTGCGGTGGGGAATCATCGCGCCGGGCGGGATCGCCAACAAGTTCGCCGAGGCTGTGCACCGGTTCACCGCGGGGAAGGTCGTCGCGGTGTCTTCGCGGGACGAAGGGCGCGCGCGTGAGTTCGCGGGACGGCACGGCATACCGAGGGCGTATGCCGGGCACGACTCGTTGGCGGCCGACCCTGAGGTCGAGGCGGTCTATGTTGCGTCCCCGCACTCGGCGCATCGCGAGCACGCGGTGGCCATGGCGCGGGCGGGCAAACACGTCCTCGTCGAAAAGGCGTTGGCGCGCAACCTGATCGAGGTCGAGGAGGTCTTTGCCGCGGCGAGGCAGGCGGGCGTGTTCGCCATGGAGGCGATGTGGACGCGGCATCTGCCGCACATCGCCGCGATGCATCGTTGGCTGGCGGACGGTCGGATCGGTGACGTGCTCTGGGTGGCGGCCGATCATGGGCAAAGCCTCGACCTCGGTCCCGAACACCGGCTCAAGGCACCGGCGTTGGCCGGTGGGGCATTGCTGGACCTTGGGGTCTATCCGGTGGCGTTCGTCCTCGACGTGCTCGGGCCGCCCACCAGTGTCGCCGCAGTCGGACACCGCACCGAGACCGGGGTCGACGCCAGCGTGGCGCTGACCCTCGGGTATCCCAGCCCCGTTCTCGCGCAGGCGTCCTGCACCCTCAAGGCCAAGACACCGACCACGGCCGTGGTGTGTGGCACCGCCGGACGGATCGAGATCGACGGCCAGTTCGAAATCGCCGAGATGGCTCGGTGCGTGGCCGCCGGGCGAGTGCAGAGCAGCCGGATGACCTGGGAGGACTCCCGCGCCGTTATGCGGGTGCTTGACGAGGCTCGGCGCCAGGTCGGGGTGCGCTACCCAGGCGAGGACTGAGCCACCCAAGACGGTGGCGCGCCCGCAGCTGGGTGGACGGACGGCATACCGGGGGTCAGCGAGCCGCGCGGACGGTGAGGATCTGCTCGGCGCGACCCACCGGGCCGGACTCGTCGTGCAGGGTCGTCGAGGTGAGGCCGACCCCGTCGGCACCGATGGTGACCAGCGTGTCGAAGCCGATCCAGCGGCCGACCCCGCCGATGGGGTCGCGGTAGAGATGCACGGTGAGGTCGATGTTGGGGAAGAGCCAATCGCGGGGATCGACGCGCACGTTCATCCCGTTCGCAGTGTCGGTGAGCCCGAGGTATGCCGCGACCGGATCGGTCGGCTCGTCGGCGACGATGACCTTGTCGGTGCGAATCCAGGCCCTTCCGGTGCCCGGTTGCTTGTCGGGGGTATGCCGCAGCTCGATGCTGGCGATGTATCCCCCAGGCCAGATCTCCGACGGCCGCCAGGCGAGGCAGTCCTCGGGGCTGGGGAGCGGTTGTGGGGTGCCTCCCGCGGCCGCTGACGTGTCCTGCCTGGACAGACGCCACGCGGTCGCGCGGACGACCGGACGCCCGGCAGCGCTGGCCGTCGCCTCGATGAGTTCGATGGTGCGACCCGGGCGGATCGTGCGGACCTCGACGGTGGTGGGGATGGCGGGGATGAGCCCGAGGATCTCGTAGGTGATGCGGGCCAATGCCAGGTCGGGCCGGGGTTGATGGCGACAGATGGCATGGGCGAGCAATCCTGAGACCGGGGCCATGTGTTGCTCGTGGGCGTTCCAGGCGCCCTGGGCGTTGAGCGTCGGTTGGAACGTATCGGCGCTGAGGCGTCGGTAATAGGCCACGTCATCGGGGATGAGGTCCGGCAGCGAGTCGAAGTCCACGGTGTCCAACCTAGGCGTCCTCCGGGCGGGTGCGTGGTCTGGTCCGGTTTGGACGGGTCGGGTCCATCCGCCCGCTTCCGGAAAACCTCACACACGCGGGGGGATTCTGGGAGTTCGGACTCCAACTGGCCCGAAAACGCCGGCGTGTGTGAGGAAATCGGGCCCGGTGGGGGCGAGCGGGGTCAGCCGACGGATGCCACTCGGGCGATGATGGCTCGGGCGGACTCGTCGGGCGTGCGCTCGGGCAACCAGTGACCCGCATCGAGCTCGACGAGCTGATACTCGGAACGCACCGCATGGGCGGTCAGTCGCGCAGCCAATGGCCCGAGGAACGGATCGCGTCGACCCCACACCAACGTTGCCGGGACCGGGCACCGGTGCGCCACCCCCGACGAGAGCGGCACGGCCCGATACCAGTTGATCGCGGCGGCGAGGGCACCTGGCTCGGCGAGGCGGGCGGCATACCTCGCGGCGTCGGCCTCAGGAAGTCCGCCTCGGCGAAGCATCGACTCCAACCGGCCTCCGAGCAGGCGCTCGGGGAGCTCGGGGATCTGGAAGGCAGCCATGTACCAGGAGCGACGGACTTGGTCGAAATCCCGGGACCGCAGTGCCTGGTTCATCGCGATGGGGTGTGGGGTGGACAGGACCGTCACGGATGCCACGCGCGCGGGGTGGCGCCCGGCGACGAGCCACGCAATGCCGCCGCCCCAGTCGTGCCCGACGACGTGGACCGCGCCAGCCCCGACAGCGTCCACCAGCGCCACGACATCGTCGGTCAGCTCCCCCAGCCGGTATGCCGTGCGCTTGCGGGGGCGCGCGCCCGGCGAGTACCCGCGCTGGTCGGGTGCCAGGGTGCGTAGGCCGGCTGCGTGCAGCAGCGGTGAGATCCGGTCCCAGGAACTGCGATCGGTCGGGAATCCGTGCAGCAACACGACAACCGGTCCGTCGATCGGACCCGAGTCGGTGACATCGAAGGTGAACCCGTTCCGGTCGAAGCGGCTCAACCGTTCGTGCCGGCCCGACGTGCTCGGTGATGTGTGCTGCGTTGACATCTCAATCCCCTTGTCGGATCGGCCTGCCGCTCATCTTGTCAGCCCGGGTCCAGTCCACGGCCCGAGCGCCAGCGACGACCGGGTCCAAGCCCTGGCCCGTGTGTCAGCCGCGACCGGAGGCGGCGCGACGTTCGCGCTCGGCGACGGCATACGGGTCGGTGCGGGAGTCGTATGACCAGAAGTCGCGCAGCCACACGGCGGTGGCCAGCACGCCGACCACGCATAACACCCCGCCTGACGTGATCGACGCACGCACCGACCACCGGTCTGCGACCAGACCGGAGCGCACCTGCCCGCCCAACGGCCCGACCGAATAGGAGAGCATCTCGATCCCCGCGAGCCGGCCACGCATGGAGTCGGGGATCGTCTGATGCCAGATGACCCCACGGAAGATCGCGCTCACCATGTCGGCGCCCCCGGCAATCGCGAAGCACGCCAACACTAGGGGGACGCTGGTGGTCATTCCCGCCACCGCGACAGCTGCACCCCACCCCACGGCGGACACAACAACGGCCATCCCGTGGCGATGGACCCGGCTGGTCCAGCCCGACGTCGCCGTGACGATCAGGCTCCCGACGGTCCCGGCCGAGTAGAGCAGTCCGAGCGTGTGTGGTGATTGCAGGACCTCGGTGGCCAGCGCCGGGAAAAGCACGGTCGGCATGGCCAGGAACATCGCGACGATATCGACGACGTAGGTGCCGAGCAGGTCGCGGCGGGACACGGCATACCGGGCGCCCTCGGCGATCGATCGCAGACTTGCCGGGGTCGCATCCTGGCTCGGCGGGTAGGTTCCCAGCCGCGCGAAGAGGGCCGTCGCGATGACTAAACCGGCGACGTCGATCGCGTATGCCGCTGCGGCGCCTACGGATTCGACGAGAATGCCGCCCAGCGCCGGCCCACCCAGTAATCCCACCTGCATGCCTAGAGAGGACAAGGACACCGCGGCCGGCAATTCGTCGTGGCGGACGGTGCGGGGGATGAGCGCCTCGCGGCTGGGTCGTTGCAGAGCGCTCGCCGCCGACAGCACGGCACCCACGGCGTAGATCGCCCAGGCGTGTGGTTCGGCCAGCCAGGCGTTGAGCATGAGAAGCGCGGTGAGGACGACCTGCGCGATCCCGGTCCACACGAGCATGAGGCGACGATCGACGTGGTCAGCGAGCGCACCGCCCCACAGCCCGAACACCACCAGCGGCACAAGCTCGACGACGCCTAGCAAGCCGACCGCCAGGTTCGATCCGGTGAGGTGATAGAGCTGCCACGGCAACGCGACGTAGGAGACCATCCCACCCAGATAGAACACCGTGCCGGCCAGGAACAGCCGGCGGAAATCGGGGGACGTCCGCAGCGGGGTGGTGTCCACGCGCAGGGCGCGCAGTCGGTCGCGGACGGTCACCCGCGCGAGTCTGCCGCACATCCCGTATGCCGCGCTCCCGGGTTTCCCGCGCGGGTCCGCTGGCGGTGGATGCGGCTACGCACCGCCGCGCACCGCTCGGACGGAACCGCCCGGGACGGAATTGCCCCAGGTGCGATCCCCACGACGCCCGTCAGCCAGTGGACAAAGAGTGGACAACTCCGGGTGGGCGGCTTCCCCCGGGACCAGCCTGGGTCGAGGATTCAGGTCAACAGGCACTCGGGGGAGTCAGCCACAGCGCATCGTCAAGGGGCTCAAGTGTCCGGCCACCCAGTGGATAAAGAGATCGCCGAAATCGTTTGGTGGGGCACTCGCGTCTCTCGACAGCGAGCCCACGCCCTGCGCGGACTCACCTGGTGCCCGACTCGAAGCGCTCCCTATGGTGCCAGCGACCCGATGGCCGCCGGGGTGCACGAACGGTGCCGCGATGACGGCTGCCTGGGGATCCTCCACTCGGTGTATGCCTCTACGAGTAAGCGATTGGCCGAACGCGGGACGGGAGCGCCGACCGGGGTGTGGGATCGACTCGGGTATGCCAGGCGCGTCGTGGCATCCCTGGTCGCGGACGGTGATCGGTCGGCGAGGGTGGCGAGGGGTCTGGCGGCCAAGCCCAACCGAACGGACGGAGTCCCCGGGCGGGTCCTCGCATCCCTTGAGGCGACGACGCAGGACGCCACCGCCCGGCGGTGGCTAGCCAAGCTCTTTGTCATGATGCGGTGCTTCGTATGCCGCGACAACCGTCTGTCAGCTGTCTGGCCCACTGATGTGTGGGCAGCCGAGAAGACCGCCTGCGATGGGCGCATGCGCCTTGTGGGCACCACGTCCACCCGCCAGGAGATCCTCGACGACATCCGGACCGTCTTGTCGACCGCGGCAGACGCAGTCGGTCCCGAATGGGTCGAAGGGCAGATCCTGCGCCCGTTCCGGACCGTGGTCGGTCCCCTGCTCGACGACCGCGACGGCGTCGTCCCTCGCCATGAGCCGGACCTATGGGAGGGCGCGCTCGTCGGCCACTTTCGGGCCAGGTATGCCGCCCTTCGGCGCCGAGGTCATGGCCCGGAGCTTGCCTTCTGGAGGGCTTCGGTCGACGTGTTCGGGCGGGAACCGCAGGGGCCGACCTCGGATGCCATCGATGACCTGGAGGCATGGCCGATCGGCTCGTGAGGTCGGAACTACCAGGACCAGCCGATCCCGTAAGCCAGCCCGCGCCGAACCGTGCTCCACTCGGCGACGAGTGGAGACCCGGCCTCAAGGTCGAACATCTCCCCGACCGGGACGCCGTCGTCCATGGCCAGCGGGGGTAGGCCATCGACCCGCCATGCCCCGGTGATCCCTGACCCCGGACCAAAGCACACCTCGGATCGGAACGATCGCGTGCGACGGACCGGAACGAAAGCGTTGTAGGGCCGGACATACGCGCGAGACGGCAGGGTGACGGTGAAGCCCACACGATGGCGCTGTCGCGGGGCCAGAGTCGCGGTGAGGCCTAGCGTCACCCGCCAGGTGCTGGGAGACACCTTCTCGATCTGAGTGACTTCGCACCCCTCGGTCGCCTCGAGGTGCAGGTCCGTCAGGTGGGGTTCATGCGGGGGTTTGGGGATGCTCCAGGACTCGCAGATCTGGTTTACCCCCTCGTGCGTCACGATGATCTCGCGCAGGCTGCGAAACCGGGGCCGATCCTCGGTGAGATCGGCCAGCGCGTCGAGGCGATCGACGTACCATCCGGGGGCCGTGAACGGGTTCTCATCCTCGCTCACGGACGAGCGGGCGATCAGCGAGGCGGCCACGAGACGGTCGGCCTCCCGGAGCCGGCGCCGAACCGTGCGGGCCGACACCCCGCCCGTCGTGGCCAGCGTCGCCAGCCGATCGGTCAACTGCGGGCTGAGGTCGCGTAGACCACTGGCGGCCAGGAAGACCGAGCGCAGGTCTTCGGGGAGGTCGGTCGCGGCCGCTAGGAGCCAGCGACGCAGGAGGTCGCGGCCAGATGCCGGGTCGCCCTCGTTGTCCCCGAAAACAATCGCCGCCAGCAACGGGCCGACGCGATCGACAATGGCGTCGGCATTGAATCCGCGCCCGCGGTGGAAGTCGTCGAGTTCCTCCGCGAGTCGCGTCACTCGATCCATGAATCCTCCATCAGGCGAGGCGGGAGCGTCCTCTGGTGCCGAGCGTAGTCGGGGTGCGTGGATCCGCGAGTCGGGCAGGGTGTTCGTGCGGCCCTTGTCCGTCAGTAACCCGCGAGGTCGGCAACGACCATGAGCAGGAGAGGCTCAGAGACGACGGCAGGGCGTTCGGGAGGGGACCATGCTCAGGTGCGTGTCGTGCGGTCGGGAGCTCATCGACTGCCCCGTATGTCTGGGGGCCCGGATCTGCGACTCACTGGGGAAGTTCACCTGTTTGGCCTGTGCGAACACCGGACTGCAGTGCGAGAAACACGGGCCTGACCACGGCCGATGAGGCTATCCGCGTGACGTGGCCAGGTCGGCCTCGATAGCTCGGGCGGCCAACGCGAGCGCCCCGGTGATCCGGGGGAGGTCGGTGGCGGCATACCGGGCGCTGGGCATGGAGATCGAGACCGCCGCGATCGCCGTCCCGGACTCGTCCCGAACCGCTCGACCGACCGCGGTGACGCCCTTCTCGGAGGTCTCCCGATTGACGGCATACCCCCTGCTCTTGACTCGCCGCAGCTCCGCCCGCAGCCAGCGCGAGTCCGGCCCGCCGCCGCCGGGCGCAGCACTGCTTGAGGCACCGCCAATCACCCCGCCACTGACCACGCGGCCCCCGCCTTCGCCGGGGTAGAGCGATGCAAGCTCCTCGTCGCTCGCCTCCGCCAGCAGCACCAGCCCGCCTGTCACGAGATGCGCGGGAAAGACCATGCCCTCGCGCTGCTCGACCCGCAGCGCCTGCGTCGACTCGGCCGACGCGATGAAGCGCACCCGGTCGCCGGTGCGGATCATCAGGTTGGCCGACTCGCCGAGCACGGCGACCAGCCCTTCCAAGTGCGGCAACGCGACCGCGCGCAGCCGAGCGGTCAGCGACCGCGAATGGGTGGCCAGCTCCAAGACCGGCCCCGCGTGGTAGCGCCGGTCCGCCCCCTGCACCGCGAAGTCCCGATAGACGAGCATCGCCAGCACCCGGTGGGCGGTCGACCGAGCGACCCCGAGCCGGTCGGCCGCCTCACTCACCGTGAGCGCGCCCTCCAACTGCAGCATCGCCGCCAGCCGCAGCGCGTGGTCGACGCTGTCGATGGCGTATGCCGGTCGCGTCTTGGCCGTGCGCGCGGTCGCCGGCCGACTCCTGTCCACCACGGGACGAGTCTCCTGTCCGGGTCGGGTGCTTCAACCGAGATTCTGACAGACAGAACTATCTATTCCCTAGAGCGCAACCGGGCCACGATGGGCCGAGGCCGTCAGAGAGGATCCCAGGAGCGCTCATGAACCAGCCACCGGTCATCTCCCCCGTTCACCTGCGCATGGGCACGAGTGCCAACGAGCCCGAGCCTTCGCCGGAACTTGCCGACCTCTACCGGGGATTCGAGAAAGAGCTGCTCGTCCCGCTGTGGACCGAGATCGGCGATCTCATGCCGCACACGCCCAAGTCCAAGGCGCAGCCGCACCTGTGGGAGTGGAGCAAGCTGCTCGAGCTCGCGGGATTGGCCGGCGACCTCGTCCCGGTCGGCCGGGGCGGCGAGCGCCGGGCCATCGCGTTGGCCAACCCGAGCCTCGGCGGCCGCCCCTATGCGACCCCCACCCTGTGGGCCGCCATCCAATACCTCATGCCCGGCGAGGACGCCCCCGAACACCGCCACACCCAGAACGCCTTCCGCTTCGTCGTCGAAGGCACCGGGGTGTGGACCGTCGTCGAGCGCGACCCGATCCCGATGAACCGCGGCGACTTCCTGCCCCAGTTCGCCTGGAACTGGCACGCCCACCACAACGCCGCCGACCAGCCGATGGCCTGGATCGACGGGCTGGACATCCCCTTCCAGCATTACGTCGAGAGCACGTTCTTCGACTTCGGCCGCGACCAGATCACCGAGGCCGAGCACGCGACCCCCGACCGTTCGCGCTCGCAACGGCTCTGGGGCCACCCAGGCATCGCGCCGCTCTCGCAGCTCGGTCCGACCCCCGGCTCGCCACTGCTGTGCTACCGCTGGGTCGACACCGACGCGGCCCTCACCGACCAGCTCGAGCTGGAGCGCGAGGGGTATGCCGCGACCCTCGAACCGGGGCACGCTGCGATCCGCTTCCTCAACCCGAGCAACGCTTCCGACGTCACCCAGACGATCCGCACCCAGTTCCACCGGATCACCTCCGGCACCGAGACCGCCTCGCGCCGCCAGACCGGATCGTCGGTCTACCAGGTCTTCGACGGCTCCGGCCGGGTGACCGTCGGCGACTTCTCGTGGACGGTCGGCCGCGGCGACATGTTCGTCGTGCCCTCGTGGTTCCCGCTGTCGATCCGCTCCGAGGCCTCGGCGTCCGACTCCGACTCCGGCGCGCTGGACCTCTTCGAGTTCGGCGACGCCCCCATCTTCGAAAAGCTCAACCTCGCCCGCACCCTCGTGGAGGACAACCGATGAAGCTCGCGACCATCCGCCTGGCCGACGGTCACACCGCCGCCGTCCGCGTCGACGGGGATCGCCTCGTCCACCTCGGCGCGACCGACGTGGGCGCGCTCCTGGCCCAGCCCGAGTGGCGGTCCCGGGCGCAGGCGGTCACTGGCACGACGTCGTATGCCGCC
This sequence comes from Dermatophilaceae bacterium, assembly GCA_044220725.1. GTDB lineage: Bacteria > Actinomycetota > Actinomycetes > Actinomycetales > Dermatophilaceae > Phosphoribacter. Next base: position 27,841 of record JBGAQN010000074.1, read on the forward strand.
GCTGACGCCACCTTCGCGACGCTCGTGCCTGCGCCATCCAAGGTCGTCTGCGTGGGCCTCAATTACAAGACCCACATCCAGGAGATGGGTCGGGACCTGCCCGAATATCCCACGCTCTTCGCGAAGTTCGCCGACTGCCTCATCGGGGCGACCGACGACATCCAGCGCCCGGCCGAGACGACTGAGTTCGATTGGGAGGTGGAGCTGGCCGTCGTCGTCGGCGCCACCGTCCGCCGGGCCACGACCGCGCAGGCCGAGGCAGCGATCGCCGGCTTCACCGTTCTCAATGACATCACCTGTCGCGACTGGCAGTTCCGCACCCGCGAGTGGTTGCAGGGCAAGAACTGGGACTCCTCGACGCCGGTCGGTCCCTACCTCGTCACCCCCGACGAGCTGCCTGGCGGAGTCCGCCCGACCTTGGCGGTGCGCTGCGAGATCGACGGCGAGGTCGTCCAGTCGGACAACACCGAGGACCTGCTGTTCGACCCCGTCCACCTCGTTGAATACGTCTCGACCATGGTCCGGCTCAACCCGGGCGACATCATCGCGACGGGCACGCCCGGCGGCGTCGGACACGCCCGCAAACCCCCGCGCTACCTCGCCGGCGGCGAAGTGGTCGTCACCGAGATCCCCGGCGTCGGCCGGTTGGTCAACCGAGTGGTCAACGAGGCCGGGTCCTGATGCAGCGCACTCTCGCCGACGCGCGGCGCTGGGTCGCGCACGGCACCCAGGTATGCCGCGAAGCGATCGCCTCGCTCGACGAGGGGGCTTTCGCGGAAGCCAGCCTGCTGCCGGGCTGGACCCGCAAGCATCTCGTCGCCCACCTGGCGGCCAACGGTGATGCGGTCCGCAACCTCGCGACCTGGGCCGCGACGGGAGTGCCCACCCCGATGTATTCCTCACCCGCACAGCGGGCTTCGGACATCGAAGCCGGCAGCCAGTATGCCGGCTCGGCGCTCGCCGCCTGGTTCGACCGATCGGCCCAGGACCTGCACACGGCGTGGGATGCCCTCCCTGAGTCCGCTTGGGCGGCGCCAGTCGTGACGGCTCAGGGGCGCACAGTCGCTGCGTCGGAGACCCCGTGGATGCGGGCCCGCGAGGTCATGGTGCATGCCATCGATCTCGGCACGGGAGTGACGTTCGCCGACCTGCCGGCCGACTTCCTCGAAGCGCTCGGCGACGACATCACCGGCAAGCGGGCCGCCACCCCGATGGCGGACTCACCAGCCATCGAGATCCGCCCGACCGATGCCACAGGCGTCTGCTGGACTCTGCCAGGATCCGACGCCACCACCCCGATCACCGTCGCCGGGCCGCTTGCTGCGTGCACGGCATACCTCGCCGGTCGTGGCGACGCGGGACTCACCGCGAGCCGCGACGGCGAGCCCACCCCCATCCCCAGCCTGGCCGCCTGGCTTTGACGGCGGAGCACACGGAACGACCCAGGAGGTCAGCATGAGTGAGACCACGACCACGCGTCCGGACGTCATCGTCGTCGGTGGCGGCATCGGTGGGCTGAGTGCCGCGCTCGCCCTGTCCCGCAAGGGGTTGCGGGTGCGACTGCTGGAGCGGGCCAAGGAGTTCGGCGAGGTCGGCGCGGGGCTGCAGATCGCGCCGAACTGCACCCGGATGCTCGCCGACTACGGCCTGCTCGACGAGGCGAAGACCCTCGGCGTCGTGCCCAAGGCGATGGTGATGAAGGACGCGACGGATGGCTCGGAGCTGACCCGGCTGGACCTGGAGGATCTGGAGCGCAAGTACGGCTTCCCCTACATGGTCATCCACCGCAGCGACTTGCACGGGATCTTCCTGCGGGCCTGTCAGCGGGCCGGCGTCGAGTTGCTCACCGACCAGGCGTGCGTGGGCTATGCGAACACTCCCTCGGGTGCGACGGCGACCTTCGCCGACGGGCACGTCGAGGAGGCCGAGATGGTCATCGCGGCCGACGGGATGCACTCGGTCGCACGCAAGCTGCTCGTGGACGACCAGCCGGTCAACTCGTCCTATGTCGCCTACCGCGGCGCAGTGACGATCGACAAGGTGGCGGAGAACCAGGTGTCGACCGACTCGGTCGTCGTCTACATCGGGCCGGGCTGCCACTTCGTGCAATACCCGCTGCGGGGCGGCGAGATGTTCAACCAGGTCGCGGTCTTCCAGTCGCCCAAAGCTCTTGCGGGCGAAGAGGATTGGGGCACGCCGGACGAGCTCGACAAGGCGTTCGAGGGGATGTGCGAACCGATCCAACTCGGGCTGCCGCTCATGTGGCGCGACCGCTGGTGGCGGATGTTCGACCGTGACCCGATCCTCAACTGGGTCCACGGCAAGATCGCGCTGCTCGGCGACGCGGCCCACCCGCCGCTGCAATACATGGCTCAGGGCGCGATCATGGCGATCGAGGACGGCTGGGTGCTGGCCGAGCACGTCGGCGCTCAGCAGGCCCAGCGCACGGCCGACGGCGGCACGGGGGTCGACTGGGATCGGGCGCTCGCGGCATACAACGCGGTGCGCCCCGAGCACTGCCGCCGGGTGCTGTCCACGGGTCGCAAGTGGGGCGAGCTGTGGCACGTCGATGGCGTGAAGCGCCTGCAGCGCAACGTGATTCTGCGCAGTCGGGACACCTACGACTACACCTACACCGAGTGGATCTATGGGCCAACGGCGCTCACGCCGGAGCAGGAGCCGCCGCTCTACCCGATCATCCCGCTGGCATCGGTCGCCCTCCCCGAGGGCGCCGACGCCTAGCGGTCACGGGGGACTCTCGCGGCTCAGCCGAAGAGCGACAGCTTGTTGAAGTGCTCGGCCAGCAGGTAGTAGACCGTCACGCGGTTCTTGCGGTTGACGCCCTTGAGTTTGGTGCCGACCGCCGCGATCGCTGCGTCGAGGGTCGCGTCGTCGTCGGTGAGGGCGAGCTTCTTCTTGAGGAATCCGTTGCGGACCCGGTCCAACTCGGCCTGGTCCGAATAGGAGACCAGCGAAGAGTCGGTCTTCTGCAAGGCGATCCCGCAGTGGCGGACGATGCCCGCGATGACCTTGTCGTCGGCGTTCGGTGCGTATTTCTTGACGTCACTGGCCCAGTCAGCCATTGGCCGCTCCCTCCAAGGGTGGTCGACGCCCCGTGGCGTCGGCTCCACCTCGCACGGTAGCCCTTCGGGATGTCCGGTGGCGCGCTAGCGTCGGTCGGGCGCGACGGAGGTGGGGCGGCATACGGATGGCAGGGTCCGGTCCGACCGAGCCGCCGACCGACTCAGCGGCCGACTCAGCGGCCGACGACCCGCGGGTGGTCGCGCCAGGCGGGCATGGTCGCTAAGTAGTCGAGGGTCGCGCGCTCCAGCGCCTCGCGGGAGGCGCCCGGGTCGCGGCGCGCCTGCCAACCCACCATTCGCTCGAACCGGATGTCAAAGTCCTGCAACGCGCCGGTTTCGTCGACGCAGTGCTGGCAGTAGCGCCCCGACTCGATGGGCATTCCGCAGCTCTCGCAGGATTTCGCGTCGGCAGATGTCATGAATCTCGTTCCTTCCCTTGGGTCTTCGGAATGCCGCCGGAAGCGGCGACCAGCGCGGCCAAGCCCTGGACGAGGCCCGTCCGTTGGGACGTCGTCAAGCTGTGCAAGGCCGTGGAGACGAGGCCCGGATCCAGGACCCGGG
>JBGAQN010000006.1:0-46040 GCA_044220725.1 Dermatophilaceae bacterium
TACCCCATGGGGTATACCTTCCGCGCGCCCGAAGGCCTTGGGAAGGTGAACCGAAGAGCGATACTACCGGCCCGGCGAAGCCTCGCCCAAATCCCCGGTCAGAGGGTGTCGAGCAACGCCTGCACCCGGGTCAGGGTGGAGGTCTTCCCCAGGATCTCCATCGACTCGAACAGTGGCGGGGAGATCCGCTGCCCGGAGACCGCAGTCCGCAGCGGACCGAAGGCGACCTTGGGTTTGACCCCGAGCCACTCGACAATCGCCTCACGCAAGGCCGCCTCGATGCGAGCCGCTTGCCAATCAGACTCCGACCCGAGCAGTCCGCGTTGATGGTCGTCAATGTCACCGAGCGCGCGCAGGGCCGCGGCGAGCACGGCTGGCGCCTGGGCATCCAGTTGAGCGCGCGCGTCGTCGGCGATGGCGATCGCGTCATCGCCCATGAAGAACGGCGCAACCAACGCACCAGCCTCGGTCAGCTTGACGATCCGGGTCTGGATGAGCGCCGCTATCGCCTTGAGCCGCGCCAGCTCGCCGAGGGACGGGTGGCCGGACAGCACGCCGTCGGCCTCAAGGAAGGGCAGCAGCCGTGAGGCGAACTCCCCCAGCGGCAACTCCCGGATCCAGACCCCGTTGAGCCAGTCGAGCTTGTCCAGGTTGAAGATCGACCCCGCAGGATTGACCTTGGCCCAGTCGAACCGCGCCGCGAACTCCTCGAACGTGAAGACCTCACGCTCGGTGCCGTCGTCCTCGACGATCGGCGGATAACCCTGCAGCGCAAGGAAGTTGACCAGAGCCTCCGGCAGATAACCCTGCTCCCGAAACCAGGTCAACCTCGCCCAGGGGCTCTTGCGCTTGGAGATCTTGGCCTTGCGCTCGTCACGCAACAACGGCATGTGGGCGAAGGCCGGCGGTTCGAGGTCAAGCCACCGATAGAGCAACAGATGCTTGGGGGTCGAAGAGATCCACTCCTGCCCGCGAACCACGTGGGTGATGCCCATGAGGTGATCGTCGACAACGACCGCAAGGTGGTAGGTCGGGAAACCGTCCGCTTTGAGGATCACCTGATCGTCAGGCACCGGCGCGTCGATCCGGCCAGCGATGAGGTCGGCGAAGGACGTCTCGACGTCGTCGGGGATGTGCATCCGCACGACCGGCGTCTCCGAGAAACCGGGCAGCGCGGCACGCTCGTCGCGGGTCTTGCCCAGACAGAGCCGGTCGTAGCCCGTCGGCACCTTGCGCCGTTGTTGATCCTCGCGCATGGCGGTCAGCCGCTCAGCCGAGCACCAGCACTGGTAGGCATGCCCCGCGTCGAGTAGTCGCTGCACAAACGGGCGGTAGGTCTCCAGCCGCTCGGACTGCCGGTAGGGCGCGCACGGTCCGCCGATGTCGGGCCCCTCGTCCCAGGTGAGCCCCAGCCAGTGCAGCGTGTCGAAGATCTGCCGCTCGCTGTCCTCCTGCAGGCGGGCCCGGTCGGTGTCCTCGATCCGCAGGAGGAACCGTCCCCCTTGCTGACGCGCAAACGCCAGATCGAACATCGACATGTATGCCGTGCCGACATGCGGATCGCCGGTCGGGGACGGGGCAACCCGCAGACGGACGGTGCCCGGAAGCTTCTTGTCGCTCATGGTGGCGCCAGCCTAGCCGCGCTGCGAGGCAACTACTCTGTCCCTGTGAATCAGCACGGGACCACAACACAGCTCGACCGCGGAGCCCACCGATGAGCGGCGGCCTGGCCGCGCTCCTGGACGACATCGCCGCCATCGCCAAACTCGCTGCCGCCTCGATCGATGACGTCGGCGCGGCTGCCGGACGGGCCAGCGTCAAGGCGGCGGGTGTCGTCGTCGACGACACCGCCGTCACCCCGCGCTACGTCCAGGGCTTCACGCCAGACCGCGAGCTGCCGATCATCAAGCGGATCACTGTCGGATCCATCCGCAACAAGCTGCTGTTCATTCTTCCGGCGATCATGGTCCTGTCCCAGTTCCTCCCCTGGGCGCTGACCCCGCTGCTCATGCTCGGGGGCACCTACCTGTGCTTCGAGGGCGCGGAGAAGATCTGGGAGAAGGTCAGCGGTCACGACGCCAGCGAAGCAGCCCCCGCCATCGTGCAAGGCGGGGACCACGAGAAGGCGATGGTCGCCGGGGCGATCCGCACCGACTTCATCCTCTCCGCCGAGATCATGGTCATCGCGCTCAACGAGGTCGCCAGCGAGCCATTCGTCTCTCGCCTGGTCATCCTCATCGTCGTCGCGCTCGCGATCACGGTCGGCGTCTATGGCTTCGTCGCGCTCATCGTCAAGATGGACGACATCGGCTTGCACCTGAGCCGGAAGAATTCCGACGCCGCCCGGGCCATCGGGCGCGGTCTGGTCCGGGCCATGCCGGTCCTGCTGCGCTGGCTGGCCATCATCGGCACCATCGCGATGCTCTGGGTGGGCGGGCACATCCTCCTCGTCGGCGCCGACACCCTCGGCTGGCACTGGCCTTATGCCCTGGTCCACCACGCCGAAGAGGCGGTGGCCTCCGCCGTGACGGTCGGCACCGGGGCCCTCGCCTGGCTCACCAACACCCTCGGATCGGCCATTGCCGGCCTCATCGTCGGCGCCGTCGTCGTCCTCGTGATGCACCTCTTGCCGGGTCGGAAGCACCACGATCCGGCACCGGATGCCACCCACTGAGCAAGGGGCCCAGGCCATCCGGCGGCCGCTGCGAGGCTTGCCCGCGGCAGCCGCCGAGGCGCACGACCGGCCCGGCGAGCAACGGTCAGTAGTGGCTCAGCGGCGCACGAACGGGTTGTCCAAAGTCCCGATGCCCTCGATCTGCACCGACACCCGCTGGCCCGGCTGCACCGGCCCGACCCCGGCCGGCGTGCCGGTGAGGATGACGTCGCCGGGCAACAAGGTGAAGTAGGCCGACGCGAAGGACACCAGCCGCGGCACGTCATGGACGAGGTCCGCCGTCGAGCCGTCCTGGACGACCTCACCGTCGCGGCGGGTCACCAGGCGCAGCGCCGATGGGTCGAGGTCGGTGACGATCCACGGCCCGAGCGGCTTGGAGGTGTCGAACCCCTTGGCCCGCGCCCACTGCCCGTCGCCGCGCTGCCAGACCCGCTCCGAGACGTCGTTGGCGCAGGTGTAGCCCCAGATGCACTCCAGCGCCTGTTCGGGCCGCACGTCCTTGCAGATTTTGCCGATGACGACTGCCAGCTCGCCCTCGTAGTCGACCGTTGCACTCCCCCGCGGGATGACCACGGGGTCGCCCGGACCGATCACGGCCGTGTTGGGCACGAGGAACATCATCGGTTCGGCCGGCACCTCGTTGCCGAACTCCTTGGCGTGGTCGGCGTAGTTGCGTCCGATGCCGATGATCTTGCTGCGCGGGATGACCGGTGCCAGCAGGCGCGCCTCCTCGAGCGCGATCGGTTCTCCGCCCGACGGCACGATCCCGACATAGAGGGGGTCGCCCTTGAGGGGGTGGATCACCTCCGCGCCCGCCTCGCCCTCGACGATCCCGTATGCCGGGTCCTCCCCAGTGGTGTACCTCGCGATCCGCACCCGGTCACCCTAGCCGTGGGCGCTGCGGCATACTTCCCCCAGGTCGGCCGATCTCGCGGACCGGCGGGTCCGAGCGGAGGCAGCCCCAATGTCGTTCAACCTCTTCCTGACGATGTCGGGGGTGACCGGAGAGTCGGTCCAGCGAGCCCACGAGGGGCAGATCGAGCTGAGCAGTTGGCAACTCGGGGTGCACAACCACGCGCTCGCCGGACCGGGTGGCGGGGGCAGAGTCAGCAAGTCGCAGTGGGACGAGCTCATCGTCACGATGCCGACCACGGCGGCGCTTCCCCAGCTCTTGGGCCTGTGTGCCTCGGGCCAGCGTGTCGCGCAGGCCGTGCTCACGGCCGAGAGCGTCGACGAGCCTCGGTTCGTCTGGCTGCGCCTGGCCATGAGCGATGTGGTCGTCACCTCGGTGGGCACCTCCGCGTCCTCGCCCGAGGATCTGGCCGATGACGAGGTCGCCTTGACCTTCGGGTCGATCGTCCTCGAGAAGTTCAGCCAGAACCACGACGGGACGAGCGGCTCCCCCGTGACCTTCGCCTGGAATGTGCGCAAGAACCGCGCACCCAAGGGCACCCACACCCAGGGGTAGGCTCCCGTCGCGTGCTGGAGGTTCTCGACGAGGGGACGTGGCGGGCGATGGCCTCAGCCCACGCCCAACGGGTTGACACGCTCACCCGGGGCCACCGTGAGCGGCGAGTCCGCGGCATACCGCACCCGGTGGAGGACTTCGTCTTCACCTACTATCCGTTCACGCCGTCCGCGGTCCGGCGCTGGCATCCGGGCCCTGGTGTCCGGCTGGAGGGTGCGGCGACCGATCCCCGGGCGCAGTGGCGGCACTACTGCGTCGTCGGCGGCGGCGTCGAACTGGACCACCCGGCATACCTCGCGGCCCGTGGCGACACGCTGAGGTTCGTGCGCGAGTTGCTCTCCCGGACGGCGGAGCGTCAGCCGCAGTGGGGCTGCTTCGCGCTGCACGAGTGGGCGATGGTCTATCGCCTGCGCTCCGACGAGGTGAGACACGCGCGGTGGCCCTTGCGGCTCGGGTCGACGGGAACCGACGCTGTGGTCGAGGCAAACCCATTGCGGTGCAGCCATTTCGATGCCTTCCGGTTCTTCACCGAGCCGGCTCGTCCGCTGAATGCGGTCACTCCGACGAGGGACCGACAGGCCGAGCTCGACCAGCCCGGCTGTCTGCATGCCGGCATGGACCTCTACAAGTGGGCCATGAAGCTGGCGCCCGCGATCCCCAGCGACCTGGTCGCCGATGCCTTCGCCCTTGCCCTGGATCTGCGGGTGTTGGACATGCGGGCCTCCCCCTACGACCTACGCGCGATGGGCGTCGCGCCGATCGAGGTGGAGACACCGGAGGGCAAAGCGGCATACGTCACCGAGCAGCGCGGGTATGCCGCGCGCACCCAGCTCTTGCGGGCCCGCCTGCTGGCCGCCTGCGACGCGGTCGCCGACCCTCAGCGCCAGTAGGTTGCGCGCGCGACCATCCGACCGCCCCCCGGTGCCCGGAGGGTGAGCTCGAACAGGGGCAGGCTGGTGCCAGGAATGGAACGACTGAGCCGCTCGCCCACCTGGACAGCGCCGAGCCGCTCATAGAAGGTCCGCGAGTGCGGGTCGGCCTCGATCCGCAGCCGAGCCCAGCCGGCCGCAGCGGCGCGACGCCGGGCGTCCTCGAAGAGGATGCGACCGACGCCCGCGCCGATGAACTGCGGGTCGACGAAGAGCATGACCAGCTCGCCGACGGCGCCCGCGTCACCATCGGCACCCGCACTGAGGGTCGAGGCCGACAACAGGTGGAATCCGGCCACGACCCCGTCGACCTCGACGACGACGCAGCGGGCGGCGTCCGCTTCGGTAAGGGTCAACTCGGCTTCGCAGGCCCGCAGGAAGGAGGCGCTGTAGCCCCACCACCCCTTGCTGCGCAACGCCAAGGCGGACAACTCGGGCGCCTCGTCGGCGCGGGCGGCGCGGACGACCAGCCCGGTCCCCACAGGAGCCACCGTATGCCGGTCACCCACCGTCGGCGGCGCGGCCGCATGGTCGATGCTCATCGGGCCGGCACCCCCTGCCGGGTCAAGCCATAGGTGATGCCATCCACGAGCGCCCGCCAGGACGCCTCGACGATGTTGGGAGCGACACCGACGGTCTGCCAGGTGGTCGTTCCGTCGGAGGTCTCGATGAGCACCCGGGTGATCGCGTCGGTGCCGTGCGACGCGTCCAGGATGCGCACCCGGAAGTCGACCAGCTCGAGTTTGTCCAGCTCTGGATAGACGCCGATGAGCGCAACCCGCAGGGACTGGTCGAGCGCGTTGACCGGGCCGTTGCCCTCGCCGGTGGCCACGTGACGCTTGCCTCCGGCGGTGAGCTTGACGGTTGCCTCGGAGGTCGCCTCGCCCGCCTCTCGGGCATCGGTGATGACCCGCCACGACTCCACGTCGAAATAGGTCACGCCTTGACCCAGATGCTTGCGCAGCAGCAGCTCGAACGACGCGTCGGCGGCGTCGAAGGTCCAGCCGCGCAGCTCCAGCTCCTTGACTTCGGCCAGGACGGCCGCCACGAGCTCGGACTGGTCGGTGAGGTCGACCCCCATCTCCTTGGCCTTGAGCTCGATGCTCGCTCGCCCGGCCATGTCGGACACGAGGGTGCGCATCGAGTTGCCGACGACCGCCGGGTCGGTGTGCTGGTAGAGGTCTGGGTCGATCTTGAGCGCACTGGCGTGCAGCCCGGCTTTGTGAGCGAAGGCGCTGGACCCGACATAGGGCTGGCGACTGTAGGGCGGAACGTTGGTGACCTCGCTGATGGCGTGCGAGATCCGGGTGGCCTCGCGCAGGCGAGCCGGCTCCAACAGCGGCATACCCTGCTTGATCTGCAGGTTCGAGACCAGGGTGAGGATGTTCGCGTTACCGGTGCGCTCTCCGTAGCCGTTGACGGTCCCCTGCACGTGGGTCGCGCCCGCGTCGACGGCGGCCATCGAGTTGGCGACCGCACAGCCGGTGTCGTTGTGGCAGTGGATGCCCACGCGCGCACCGGTCAAGTCGATGACATCGCGAACGACGTCGGCGACCTGGGCAGGGAGCATCCCCCCGTTGGTGTCGCACAACGCGACGACCTCGGCGCCCGACTCGGCCGCGGCCCGGACGCACTCCAACGCATAGGCCCGGTCCAACCGGTAGCCGTCGAAGAAGTGCTCCGCGTCGAGGAACACCCGCCGCCCCTCACCGCGCAGGAAGGTCACCGTGTCGCGAATCATCGCGAGGTTCTCCTCCAGCGTGGTCCGCAAGGCCTGCTCAACGTGCCGGGCATGCGACTTGGCCACGAGGGTGACGACCGACGCTCCCGAGTCGAGCAAGGCCCGCACGAGCGGGTCGGCGTCAGCGCTCGACCCCGCTCGGCGGGTGGCGCCGAAGGCGGCCAGCGTGGCGTTGCGCAACGACAACTCGCGCTGGGCTCGGGCGAAGAACTCCGTGTCCTTGGGGTTGGCGCCTGGCCAGCCACCCTCAATGAAGCCCACCCCGAGCTCGTCAAGCTGACGCGCAATGACGAGCTTGTCGGCTACCGACAGGTTGAGACCCTCCTGCTGGGCGCCATCACGCAGGGTCGTGTCGTAGACGTGCAAGTCGGGGCTGGCCGTGGACATCGGTTCGCTTTCAGTTCAGGTCCGGTTCATGCTGCCTCGTCGCTGCTGGCCGGCGGGGGTGGTGCCGGACCAACAAAAAGACCCCCCGGGTGCGGGAGGTCTGCGCGACGAGGAACGTCTCGTCGCGCTCAGGTAATAACGAGGGCGGCTGGCGTGGTGCGCGCAGCGACGCGAAGGGTGTTGGTCACAACGGACAGGGTGCCACGGTTATGACCCCATGGACGAGCCGTCTCGGGATGCGGACCAGTCACGCGCGGCAGCAATCAACCCGCGGACCACCCTGAGGTCGTCGGATGCCTCCGGATGCCACTGCACCGCGAGACGGAAGCGGGCGTGCGGATCCTCGAACGCCTCAACCACCCCGTCGCTGGCCCATGCACTCGGCAGATATCCCCGGAGCCGGTCGACGGCCTGATGGTGGTAGGCGGGAACGTCCCGATCACCGCTGCCGATGAGCCCTCCCAGCAGGCTGCCCGCCGCGACCCGCACCGGATGCGGGGTGAAGACCCCCGGAGTGGCCAGGTGGTGGTCGGTCCCCACCGTGTCGGGGAGGTGCTGGTCCAGGGTCCCCCCAGCGGCCACGGCCATGATCTGCAGCCCGCGGCAGACGCCGAGCACTGGAATGCCGACCTCGCCCGAGACCCGAGCCAGGGTGAGTTCCCAGGCGTCGCGATCGGGGTCTGGGGTCTGCGCCTTAGGGTGCGGGAGGGCGGCATACCGGCTGGCGTCGACGTCCTCGCCGCCGGCCAGGATGAGGCCATCGACCCGCTCCAGCGTCTGGCGTGCGCGCTCCTGCGCGGCGGGCTCGTCGCAGGCGTCGGTGGTGCTCGGCGGCAGGATCACCGCAATGCCCCCCGCCTCGGCGACCTGGTCGAGATAGGTGCGCGGCAAGATGGCGCAGGGCTCGGCCAGCCAGGGTGGACGATCGATCGCGTTGACATAGCAGGTGATCCCGATGACCGGCCGGCGCGCCTGCCCCATCGGCCGGCTCATCGGCGTGGCCGTAAGAAGGCCCGCAGCAGTGCAGACGTGGCGTCACAATGCTCTTCCATCATGGTCCGCGCCGTGTCGGGGTCTGCGGCGAGAACCGCGGCCACGATCGCGTCGTGTTGGTCGTGCGAGTGGGCGATATTGCGGGCGATGACAGGAATGCCGCTGAGCAACTCACGCAACGCTGCCTGGGCGCGAGTGACCGCCTCAACCACCATCGGCGCTCCAGACAAGGTCGCCAAAGCCAGGTGCAGCCGGGAATCGCTCAGGCGCAGGGTGGCCGTGTCGGGAGCCTCGCGAACCTGACCGGCGCAGGCGATCACCCACGCGCGTTGGTCGGCCGTCAGGGCCCGCGTCGCCGCCAGGGCCGCGGCGCCCGGTTCGACGACCCGCCGGAAGTCCAGGACGTCGGCGATCTCGGCGGCCGTGCGTTCCACCTGCGGCAACGGCCCGGACTCCGGTGACTCACCGGCATACGTCACCATCGTGCCGCCTCCGCGGCCCCGGCGAGTGGTCACCAAACCCGACTCGCGCAGCACGGCGATGGCCTCGCGCAAGGTGCTGCGCGAGACCGCCAGCCGCTCGGCGAGCTCGCGCTCGGGCGGCAGCACGTCGCCGTCGTGGAAGGCGCCCAGGCGGATGGCCGTCGCCAGCTGCTCGACCGTGAGCTCGAAGGCATTCCCCGATGCCGGTCTGAGCAGATGGTCGGAGAGCTGGTCCGGACGGATCACGGCGATGAGGTCTACCCCCTGCCCAGCTTGACCCCGTCGGGGTCGAACGGCGGCCGAAGCGACACGGACACCGCCACGAGCTCGCCGGCCAGATCGACCTCGTAGCGGCCCGCACGCAGCCAATCGAGCGTCACCCGGCCCGTCGCGCGGTCGGACACCCAGGCCAGCCCGACGGAACTGCCCAGCGCGTGGCCCCACCCGGCGCTGGTCACTTGCCCGACCGGCTCGCCATCGCGCAGGAGCAACTCCCCACCCCAGAGGTATGCCGCGGAGTCTCCGGCGACGATGGAGACGACCCGCCGTGGCGCCCCCTCAGCCTTGACTCGCTCGACGGCCGACCGGCCGAGGAAGTCGACGCCGCCGGCGAGCTTGCAGGTGAAGCCCAGCCCGGCCTCGATGGGGGTGGCGTCGGGCACGAGCTCACGAGCGAACGCCCGATAACCCTTCTCCAGGCGCATCGCGTCGATGGTGTAGTAGCCGGCCGGCACGGCACCGAGGGGAGTGCCGGCCTCGATGAGATCGTCGTATACGCCGGCCGCAAACTCGACGGGGACGTAGAGCTCCCAGCCCAACTCGCCGACATAGGTGATCCGGGTGGCCCGGGCCGTGGCGTAGCCCAGGCGCAGTTCTCGGCTTGTCGAGAACGGGAACGCCTCGTCGGACAGGTCCGCGCCGGACAACCGAGTGAGCAGATCGCGGGAGGCCGGCCCCATGACGCCGAACACGGCATACAGTGCGGTGACGTCGACGACCTCGGTGCGGTGACCGCCGGGGGCCTGGCGCCGGATCCAGTCGACGTCACGAACGGCGGAGGCCGCGCCGCTGACGACGAGGAACTCCTGGGGTGCCAGGCGGGTGACGGTGACGTCGGCCTCGTAGCCGCCGCGGCAGTTGAGCATGCCGGTGTAGACCGCACGGCCGACCGGGACGTCGACGTCGGCGGTGCACAGCCACTGTAGGGTCGCCACGGCGTCGGGACCGGTGACGAGGTATTTCGCGAACGAGGTCTGGTCGAAGATCCCGGCGGTATGCCGGGTAGCCGCCTGCTCGGCCCGGCACCAGGGCAGCCACGAGGGCGCGTCCCAGGAGTAGTCCAGGACCGGCGGCACGCCGGGCGGGGCGAAGACGTTGGCACGTTCCCAGCCCATCTTGCTGCCGAGCACGGCCCCAGACGCGACGAGCCGGTCATGGACCGGGGATCGACGGAACGGGCGCGCCGTCTCCAGCTCGCGGTTTGGCCATGGAACGGAGTAGTGCAGGCCCAGAACTTCACCCACCCGGTCGCGAAGCCAGGCATTGTTGGCGTTGAACGGCGCGAACCGGCGGATGTCGACTGCGGTGAGGTCACTCGTCGGCTCACCGTGGACGATCCACTCGGCCAGCGCCCGACCCGCTCCCCCGGCCGACGCGATCCCGACCGAGTTGAAGCCCGCGCCGACGTAGAAGCCCTCGACCCCCGGCACCCCGCCGAGGAGGAACTGGTTATCCGGCGTGAAACTCTCCGGCCCGTTGTAGAACTTGCGCACCCCGGTCTCGGCGAGCACCGGCAACCGGTGGACGGCACTGCTCATGAGGATTTCGAAATGCTCCCAGTCCTCGTCGAGCAACTGGAACTCGAAGGGATGGGGCAGCTGATCGGGCGCCACCCATGGCTTGGCGACCGGTTCGAACCCGCCGACGAGCAGCCCGCCGACCTCCTCCTTGACGTAGGTGTAGCCGTCGGGGTCGCGCAGGATCGGCAGGTCGCGGTGCACGCCCTCGATCTGCTCGGTGACGACGTAGAAGTGCTCGGCCGAGTGCAGCGGCACGGTCGCGCCGACCATCTCGCCGATGGCCTTGGCCCACTGCCCCGCGCAGTTGACGACGATCTGCGCCTCGACCTCGCCGCGGTCCGTCACGACGCTGGTCACCCGCACGCCGCGGCTGGCCGGCGCGGTGCGAATGTCCAGCACCCGGGTGCGCTCCAGGATCGTCGCGCCGCGCTGTTTGGCCCCTTTGGCCAGCGCCTGGGTGAGATCGGTCGGGTTGGCGCGGCCATCCTGCGGCAGCCAGATCGCGCCGACGAGGTCGTCGGTGCGGATAAGCGGATAGCGCTCCCCCGCTTGTTCCGGGGTGAGCAGTTCGCAGTCCAGCCCGTATGCCGCGGCGCTGGCTGCCGTCCGGCGCAAGGCAACCATCCGCTCGGGCGTGCGAGCGACGGTGAGGCCACCGCAGCGCCGGTAGCCCGCGGACAGACCCGTCTCGGCCTCGAGCCGGTCATAGAGCTCGCACGAGTATTGAACGAGCCTCGTGCCGGCCTCGGAGGCGCGCAGCTGGCCCACCAACCCGGCCGCATGCCACGTGGTGCCGCAGGACAAGGTCCCCTGTTCGAGCAGCAGCACGTCGGTCCAGCCGAGCGCGGTCAGGTGGTAGGCGACGCTCGTGCCGATGACCCCGCCCCCGATGATGACGACCTGGGCCCGGCTGGGAAGGGCTGAGGCCGTCGTCGTAGGTGCAGCGTGGGGCGTCATGTCAGAACCTCGAACGTGCGGGGGTCGGGGGGGTCGCGGCCACCGCGAGGGTGTCAGCGAAGCCGGGGTCGGTCATCAGTCGGGCGGCTGTCTCGAACTTGGCGACCGCCCAGCCCCAGAAGTCGGCATCGATCCCGCTGATGGCGTGCTGGATGACCCCCCAGAGGGTCCAGCCATATCCGGAGATCGCTCGCCAGGTGCGGGCCCGGGCCAACAGCCGGTCGTCGGGCGCGTCATAGTAGGCGCGGACCAGCTCGGCCAGGCCCTCATCGCTCAGGCCCGATTCCTGGGCGATGTTGCCCAGTTCGAACGCAGGCTCGTTCATCCCCGAGTATTCGTAATCGATGATCCGCACCTCGTATCCATCATCGAGGAAGTTGGCGGCCAGCAGGTCGTTGTGACACGGGACCAAGGCCTCTCGGTATGCCGTCATGGCGGCCTCCGCGCGCGCGGCGATCGGCGCGAGCAGGTCGTAACCGGACGGCATACGCATGCCGCGGTCGTGGGCGAGGCCGAGGTAACGGCGCTGGAGGTCGAACATGTCCAGCCGACCCGCAAACGGCGGCCCGGCGTGGAGCCGACGCAGCGAGGCAGCGATGCGCGGCAGGTTGGCCGCAACGTCAGCCTCGGTGTAGGTCCGAGCAGTGAGGAACCCGACGACGAGGACCCCACGACCGGGCAGGTAGTCGACGACCGGGGCGCCAACGCCGGACTCGGCCGCGGCCACCGAGTTGTGATGCTCGTTGACCCGGTCGACCGCGAGCAGCTCGGTGCCCGGTGGCGACACCCGGACGACCACGTCGTGGGTGGCTGTGCGGACCCGGTAGTTGTGGTTGGTCAGGCCGCCGGGGAGAGGCGTGACCTCGCGCGGCTGCCCGGCGAGATAAGGGATCTCGTCGAACAGCCGCGCGAGGGCCGGATCGGCGGTCAGGGTCTAGGCCCCTGGCCGGTCGGTCGGGTGGTGTGCGGTCTTGCCGTGCTGCTCCAGTGCGATCTCATCCGCCGAGGTGACACCGGCTGGCAGGTCGATCGTCGTCTTCGGCCCGGTGAACCACTTCTTGGCCGACAGATGCCAGGCGATCCACAGCGCAATGAGGGTTCCACCGGTGAGGACCGGGGCGTAGTTGACGAACTTCCAGTCGAAGTCGGGGTTGCCCGGCCACGCGGCAGGGGTGAACGGGAGGATGAAGTAGACCGAGATGATGACGATCTCCAGGCAGGCGATCGGCGCCATCCACCGCCACTTGTTCCCCAGGTTCCACGGGCCCTGTTCGAACTTGTCGCCCACCTTCCAGCGCAGGTAGATGGGGATGAGGAACGCGAGGTAGAGGCCGATGACCGCGACCGACACGACCGCGTAGAACGCTGTCGGGACGATGATCGGGGCCTCTTCAGTGCCGATATTGACCTCTTTGAGGGCCGGCAGGGTGATGAGTGCGGCAACGACGGTGGAGGCGATGACCGCATTCGCCGGAACCTTGCTGGGCGTGAGTTTGGCCCACAACGCAGCACCAGGCACCGCCCCGTCACGGCTGAAGGCGAAGAGCATCCGGCTTGTCGAGGTCATGCACGCGGTCGAGCAGAAGAACTGCCCGATGCTCGCGATGAGCAGGACGGTCCCGGCCCATCCCGAGCTGAGCGCCTGGTTGAAGATCACCGCGACACCACCTCCACCCGCGGTGACGGCCTCCGGGTCCTGCACGGCGAAGAGGAACGCGAGCAGGAGGATCCAGCCACCGATCGCCGAGTAGAAGATCGATTGCCAGATGCCGCGTGCCGCGCCATGGGACGCCCCATGGGTCTCCTCGGACAGGTGAGCCGAGGCGTCGAAACCCGTGATGGTGTATTGCGTGAGCAGGAAGCCCAAGGGCAGCACATAGAACCAGTAGCCCAGGCCGTCGGTCGCACCCCCGGCCAGGCCACCGCTGTTGTTCACCCGCATCGTGAACACGTCGGCGACGCTCATGTGACCCTTGGGCAGGAAGACCAGGATGAGGATGACGGCGAGCGCACCGAAGACGTGCCACCAGACCGAGATGTTGTTCATGACAGCCATGAGGTGGCTGCTGAAGATGTTGACAACGGCCACGAGGATGAGCACGACGACAAAGATCCAAAAGACCCGCGCCAGCGAGTAGCCCTCAGCCCACGACTCGCTGAACGTGCTAAAGGTCAGGTCGAAGAAGGTCGCGCACCCGTAGGCGACCGAGGCATCGACGGCGATGAGGCCGATGAGGTTGAGCCACCCGGTGTAGTAACCCGCTTTGGCACCACCGAGTTTGGACGCCCACCAGTAGATCCCGCCGGAGGTGGGGTAGGCCGAGACCAGCTCGCTCATGCAGAAGCCGATGACGAGGATGAATGCTGAGATCAACGGCCACCCGATGGAGATCGCGATGGGGCCACCGTTGTTCCACGCCTGGCCGAAGGTGGTGAAACACCCGGCGAGGATGGAGATGATCGAGAAAGAGATGGCGAAGTTGGAGAACCCGGACCAGGTTCGGGACAACTCCTGCTTGTAGCCCAACTCGGCGAGCTTGCGCTCGTCGTCGTTCAGCCGTAGGTCGGCCATGTGTGACGCTCCTCACAGAGATGGGAAGTGGGCCGATGCTAGCGGCGGCGAAGGTGTGCGTCCAGACCTTAAGACGGCGCGCCGTGGGTGCAACCGCTGTCCCTTTGTGGTGCTGCCTTCGGACAAAAGGCACGCTCACCACACCATTGGTTCCCCTGCTGAGCGGGCCAGCGACTCCAGGACCGTAGCAACGCCGTCGTCGGAGTTCGCCGGACAGCGGTGCGTGACGGCAGCAAGCACGTCGGGATGGGCGTTGGCCACGGCATACGAGCGGCCGGCCCACCGCAGCATCGGCAGGTCGTTGGGCATGTCCCCGAAGGCCCAGACACTTTCGGCGCCCACCCCGAGGGAGGCCGCCCACCGGGCCAGCCCAGCCGCTTTGGTGACCCCGGGGCCGGTGATCTCAGCCAATCCGGGCGCTCCCGAGTAGGCCAGGTTCGCCCGATCACCGACAATGTGCGCGACCCGGGACAAGAAGTCGCGCTCGGAGTAGTGCGGCGCAACCGCCAGCAGTTTGCCGACCGGTTCGGGGCCGCGGTCCTCGATCGGCGCGATCTGGGTCGAGCCTTGGGGGCCGTCGCCGTCCGCGCGGGGGAAGCCCGGTTCCAGAAAGGCGCCACTGGCCCGCTCCAGGCCGAACCGCACCCCGGGAACGGCCGCCCGCACCTCACCGACGAGGTCGGACAGCAGGCCATCCGGTATGCCGTGCACCGCTCGCACCGCGCGCGCGGCTACGTCGTAGACGAAGGCCCCGTTGCCACAGACCGCGACTCCGGCCGATCCGGTGAGCTCGCCGAGATGGTGCACCCATCGGGGCGGTCGCGCCGTGACGACGACGAAGCCGATCCCCTCCGCGTCCAGGGCCAGGACGGCGCGGCGAGTCCGTTCGGACAGGCCACCATCGGGCCGCAACAGCGTCCCGTCCAGATCGGACGCGACCAACCGCGGGCGGGGGACCTGCCCCACTCGGGGGACGGACGGCATACCCCCTCCTCCTGGCGAGGTCAGGCGAGGCGTGTGAGCCACCCGTGGGTGTCCTCGGCGCGGCCGTATTGGATGTCGAGCAGCCGCTGGCGGATCGCCATGGTGACCTCACCGATCGCCGGCCCGTCGCCGCGGTGGTCGACCGAACCGCCCTCCCACCGCAGCTCGCCCACGGGCGTGACGACCGCGGCGGTCCCGCACGCGAAGATCTCGGTGATCTGCTTGCTGCGGGCAGCGTCCTTCCACTCCTCGATGGGGATCCGCCGCTCCTGCGGCTCCAGCCCCAGCTCCTTGGCCAGGTCCAGGATCGAGCTGCGGGTCACTCCTTCCAGGATGGTCCCGGTGAGCTCGGGCGTGACGAGCTTGCCGTCGGCGGTGACGAAGAACAGGTTCATCCCGCCGAGCTCTTCGATGTAGGTGTGGGTCGCCGAGTCGAGGAACACGGCCTGGTCACAGCCGTGCTCGATGCCTTCGAGCTGACCGGCCAGGCTCGATGCGTAGTTGCCACCGCACTTGGCGGCGCCCGTGCCACCAGCACCGGCGCGTGCGTAGTCCTGGGAGATCCACAAGGTGACCGGCTTGAGCCCGCCGCTGAAGTAGGCCCCCGCGGGGGAAGCAATGACGGCATACGTCACGACGGCGGCCGGTCGCACCCCGAGGAAGGCTTCAGAGGCGAACATGAACGGGCGCAGGTAGAGGCTCGTCTCGCCGCTGCCGGCCTCGGGCACCCAGGCGTGGTCCACCTCGACGAGCGACCGCAGCGACCCGACAAAGTCCTCAACCGGGAGTTCCGGCAGGGCGAGCCGTCGGCAGCTGCGCTGCATGCGCTGGGCGTTGGCCTCGGGCCGGAAACTCCAGATAGAGCCATCGGCGTGCCGGTAGGCCTTGAGCCCCTCGAAGACCTCCTGCGCGTAGTGCAGAACCGCAGCGGCGGGCATGAGGGACAACGGCCCGTAGGCGCGCACCTGCGCGTCATGCCACCCCGCGTCGCTCGACCAGGTGGCCAATGCCATGTGGTCGGTGAAGACCTTGCCGAACCCCGGATTGGCCAGCAGCGCCGCACGCTCGGCTTCTGAGCGTGGGTGGTCGCTCGGAGTGACGGCGAAGGCCAATTCAGTGGTCCGGACCTGGTCATTCATGGGACATCGGCTCCTGAGGCGGACGAATCGGACGACGGCAGGGTATGCTGCGTTGCCAGGGTACCCACTCTCCCGGACCTCCTGCGCAGGTGACGTCGGGGGCCTATGGTGGGTCCTGAGCCCGGGGGGGCTCGTTCCAGAAGGAGGGCTGGACGTGAGAACACGGATTCACACTCTCGTGCGCAAGCGTGGGCGGCACGCCGCGACCGCGCCGATTGGTGTGCGTTCCCTCATGGCCGGAGCTGCTCTGGGGTCTACCGCCATCGCTGCCGTTGTGGTGTTTGCCGCGTCTGGACACGACGGGCTCACGCCGATCGGAACGACATCACCGCGCGCGGTTGCCGCGTCCACGCTGGGTGACCCACCCGCCGATTTCACGTCGGTGGCCTTGGACGTGGCTCACTTCGACGCCGCTAACGCCATCCGCGCATCGGCCGAGGAGGCAGCGCGCAAGGCAGCCGAGCTAGCGGAGCTTGACGCCGCACCGGACGCCGACTCAGTCCAGATCGCCACCGTTGATCGGGCCCAGATCCTCGCCTCGGGTTTCGTCAAACCCGTCACGGGGACCCCGTCTTCGCCGTTCGGGCTTCGTTTCCATCCCATCCTGCACGTGTGGAAGTTGCACTCGGGCACTGACTTGGCGGCCGCATGCGGCACTCCGGTCAAGGCCGTCAAAGCCGGCACCGTGACGTATGTCGGCGGCAGCCCCGGCTACGGCAATCGGGTCGTCGTCGACCACGGCGATGGTCTCGTGACGACCTACAACCACCTCACGTCGTATGCCGCCGCAGTCGGCTTGTCCGTCAAACAAGCCCAAATCATTGGCTTCGTCGGCTCCACGGGGCTTTCGACGGGCTGCCATCTGCATTTCGAGGTCATGATCCGCGGCGCGTTTGTCGATCCAGCGCCCTACCTCGACCTCGCACCTGCTCCGAAGGTGGTCATTCCGCCCGCGGTGCCACCGACCTCGGGGATGAACGGAACCGCAACCGCGACGCTGCCCGTCACCGGCCCAACGACCGTGCCACCAACCGCGACGATCCCACCGACCGGGCCCCCGTCGACAACCAGCACGACCTCGACAACCAGCACGACCTCGACGACCACCGCCACGCCGTCGACAACCACCGCGACGGTCGCCCCCTCGACGTCAGCGACGCCGTCTTCTTCGTCTCCGACGACCTCGACTGCGCCCACAACGGGGGCGCCCAGTTCAACCTTGGGGACGACCCAGCTCACGTCGACAGCCGGTTGACCGGTTCTGGAACGCCCAGGGCCTGGACGGCCCGCCGGTTCTTGGAGCGGCCCCGGTCAGCTGACGAGTGTCGCGATCGCGTCTCCGATAGCACGAGTTGAGCGGGTCGCCGCGCCACGGGTGGCCAGATCTTCTTCGACGGCCCTCTCCACCCTGATGGCCGCCTCGGTGAGCCCGACGTGCTCCAGCAACATCGCCACCGACAAGATGGCGGCCGTCGGATCGGCTTTCTCCTGACCAGCGATGTCCGGCGCTGATCCGTGGACCGGCTCGAACATGCTCGGTGTCGTCCGGGTCGGGTTGATGTTGCCACTGGCCGCCAGCCCGATCCCGCCGGCGACCGCGGCCGCGATGTCCGTGATGATGTCGCCGAAAAGGTTGTCGGTGACGATGACGTCGAACCGACCGGGGTCGGTGGCCAGGAAGATTGTGGCCGCGTCGACGTGCTGGTATGCCGTCTGGACTTCGGGGAACTCGCGGCCGACGTCCTCCACGGTCCGCCGCCACAGGTGGCCGGCGAAGGTGAGCACGTTGTGCTTGTGGACGAGGGTGAGGTGCTTGCGCGGACGGGCCTGGGCCCGCGCGAAGGCATCCCGAACCACCCGCTCGACGCCGAACCGGGTGTTGACGCTCACCTCGGTCGCCACCTCGTGCGGGGTCCCAGCGCGCAACAGCCCGCCGTTGCCGACATACGGCCCTTCGGTGCCCTCCCGGACGACGACGAAGTCGATCCCATTCGGGGCCACCCGAGCGACGTCCAGCGGGCTGGCGACGCCCGGGTAGAGCTTGGCCGGGCGCAGGTTGACGAAGTGGTCCAGGGCGAACCGGATCGGCAGCAGGACGCCGCGCTCCAGCACACCGCTGGGCACCGTCGGGTCTCCGATGGCGCCCAACAGGATCGCGTCATGCCCGCGTAGCTCCTCCAACACGGAGGCCGGCAGGGTCTCCCCTGTCGCATGCCACCGGCGCGCCCCGAGGTCATACTCCGTCGTCGAGGTCGAGACCTGTCCCGCCGTCACCGCGGAGAGGACCTTGAGCCCCTGCGCAACCACCTCGGGCCCGATGCCGTCGCCGCCGATGACGGCGAGATTCAAGGCGGTGGGCTGCGAGGTCACGGTGTCGGCCATAGGCGCAGCCTAAAGAAGCGTCTTGCTCCCTGGGACGTTCGTCTCAGATCCCGAACGACACCCTCAGCCGTCTGCCGTGCGCGGGGTGGCACGCGGCATACCGGAGGCTGCCAGGTGAGCGCGCGTCAGAGGTTGACGACCGCGAAGTGCTCGGCCCCGATAGCCTCGGCGATCCGCGCGGCGACCTCGTGCGGCAACTCGGAGTCGGCGCTGAGCAGCATGAGGGCCGTGTTGCTCTTCTCCGAGCGAGACACTTGCATTCCGCCGATGTTGATCGCGGCCTCCCCGACAATGCTGCCGACCTGGCCGATGATCCCGGGGCGATCGGCATACGTGAAGACGGCCAGGTGGTCGCTGAGCGGCACCTCAAGGTCGAACCCGTTGATGCCGACGAGCTTCTCGATCATCCGCGGGCCGGTGAGAGTCCCGGCGACCGACACCTCGGTGCCGTCCTTGAGGGTGCCGCGCAAGGTGGTGACGTTGCGGAAGTCCCCGCTCGTCACGTCGGTCGTCAGGGTGACCCCGACCCCGCGAGCCTCGGCGATGACCGGCGCGTTGACATAGGAGACCTGGTCCTCGACGACGTCGGTGAACAGGCCCTTGAGCGCCGACAGCTTCCAGATGCTCACGTCGTGCTCGGTGATCTCGCCGCACACGTCCAGGTCCAGGTGCAACGGCACTCCCCCGGCCACGGCGGTGAAGACCCGACCGAGCTTCTCGACCAGGGCGATGCCCGGGCGGACCTCTTCGACGATGACTCCCCCGGAGACGTTGACGGCGTCCGGCACGATCTCGCCGCCCAGCGCGAGCCGCACCGACTTGGCGACGGCGATCCCGGCCTTCTCCTGCGCCTCGTCCGTGGACGCGCCCAGGTGCGGAGTGACGACGACCTGCTCGAACTCAAACAGTGGCGAGTCGGTGCACGGCTCCTTGGCGAATACGTCGAGCCCGGCGCCGGCGACCCGGCCCTCACGCAGCGCGTCGGCCAACGCCGCCTCATCGACGATGCCCCCGCGTGCCGCGTTGATGATGTGGACGGTGGGCTTGACCTTGGTCAGCGCGTCGGCCCCAAGCAGGCCGAGGGTCTCCTTGGTCTTGGGCAGGTGCACCGAGATGAAGTCCGACTGGGCCAGCAGTTCGTCGAGCTCGACCAACCGGGCCCCGAGCTGGGCAGCCTTGGCAGGGGTCGTATAGGGGTCGTAGGCGATGATCTCCATCCCGAACCCCTTGAGCCGCTCGGCGACCAGGGCGCCGATCCGGCCCAGACCGACGATGCCGACGGTCTTGTCCAGCAGCTCGACGCCGCCGTATGCGCTGCGCTTCCACGCCCCGCCCTTGAGCGCCTGGTTGGCCGGGGCGATGTTGCGGGCCGAGGCCAAGAGCAGGCCGACCGCCAGCTCAGCCGCAGACGTGATGTTCGAGGTCGGGGCGTTGACGACCATGACGCCGGCCTGGGTCGCGGCGGGGACGTCGACGTTGTCGAGCCCGACGCCCGCGCGCGCGATGACCTTGAGCTGGCGACCCGCGGCGACCGCCTCGGCGTCCATCTTCGTCGCCGACCGGATGAGCACTGCGTCGACGTCGGCGAGGGCCGGGAGCAGGGCCGAGCGGTCCGCACCGTCACACGATCGGATCTCGAAATCCGGACCCAGGGCGTCCAGGGTGGCGGGCGAGAGCTCTTCGGCGATGAGGACCACGGGCTTGGTCACGGGGGTTCCTTCGTGCTGCCCGGCGCGCACGACGCGACCGGTGGAGGGTGTATCGGGGAGGCACGTCAGCGTGCCTCCCCGAGTCTAGGACTCGCGCTCGGACGGCCCGTATGCCGCCCACCCACCGAACGGGGCTACTCCTGGGCCAGGTCCTCGTGAGCCAGGTCCTCGCGGAGCTGGTACTTGAGCACCTTTCCGGTCGGGTTGCGCGGCAGCAGGTCGACCAGGTGCAGCCGCTGGGGCAGCTTGAACCGCGCGAGCTGCGGCGCGGCATACGCGCGCAGGTCTTCCAGCGTGAGGGTCTGGCCGGGCTTGGGCGCGACGACGGCGGTGACGGCCTCGCCCCAGCGGGCGTCCGGGAGCCCGATGACGGCGACCTCGGCGACGGCGGGGTGGCCGAACAGGACGTTCTCGACCTCGGCGGGATAGACGTTCTCGCCACCGCTGATGACCATGTCCTTGACCCGGTCGACGATCGAGACGATGCCGTCCTCGTCGTACTGCCCGACGTCGCCGGTGTGGAACCAGCCGGCTTCATCGAAGGCAGCGGCCGTGGCCTCGGGACGGTTCCAATAGCCCTGCGTGACGTTCGGGCCACGCATGCACACCTCGCCGCGCACTCCTGGCTCGGTCACCGTGACCCCGTTCGCGCCGATGAGCTTGGTCTCGATATAGAGCGGCGGCTGGCCCGCTGCGCCGAGCTTGGACAGGGCGTACTCGGCGACGAGGAAGATCGCCGCCGGCGCCGTTTCGGTCAGGCCATAGCCTTGCAGCACCCCGATCCCCCGGTCGGCGAAGGTCTGCAGCAGTGGCTCGGGAGCGGGCGCGCCGCCGCAGACCGCCATCCGAACGGTCGTCAAGTCCGCGTCGGCGAAGCCGGGCAACTGGCTGATGGCGATAAACATCGCCGGCACGCCGAACAGGGTGTTGACCCGGTGTCGAGCGATGTCGTCGAGGGTGCGCTGCGCGTCGAAGGACCGGTGCAGGATCACCTCGCCCCCACGCATCCAGGTGATGCCGATCATGAAGTTGAGCCCCGCGATGTGGAACAGCGGTGAGAACGCCAGGGTGACATCGTCGGCGTGGATGTCGATCATGCTCATCAGGGCGATGTCGCTCCACCAGAGGTTGGCGTGGCTGAGCATGACGCCCTTAGGGGTCCCCGTGGTCCCCGACGTGTACATGATGATGGATAGCTCCTCTGGCCGCACCGGGTCGGGGGATGCCAGCGGCTCGCTGTCGACGACGGCGCGCTCGTAGGAGTCCCAGCCCTCTCGGGGGCCGTCGGCCTCGGTCACGAGGTAGCGCTTCACGCCCAACTCGCCCCGAATCTCGTCGATGCCGCCAGCCTGCTCGGCCCCTGCCACGAGGGTGTGCACGCCAGCGTCCCTCACGATGAACGCAAGTTCCGGACCGGCGAGGCGGAAGTTCAGGGGGACGTAGATCGCGCCCAGGCGCGAGCACGCGAACCACGTTTCCAAGGCGGCTGGTTGATTGAAACCCAGGAATGAGACCCGGTCCCCGTGCTTGACACCGCCCGCACGCAACACGGAGGCCAAGCGGTCTATCCGGTCCTGCAACTCAGCGAAGGTCCACGAGGATCCCTCGAAGGTGAGGGCTCGGCGCTTGGGCGAGCGGGCAGCGCGCGCGGCGAACCACGCTCCGACGGTGATGTCGGGCATCGACATGACTGGCACTCCTTCGTGCATGCGGTGCGGATGGTTTCGGTGGTGCGGACAGACGTCAGACTTTCATTGAATAAGAAACCTGTCAATTTCTTGACAATCACCCGACGAGAGCCGGTCCTGGCGGCGCGGCGGCGAGTCGCTCGAGCAGACAGCGCAGGGTCCGGCGTTCGGCTGGAGACAGCACCGACAGCCATCGGGCATCCAACCCGTGCTGCGACCAGAACTCCGTTTCGACCGCGCGCCGCCCCTGCTCGGTCAGGCGGACAGCGATCAGCCGACGGTCGCCGCTGCCGTTGCGTTCGCGGCATACCAAGCCGGACGCCTCCAGTGCACCCAGGGCGGCCGAGGTCGTCTGGCGACTCATCCCCAGCAGTCGGGCGAGATCGCGGGCCCGCAACTGCTCGTGAAGCCACACCATGTAAAGCACGCTGAAGGCACGCAGGTGCCGACCGTGCTGAGCGTGGGCGCGCTGCTCGAAGATCCCGCGATGACGACCGGCCGCCCGCAGCAGCGACACGACGAGCGCTGTCGTCTCCGGGTCGGTCCCCTCGGCCCGCCGTGACGTGAGATCCACGACGGTGTCGACGAAATCACCCGCGGCGGCCGCAGGTGCCACAGGCATGTTGATGGCTTCCCCTGACATCCCGACCGCCTCCTCAGCCGGACTCACCCGAGGCGGTGGGCGGCACCGTCCGCAGTCGTGCTCGCGCCGGCCCAGGACGGCCAGGGGTCCGCCGCGCGGCCGGCTGGGGTCCCGGAGCGTCTTTCGCCGTGCGCGCTGTCTCCGCAGCCGCGACCGTCTCGGCGAGCGCGTCGGTCATGTAGCCGATGATCGGGCGCAGGTCACCGACCTGCTCGGGCGCTCCCATGAAGCCGAAGCAGATCCGGTCGGTGTAGCTCTGGAGGGTGATGTTGATCCCGCCGCCGACCGAAAGGAACGACGCCGGCCAGTAGCCCTTCACCTTGACGCCGTCCATGTATGCCGCGGTGCTCGGTCCGCGGACGTTGGAGACGACCACGTTCCACGGGCCTTTGGACAGCGAGTCGGGCAGCTTGACCATGGCGCGGACCATGACGTTGAACATCGCGGACGGGATGAACTTGCTGGCCTCTCGGATGAGGCTAGTCGGCATCGCGTCGAAGCTGCCCTTGGCGGACTTGACGGCGGCGCTCGCGGCCTTGACCCGCTCAAGCGGGTCATCCAGGTGCGTGGGAAGCGGGGCGAAGATCATGTGGACGTAGTTGGCCCACTTCGTCTTCTCCTGCCCGGTGCGGATCGAGACGGGGACGCAGACGATAAGCGGCTCGTCGGCAGCGATGTGGTTCTCGATGAGATAGCGCCGCAGAGCACCCGCGCAGACCCCGAGGACGACGTCGTTGATGGTGCCGCCCAAGGCCTTTCCGGTGTCACGGAACTGAGCTAGGGGCAGGTCCGCGAAGACGAAGGTCCGTTGGGCGGTGACCCGGTTGTTGAAGGGCGTCTTGGGGGTGCGCAGGGTGGGGATGTAGGGCTGGATCTCGGCGATGCCACGCGCTTTCAGCGCGGGGTTGAGCAGTGCTTGGGCGGGCTGGGCCAGACCACCAGGCAGGGCCATCCGGAAGGGCAGGGCGACCGCGGCCAGTGGTCCGGACTCCTTGGTCTGCGCAGCGACCCAGGCGAGGAACTTGGCCTGGAAGGCAGCGAACTGGGCCGGCTTGGCCAAGACTCCGCCGAGCTCGCGGGCGAGCATCTCCCCCTTGCCATAACGTGGCTCGGGGTGCGCACTGTCGGCCAGCTTCTCCAAGGACTGCGTGGGCTCGTCGGATAGCGCGTCCCAGAGAGTGGGCATCGACCCGCCGTCGATCACCAGGTGATGGATCCGCAGGAGATGGGCGACGCTGCCGTCCTGCAGCCCCTCGATGACCGTGTAGTCCCAGAGCGGCCGACCGGTCGGCAGCGACGTGCTCATGATCCGCGACACCTCAGCGGCGAGCTGGTCGCGGGTCCCGGGGGCCGGAAGGGTGATCGAACGAATGTGCTCAAGCAGGTCGATCCGGTCCGGCTGGGCGAGATAGTCGTGGTCGAGGCCAATGGGAACCTTGACCAGCTCTCGATGCAGGGGGGGCAGGAAGGGAAGCCGCTCAGCGAAGCGCTGACGCATGAAGGCTGCGTCGGCTGCCTTTCGGCCATCGGTCGGCGGCTCGTGCAGGACGAGCCCCCCAAGGACTCCATTGGTCGTCTCGGTGTCCAGCGAGGAGAACATGACATCGAGAGCGGTGAGTTGCTGCACGGGACCTCCGGCCGTAGGGCGAACGGGGACGAGCGCTGAGCCGACAGTGCTCTCGTCGGGTCATTAACTTAATCAATGACCCGACCTTTGAACTGTCAGTGATTTGACAGTCTACTGGGCTCGTCCTTGTTGTGCAGGGCCAGCGAGCTCAGTTTCTCCACTGCGGCACGGGAGTGAACCCGGCATACCCCTCGAGTGCCGCGGGAGTCAGGGCCCGTCGCGCCCGGGCGGTGTGAGCGAATCGCCTTCTCCGGTGGCGGAATCGACCCGAGTGAGGACCCGTTCGAGCATGTCCTCCAGGTGGATCCGTTCGGCCGGTGACAGCACCGCGAACCAGCCGCTCTCCACGGCATTCTGCGCCCCGATCGCCTCCTCGACCGCGGCCCGACCCTTGGCAGTCAGCCGGACTGACACCAGCCGGCGGTCTGTTCTTGAGGTCTGTTTGCGCACGACGAGACGAGCCGCCTCCAACGTTGCCAGCACCGTCGAGGTCGTCTGACGGCTCACCCCGGCGAATCGAGCGAGATGGCGGGCTTCAACAGGTTCGGACAACCAGATCATGTAGAGCACTCGGAACCCGCTATAGCTCCACCCGCGATCACGATGGACCAACCGCTCAGACTGATACTGGTGAGCTGCGGCGATCCTTGTCACCAAGAGGCTCAGGGCGATGGCCTGTGGATCAACGTCTGGACGGCGGGCTTGGGTGTTGGCGACAGCCCGAGAGCGGAAATCGGCGCCCGGCACCGAATCGACATCAAGGTCGACGCCACCCTGCGGCCGAGAAGCCGTCCCTGCAGCCGTGCCCGGGCGAGCCCCCTGGCTCTTGAGCGCCACATCCACCACCCTGTCTGTTCTGCTCAGGAGAATGTCTGACCGACCACCCTAGCGGCCGAGACCGTCATCCATCGACCGGCTCGGCGAGGGATGGGTCACTGCCCGACACGGATGCCGGTCGGCAATAGTCGCCCCCTGAGTCGGTGTCGGCGACTGGGTCTGTGACGGCGACTGAGTCGGCGACAGCGGCGGCCGGGGCGACGACAGCGGCGGCCGGGGCGGCATACGGGGGTGTCTGGCCGAGGCGACGGCTGGTGAGCTTGGTCGCCAGGACCACCAGCCCGACGAGTGCGACCGCAGCGAGCACCCACGACCAGGGCGACTCCCCTACCCACGCCCCAAAAACGGCGAAGCCGATCGATGAATAGATCCCGGCCCACATCAGCGCCCCGATCACCGCGCCGACCTCGTAACGCCACAACGGCATCCGCAGGACGCCAGCGGCGAAGTTCAATGCGGTCTGGACCCCGACGGTGAGGAACGACAGCGCCACTGCGGGTGCCCCGAACCGCGCGATCACCGTCTCGGCCCTGCGCACGACCGGGCTGCTCAGGCGACGGCCCGCGCGCGTGTTCTCGCCGCCCGCACGCGCCCCACGACCCAGCCAGTAAGTCGCGTTCGCCCGGATCATCGACCCGACGAAGAACACCGCATAGACCAGCGGGAAGGGCAGATGGTCGAACATGGGATTCACCGCATGGGTATGCCGCGGCGCGCGGCGCGCACACGGCATACCCACTGGGGAACAGTCATGAGACGCACAGAGTAACCCGACGCGGACACGGCGCGGTGCGAGTCACCAGGGGGAGCGCCTTGCCCGACTCCTCCCCACTTCCTCGTCCCTCGGGCGCGGCATCGTCACCGGGCGGAACCCACTGCCCGGTTCCTCGCCACTTCCTCGTCCCTCGGGCGCGGCATCGTCACCGGGCGGCGGACCCCTCGGTGTAGTCGCTGTCCGTGTCCTTGATCCAGCTCATCAGCTTGCGCAGGTCACGGCCGGTCGCCTCGATCGGGTGCTGAGCCCCCTTCTCGCGCAACGCCTTGAACTCCGGTGCGCCTGCGTCCTGGTCGGCGATGAACCGGCGCGCGAACGCGCCGCTCTGGATGTCGGCCAGCACCGCCCGCATGTTGTCCTTGACCCGGGGGTCGATGACCCGCGGGCCCGACACGTAGTCGCCGTACTCGGCCGTGTCCGAGACCGACCAGCGCTGCTTGGCGATGCCGCCCTCGACCATGAGGTCGACGATGAGCTTGAGCTCATGCAGGCACTCGAAGTAGGCGACCTCGGGCTGGTAGCCAGCCTCGACAAGGGTCTCGAAGCCATACATGACCAGCTGAGACGCGCCCCCGCAGAGCACCGACTGCTCCCCGAACAGGTCGGTCTCGCACTCCTCCGTGAAGGTCGTCTTGATGCCACCCGCTCGCAGGCCACCGATGGCCTTCGCGTAGGACTTGGCGATGTCCCAGGCCCGCCCGGACGCGTCCTGCTCCACGCAGACGAGCACCGGAACCCCGCGCCCGTCGTTGAACTCGCGGCGCACCAGGTGACCCGGTCCCTTCGGGGCCACCATGATGACGTCCGAACCCGGCTCAGGCTGGATGTAGCCGAACCGAATGTTGAAGCCGTGGCCGAACAGCAGCCCGGCGCCCTCCTTGAGGTTGGGCTTGATGTCCCCGGCATAGACATGCCGCTGCACCTGGTCTGGAGTCAGGATGACGACGAGGTCGGCCTCCTTGACCGCCTCGGCGACCGTCTTGACCGGCAGTCCTTCGGCTTCGGCCTTCGGTCGACTCTTGCTGCCCTCGGCCAGGCCGACGCGCACGTCGACACCTGAGTCGCGCAGGTTGAGCGCGTGGGCGTGCCCCTGGCTGCCATAGCCGATGACGGCCACCTTCATCCCCTGGATGATGCTCAGGTCGGCGTCGTCGTCGTAGATCATCTCGGCCATCGGGGGCCACTCCTTAGCTGGGTTCGTTCGTGGGATCGTGCGTTCAGTGGGTGGTGCGGTTGGGACAGAGGGTATGCCGTGTGCTCACCCTCGCGGACCGTGCGGTCAGCGGGTGGTCGCGAGGACGGTGAGCCTGGGCCGCGGGTGGTCACCCGCAGCCGGTCACGCGGTGCGCAGGGACCGGTCGGTGATCGATCGTGGGCCGCGACCGACGGCGACGACGCCGGACTGGACCAATTCGCGGATGCCGAACGGCTCGAGGACGCCGAGCAGGGCCTGGATCTTCTCGACCTTGCCGGTCGCCTCGATCGTGAGGCTGTCCGAGGCGACATCGACGACGGTGGCCCGGAACAGTTCGGCCGTCTCGACGATGTGCGACCGGTTGGAGGCATCCGCACGGACCTTCACCAGGACGATCTGACGCTGCACCGACGACGGCGGCTCGAGCTCAACGATCTTGAGCACCTCGACAAGCTTGTTGAGCTGCTTGGTGACTTGTTCGAGGGGCAGTTCGTCGACGTCGACGACGACGGTCATCCGGGACACGTCGGAGTGCTCGGTCGGACCGACCGCGAGGCTGTCGATGTTGAACCCGCGCCGGGAGAACAGCGCCGCGATCCGGGCTAGGACGCCCGGCTTGTTCTCGACGAGCACGGACAGGGTGTGCTTGGGCATATCGTCAACGCTTTCTCTGTAACTGCTCTCGCTGTGACTGTGAAGTTCTCCGGAGGTCGCCGCTGCCGGGGCTTACCGCGACGGCTCAGGCCTCGCGCTCCCACAGGGGAGCACCACCACGGGCGATCTGGATCTTGTCGTTGCTCACGCCGGCCGGGACCATGGGCCACACCATCGCGTCACGGTGCACGACGAAGTCGATGACGACCGGGCGGTCGTTGATGCCCAGCGCCTGAGTGATCGCTGCATCGACGTCCTCGGGGCACTCGACCCGCCAGCCGGCACACCCGTAAGCGTCGGCGAGCTTGACGAAATCGGGAATCCGCTCCTGGTTGTGGCTCGTGTGCAGGTCCGTGTTGGAGTAGCGCTCGTTGTAGAAGAGCGTCTGCCATTGCCTGACCATGCCGAGGCTGGAGTTGTTGATGACGGCGACCTTGATCGGGATGTCGTTGATGACGCAAGTCGCCAACTCCTGGTTGGTCATCTGGAAACACCCGTCGCCGTCGATCGCCCACACGGTGCGGGCCGGCTCGGCGACCTTGGCGCCCATCGCTGCCGGGACCGCGAAGCCCATCGTGCCCAAGCCTCCGGAGTTGATCCACGAGTTTGGCCGGGAGTATTCGACGAACTGGGCGGCCCACATCTGGTGCTGACCGACGCCCGCGACATAGGTCGCCTCGGGGCCGGACAGGGCGCCGATCCGCTCGATGACGTATTGCGGTGACAGGCTGTCCGGCTGGGTGGTGTAGCCGACCGGGTAGGTCTGCTTCCACTCGGCCACCGTGGTCTGCCACGCCTCGTACTCGGCCGCGCCGTTGGCGGCCTGGTCGGCGGCGATGACCTCGAAGAGGTCGGTGATGACGTCCTTGCAGTCACCGACGATCGGCACGTCGGCCACCCGGTTCTTGGAGATCTCGGCCGGGTCGATGTCGGCGTGGATGACCTTGGCGTGCGGGGCGAAGGACGCCAACTGCCCGGTCACTCGGTCATCGAACCGAGCCCCCAACGCGATGATGAGGTCGGACTTCTGCAGGCCGGTGACGGCCGCGACCGAGCCGTGCATGCCCGGCATTCCGAGGTGCAAGGGGTGGCTGTCGGGGACCGCGCCGCGGGCCATGAGGGTGGTCACGACGGGGATCTGGGTGAGGTCCACGAGCTTGCGCAGCGCATCGGTGGCGCGGGCACGGATGACGCCGCCACCGATGTAGAAGATCGGCCGACGAGCCGCGACCATGAGCCGCGCAGCCTCACGAATCTGCTTGCTGTGTGGACGGGCGACCGGGCGGTAACCGGGGAGGTCCACCGTCGGAGGCCAGGCGAAGGTCGTCTGGCCGACCAGGGCGTCCTTGCTGATGTCGACGAGGACGGGGCCAGGACGACCGGTGTTGGCGATGTGGAACGCCTCGGCGAGAGCCCGCGGGATCTCGTCAGGATTGGTCACCAGGTAGTTGTGCTTGGTGATCGGCATGGTGATGCCGCGGATGTCGGCCTCCTGGAAGGCGTCCGTCCCGATCGAGCCGCTGGGCACCTGGCCAGTGATCGCGACGATCGGCACGGAGTCCATGTAGGCATCGGCGATCGGCGTGACGAGGTTGGTCGCGCCCGGCCCCGACGTCGCCATGCACACGCCCACGCGGCCGGTGGCGACGGCATACCCCTCGGCAGCGTGCCCGGCACCCTGCTCATGGCGGACGAGGATGTGGCGCACCTTCGTCGAGTCCATCAACGGGTCGTAGGCCGGCAGGATCGCGCCCCCGGGCAGTCCGAAGACGGTGTCGACGCCGATGGCCTCGAGCGACTTAACCAGGGACTGGGCTCCCGTGCATCGCTCGGGGACGACCGGCGCGGCGGGGGCGGTCGGCGCGCTCGGGCGCGGACGGCTCTGGGCGGCGAGATCGGCCGGGGACGCCTTGGTGGACGTCTGGCTGTCGGTCACGGTGGTCACCACTTCTTCGTTGCGTCGGACGGGTGCTGATGCCGGCGTGAGGTCCCCTCCTCACGAAAAAGCCCTTCAGTCCACCGGCGGGACGGAAGGGCGCGCGCGTGACGGCAGGGGCGTCACACGCGCCTGGGGAGTACGAGAACCTGAGTCACGGGTCCACGGTGCTCGGCAGGGGTATGCCGTGTCAACCGCAGGCCGCGCGCGTCTCACCATCCGGGCCTGTGAGGTCGACCACCGATCCGGCCGCGTTCTTACTGACACCCTGGCCGTGGCCCACTGGCCAGCGCAGACAATTCCCTCATGTCCGACGTGCCCCTGCCGACAGCTGACTCCTGCCCCGAGTGCCGAGCGACGATGGTCGCCCTGCCCGCTCGCCAGGGCCCCGTGGTTCCCTGGTGCCCGAGGTGCGAGTTCGGACTGGATGACTACGACGTGGCGTATGCACCCTGGCGCGGCAGTAAACGGCTTGGGCGACGCGGGTTCCGGCGGGGTTATGCGTTGGACACCGCCCTCTTGGCCGAGTTGGGCCGTGACCCGTCCAAAGCGGCCGAGCGGACCCGGTCGGAACTGCTCTTGGTGGCCGCGTCGATCCTCGTCGTCACGGTTAGCCTGGCTGCCTTCGTGGGCTCGGTGGCCATCTGGTGGTCTGGCCTGGTACCTCCGGTGAAGTTCCTCGGCAGTATCGGACTGTTCCTTGTGGGCATGCTGACCCGACCGCAGTTCGGCCGTCTCCCCGGAAAGGACGTGCATCGCTTGGCGCCTGGGGAAGCCCCGGTGCTGCGGTCCATCGTCCGCGACATCGCCACGTCGGCCGGAGCGCCGGAGCCCGATGTCATCCTCCTGGACCCGCAAGAGGTCAACCTCTCGGTGTCCCGCGTGGGCCTGAGGGGTCGATCCGTGCTGACGATCGGCATCCCCTTCTGGCTGTTGATCACACCGGAGATGCGCGTGGCCGTCCTGGCTCACGAGTTTGGTCACCTGACCAACAGAGATCCTTTGCGAGGCACGTTGACCGCCCCGGCCCGTCTGCTGTTCAGCCGAGCCGTCGATTGGACGGGCGGGCCGGGGATGCGTCGCAGGTTGGCAGTCGTGCTTAGCACCGTCGAGCAGGTCGACTTCGTCACCATCGTCGCTCAGGCGGCCATGGCGGCCATCGCGGCGGCCTTGACCAGAATCCAGCTGGGCCTTGAGTCGGTGGTGGCCCCCGATCATCGACGGGCGGAGTTGGCAGCCGACCTCGTGGCCCGGCGGGTAGCCGGGACGACTGCCACTCGCGGGCTGATGCGGCGCGTCATCATGTTCCCTGAGCTCGACGTGGCCGTCGCCTACGAGGCGCAACGAACACCCCCGTCGGGATGGGGTGCCCTTGCCGAGGTCCACGAGCGGCGATTGGCCGACAGCTTCCCCACCATGGCCCAGGCCACCCGACGCACCTGCGATTTGTGGTCATCGCACCCCTCGACAGTGATCCGTTTGCGCCTCATCGAGGCACTTCCGCATGAGGATCCGACCCACGGAGTTCAGCCGGGGGCGTTCGATCGGGTGGATCTGGAGTTGCAGAACCTGTATGCCCTGACGCACCGGCTCTGGCTGGGCACACGCGAGTACGGCGGATAGTCCGACCCACGCGCCCACCCGACGACAGCCGCGCCTCGCAACCCCCTCACTTCCTACCCCCGCAGACGAACCGACAGGCAGGTCACGCAACCTTCGAGCTTCTCGAACTCGCTGATGTCGACG
Organism: Dermatophilaceae bacterium; assembly: GCA_044220725.1. Classification (GTDB taxonomy): domain Bacteria; phylum Actinomycetota; class Actinomycetes; order Actinomycetales; family Dermatophilaceae; genus Phosphoribacter. The sequence continues at coordinate 31,318 of JBGAQN010000006.1, forward strand.
GTCACGACTCGCCACCCGAGCCCGGTGAGCAGGTCGGCGGTCTGTGGTGCTGAGGCGGCGAGCAGCACACTGTCGCCGCCCAGCAGCACGACATGCGCGCCGGAATCCTCTGGAACGGGCAACACCGCCGGTCTGGCGGTCGACGCTCGGGCCCCGGCACCCCACCCTGGCCACCCGGCGGTCGCGACGGCCAGGCCAGGCCCGGCCAGGATCCGACCGTCGGGCAGCGCGGTCACGGCCGACTTGAGGTGTAGGACGCCCTCAAGCGGGACATGCGCAACCTCGGCGCCACAGGGCGCGAGGAGGGCAGCCAGTTGCGCGATCCCTTCGGCGTTGGATCGGCCTGCGGGGCCGGCATCTCCCACCCAGACTCGGCCGGCGTGTTTGAGGACATCGCCACCGTCCAGGGTTCCGGGTCCCTCGATCCGAGCCACCCGATAGCCCAGCCCCGCGAGGAGGTCCGCAAGTCCGTCCTGCTCGGCCCGACGTTCGGGAGCACCGCTGCGGCACAGGACCGCCAGGTCGCTGTAGACGACGACCTGGTCCTCGATGAAGACCCCGTCCGGACAGTAAGGAGCCGCCGGTGCTTCGACAATCCCCCAGCCGTTGGTCTCCAGGGCGGCGCGGTATTCCTCCCATTGCCGTCCTGCCAAACCGAGATCGATGTCCGAGCGAGCCATGTGCGTGACGATGCCGTCCGCCAACAGTGGTGAGGGTGGGCGGATGAGGGCCAGCCGTCGGAGCATCCCCGCATTCTGCCCTGGATTGGCGAGCGCCTTGCGCTGGATCTCGGTTGCGGGCGTGCTCGTCGTCGATCCTCCGGCGCCGAAGCGTTGGTGCACGTCGACGAGAGAGGTCAGAGGGCGGCATACGGTCAGGGCACCTTGCGGGCAGCACCTTTGTCGGCGGACTGGGCGAACATCGCGAACAACCGCAGCGCTGCTGAGACCTCACGCTCGCGCGCCACGGGCCGCCACCCGACGGCGTCCTGCTCGGCGCGGCGGCGGGCCAGCTCGTCGTCCGGGACGTGCAGGGTGACCCGTCGTTCGGGGATGGAGAACTCGATCTCGTCGCCGTCGCGCACCAGCCCGATCGTCCCGCCTGAGGCTGCCTCGGGTGACACGTGGCCGACCGACAGCCCCGACGAGCCGCCGGAGAACCGGCCGTCGGTGATGAGGGCGCACTTGGGGCCTAGGCCGACGCCTTTGAGGTAGGACGTGGGGTAGAGCATCTCCTGCATCCCCGGACCGCCCTTGGGCCCCTCGTAGCGCACGACGACGACGTCGCCCGCCACCACGCGGCCGGCGAGGATCATCTCGACGGCCTCATCCTGGCTCTCGGCGACCTTCGCCGGGCCGCGGAAACTCCACTGGTGTTCGGGCACACCGGCGGTCTTGACGATGCACCCGTCTGGAGCGAGGTTGCCGGTCAACACCGCCAGGCCCCCATCGGCCGTGTACGCGTGCTTCACCGAGCGGATGCAGCCCCCCTCCGCGTCGGTGTCCAGGCTCGCCCAGCGATTGGTCGAGGAGAACGCCTGCGTCGTGCGGACTCCGCCGGGGGCCGCGTGGAACAGCTCGTATGCCGCGTCGCTCGCCTTCCCCCCGCGGATATCCCACTCTGCCAGCCATGCCTGCAGGCTCGGTGCGTGGACGGCGTGGACGGAGTCCTCAAGCATCCCCGCCCTGGCCAACTCGCCCATGATCGCCACGATCCCCCCGGCCCGGTGGACGTCCTCCATGTAGTAGCGGTTGGTGTTGGGGGCCACCTTGCACAGGCACGGCGTCACCCGGGATAGCGCGTCGATGTCGTGCTGATCGAAGTCGACGTCCGCCTCCTGAGCCGCGGCGAGTAGATGCAGGATCGTATTGGTCGAGCCGCCCATGGCGATGTCAACCCGCATCGCGTTGGCCAGAGCCTCGCGGGTGACGATCGAGCGGGGCAGGACGCTGGCGTCCTCGGTGCCGTCGGCGGCATACCAGCGGTGGGCCAACTCGACGACGAGGCGACCGGCGGCCTCGAACAGGCCCTTGCGGGCGGCGGCGGTGGCCAGCGTCGAACCGTTGCCGGGGAGGGCCAGCCCGATGACCTCGAGCAGACAGTTCATCGAGTTGGCGGTGAACATGCCCGAGCACGATCCGCAGGTCGGGCAGGCCGAGCGTTCGATGGTGGCGATGTCGGCGTCTGAGACGTGATCGTCGACGGCCTTGATCATCGCGTCGATGAGGTCCAGCCGGGTCGTCGCGGTGCCGTCCTGACCAATAACGGCGTTCCCGGCCTCCATCGGCCCGCCGCTGACGAAGACGGTGGGGATGTTCAGCCGCAGTGCCGCGAGCAGCATGCCGGGGGTGATCTTGTCGCAATTGCTGATGCACACGAGGGCGTCGGCGGCGTGGGCGTTGACCATGTACTCGACCGAGTCCGCGATGATCTCGCGACTGGGCAGGCTGTAGAGCATCCCGTGATGGCCCATGGCGATGCCGTCGTCGACCGCGATGGTGTTGAACTCGCGGGCCACTCCCCCGGCTTCGCGGACCGCTCCGGCGACCAGGTCGCCGAGGTCCTTGAGGTGGACGTGGCCGGGGACGAACTGGGTGTAGCTGTTGGCTATCGCTACCATCGGCTTGCCGAAGTCGTCGTCGGTGAGACCGGTCGCACGCCACAAGGCCCGGGCCCCGGCCATGTTGCGACCGTGGGTGGTGGTGCGGGAACGCAACTGCGGCATGGCTGGACCTCTCGTACACGGGTGGTGAACGTCCTGGGTGCTGGTCCCCAGGCTAGTGCGGTGTCAGACCGTGAACAGCGACATGAGCGCCACCGCGGCGGTCGCGGCGATCTCGGCGATCCCAACCTGCTTGGGCGTCCAGCCCAGCCGCGGAACCCACCAGGCCCGGATCGTCAACACCACGAAGACCACCGCGACCCAGGGAGCCACCGCGGCCAGGAGCAGCACCGAACCGGCGTGGAAGCCGATGGACGTCCACAGGAAGCGGGGGTTGTCGCGTTCGCGGATCATCGACTTGACGTAGAACACGGTCCCGGCAAAGTAGAGGAACTGCCCGGCGGCCAGGATGGCTGCGCGCCGAAGATCGGTGCCACCGCCGGCGTCGTAGGCCACGACGGTCATCAGCGCCGAGCCGACCACCGTCGTCACTCCCGCCAGCAGATCGCGCTCGCGCCGACGAGCCGCGGCCCACATCCCGACGCCCAACGGGAGCAGGAACAACGGCGCCCACCGCACGAGCGCTGGACCCAAAACAGCGGTGAGCAGCCCCAAGGCAGCGGCGAGGACGGCATACACCTGGGCCGGGCGCGCGAAGCGGGACTTGCGGCCGGACTTGAGCCACAAGCTCGCGGCGTTGAAGGCGAAGTAGCCCGCGAACCAGAACGCACCAAGCGCCAGGTGGGTCCAGACCGGTCCCGCGGCGAGAGCACCGAGCAACAATGGACTGGCCAGCATTGCCCACGCACCGTGTTGCGTCGGCACCCACCCGGGCGCACGGCGGCGTCTACTCGGATGTCCTGCCGGCAGTGTCGCGGTATGCCGTGCCGAGGGCGAGGTCACTCGTCGCTCCAGGTCGATCCGGTGGCGGCGGAGACCCCGTCGAGAAATCCTCTGGCCCGTTCCAATCGCGGGTAACCCTCCAGAAGGCGCCAGAAGTCCAGCCCATGCCCACCGACCAGCAGGTGAGCCAACTCGTGCAGGATCACATAGTCCAAGACGTAGCCGGGCATTCCCTGCACGCGCGAGGAGATCCGGATCGATCGATCCGAGGGAGTGCAGGATCCCCATCGGCCGCGCTGGTTGGACACCCAACGAATCGAGGCTGGCCTAGCGAGCCCACCGAGGTAGCGAGCCGACAGGGCCTCGGCCCGTTCGAGGAGGTCGCCATCGCTCGGGCGCCGCTTGGCCTCACTCGCAGCGAGTTTCGCGGTCATGGTCTCGACCCAGCGACGCTCCTCCGCGGCAGTAAAGCGGGCCGGCACGAGGACGACGACCCGGTCTCCCTCGCGATAGGCACTGACAGTCCGACGCCGGCGGGTGCTGCGCCGCACGACCACGTCGGCGACCCGTGCGGCCGACGGGGGTTCCTCGAAGGGCAGCGCCACGTCGAGGTCCATGGCCACCAGCCTACGACGCACGACTGACACCCGGCCGCGTCGAATTCACACCCCAACGGGGTCACTGGTTTAGGGTGGTCGCAACGTCACCCGCCCACCGGCGGAGCACGAACCACGAACACACCCCCACCAGGAGGACCCACCATGGCCAAAGACGAGACCTACGCAGGCGAGTTCTACTGCGTCAAGTGCAAGGAAAAGCGCTCCGCCGAAGGCAAGGTCGTCGTCAGCGAGAACGGTCGCCGGATGGCCAAGGCAACCTGCCCGACCTGCGGCACCAACCTCAACCGCATCCTCGGCAAGGCCTGACCGGCCAGCTGCCAGGAACGACGGGCGATCGGCGCGCAATCGCCGATCGCCCGTCGGCGTTTCCAGCACTGCGAACCAGACGATGACCTCGACGGCGAAGCGCTCGCGTCTCGACGCGTCATCCAGGAGACCGCTGTCGGGGCCTGTGGATGACGTCTGCGGCCGAAAGGGCCGCTGTGACACAGTCGGGTCATGCCGCAGGTGCCATCCTCTCGTTCGACGTCCCGGCGCGCCGCCCAGCCTCGGCTGCACCCTCGACGGCCTCCCCTGCGCCGAGGTCCCGATGAAGTGCAATTGGGCTTGGGCAGCACAGCCGTCCTGCTCCGAGGCCTCTCGCCGGGTCAGATCGCCGTTCTGGAGCACCTGGACGGCACCCGATCTCATGGCGCGCTGCGAGCTTTGGCCGCCCAGCATGGTGACGAGCCACAGCGAGTGGACGACCTGCTTGCGGTCCTCTCGCACACCGGTGCGATGGCCGACCCCGGATCTGAGCGAATACAGCGGCTCAACCTTCCCGCCGCACCCCGGCCGATCATCGTGGGTGGTCCCCCCACGTTGACCGAGTCGGTGTCCCGGGCGTTGCGACAGGCCGACGTGCCCGACATACGGATGGGCGCAACGGCTTTGGATCACGCCGAGCTGGCCCTGCGAGACCGCTTCGGTAGCGCCGTCGGGCCGACCCCGCGCCCGGGGCTGGTGGTGCTGACCGCCTATGACGGGATAGACCCCGACGATGCGACCCCCTGGCTCCGGCATGGGGTGCCTCACCTTGCCTTCACGACCGACGGCGACCGGATCATCGTCGGCCCGCTGGTCGTCCCCGGCCAGGGCGGAGGCAGCACCTGTCTGCGGTGCGTGGAGTTGCATCGGTGCGACCGCGACTCGGCCCGCCCAACGGTGCTCGCCCAAACCACCCGACGAGCGGCTCCGCACGAGGTAGTGCCCCTCTCGGGGACCACGCCGCGAGGCGGAATCGCGCTCACCGCCATCGTCGGACCCGGCGGGCACGTCGATCCCACCCGCCTGGAAGCGGCCGCTCTTGCCACGGCCGCATCCGTGGCTGCTCTCGTCGTCGCGGCATACCTGGGCGGTGTGACCCTGCCGAGCGGCGTGACCGTCGAGCTCACCGTGCCCTGGCCGCGGTTGGATCATCGGCGCTGGACCCGCCACCCCCGCTGTCCGCATCATCTCGACCCGTCAGACCGGGTCCAGCAACGGGGGACAATGGGACAGTGAGCGATCTCCCGCGGGCGGCAGTGACCCGTGCAGCCAGACTCGCGACCCTTCCCTTGGGGTATGCCGGTCGCGCAGCCATTGGCCTGGGAAAGCGGGTCGGCGGCAAGCCCGCCGAAGTCGTCGCAGCGGAAATGCAGGCCAAGGCCGCGACCCAGCTGTTCACCGTGCTCGGCGAACTCAAAGGTGGGGCGATGAAGTTCGGGCAGGCCCTGTCCATCTTCGAGGCCGCCTGGCCCGAGGAGGCCGCAGCCCCCTACCGGGCGATGCTCACCAAGCTGCAGGACAGTGCTCCGGCTCTTCCACCGGAGCGGGTCGAGCGGGTGATGTCCGACGAACTCGGCCCCCGCTGGCGCACCCGGTTCCAGTCTTTCGACACCACTGCGCTCGCGGCCGCCTCGATCGGCCAGGTCCACCGGGCCCGCTGGCGGGACGGGCGGGATGTCGCGGTCAAGATCCAATACCCCGGGGCGGGAAAAGCGCTGCTGTCCGATCTCGCCAACGTCTCCCGGGTGGCTCGCGTCGGCACCGCATGGCTTCCTGGCGTGGACATCAACCCCATCCTTGAGGAACTCCGGGGGCGGATGACCGAAGAGCTGGACTATCGGCTCGAGGCCTCCGCGCAAAAGGTCTTCGCCAAGGCCTTCGAGGGCGACCCCGACGTGGCGGTCCCCAAGGTGGTCGCAGGCAGCGAGCGAGTCATTGTCAGTGAGTGGCTCGACGGCATACCCCTGTCGTCGATCATCACCGAGGGGACGCAGGAGCAGCGCGACCAGGCCGGGCGGCGCTACATGGAGTTCCTCTTGCAAGCTCCGGGCCGTTGCACTGTGCTGCACGCCGACCCCCACCCGGGCAACTTCCGCCTGTTGGCCGACGGCCGCCTCGGCGTGCTGGACTTCGGGGCGGTGAAACACCTGCCTGGAGGGCTGCCCGAGGACATGGGGCGGTTGCTCACCCTGGCCCTGGCCGGCGACGCCGCCACCACGCTGGCCGGGTTGCGCGAGATCGGCTTTGTCCGAGAGGGCATCGATGTCGATGCGCAGCGTTTGTTGGATTACCTCGAGCCGTTCATCGACCCACTACGCACCGACGAGTTCCATTTCACCCGCGAGTGGCTGCGTGGTGTGTTCGCCCACATCAACGACCCACGCAAGCCCAACTACACCGTGGGGATGCGCCTGAACCTGCCCGCCGAATACCTGCTCATCCACCGAGTGTGGCTCGGCGGAATCGGCGTGCTCTGCCAGCTCGGTGCTACCGTCCCTGGCCGAGCGACCGTCGCCGCGCACATCCCGGGCGCCGAGCTGCCGCCCATCGGCTGAGCAACTGACTCCGTGCACACGCCGGTCGAATCCGGGTTACCACCACTGCGAGTCGAGTTTGCCTTCGATACTGCGCAGGTTCTCCCGACTGCATGTCGGGCAGGTCCACACCGGCCGGCCGCGCTCGACTCCACGCACCCACTCGAGTCGGGCCAGTGCCTCACCGTCCACGATCGGCAGCCGTCCACAGCGACCACACACCATGGGCTGTCCTGAGTCGGCGGTCAACTGCGGCTCCCCAGGCCGAGCATGGCCGCCAGCCCCAGCGCGCTGCGCGCAGAGTATGGCGCCGTCCACAGTCCCCCGTGAGCGGCCTGATGCGCCTCGTCGCGCCAGGGGTGCCCGAGGGTCGGGGCTCCGGCGCGGAGGTCATGGACGAGCACTGCGGCCATGAGGGTATTTGCGGTCGCCGGTTCGAAGACCTCGAGACCGAAGTGGTGTGACCCGGCATACGCGGCGGCCAAAGCCCTGTTCTTGACAACCGAGCGGGTGCGGGTCGGCGGCGCGACAGTCAGAGAAACCGTGGCGCCCTCGGCTCGGGCCGACGTCGCCCGCCAACGCTGAAGACGTTTGGCCAAAAGGTAATTCGGTCCTTGTTGGGTGACAATGGCGTCCGCGATACCTGGGCTCACCCCCGGGGCGAAGTTGCGATTGAGCAGCCGGCCCCCAGACACGGCCTGCAACGGTCCGCGCAGCGCCTTGGTCACTGAGCGGTTGTCGTATGCCGCGTTGGCTCGAACGACGTCCGCCTCCGGCACGGCGAAGACGTCGGTGGGAGTGGCCAGGAAGGCCAACGCCGTGTCCGGTCGGTGATAGCGCAGGCATTCAGTGAGGGCGTCGACGGCGACGGCGACCCGGACGTTCTGCGCGCCGTCGGCATACACATAGTTGCCGACGACCAACCTCCCGGGAAGGTCCTGCAACCACCGGGTGAGGTTCGGCCATTCGCTCACCAGGTCGACCCCGGCCCGTTCGCCCATTGACGCGATCCCCGGCGCGGCAGGCACGCGCATCGAGCCGGCATACCGACGGGTGTCCGCCACGAGACCGCGCCAGAGGTCAGGGCGCGGCAGATCGATCGCGACCAGATCAGCGCCCCAACGCAAGAGGGCGCGCAAAGGGCCCATTTCCGAGCCCGCGCCGAGGACGACAAACGTGAGATCGGAAAGGTCGAGTCACTCCGGGTGCGCTGCGACTTGACGCACGGCATCGGCGCAGGACTGCTCGATGACGCCCGCCCGAACCCAGGCATACAGCTGGTCGGCCAAGCCTTCGCCCGCCAGCCGTTGGCCCCGAAACGGGAGCGTCAGCGACGACTCGGGCAACCCGTGCCCTTCGATGACCTCGGAGTCCAGGCTCCGCCCAGTCTCGGAGCGGGCCTCGCGCAGGGGCACATCCGACCCGTTGGGCAGGCCCCATCGCATCCGGCCGTGGACGGCCGACAGTCCCGCGTCCGCGATCTCCACGGCGTCGGCCCCCGAACCGAGTCCGGCTTCGACCAGGCGACGAAAGTGGACCGGATAACCGGTGCGCCAGTTGGGCTCGGCCAGAGCGCTGCGCGCGCCGACCGGGTCCACCGCGTCCAGGGCGTCAGCGACAATGGCTCGGCCGATCGCGCTCGTGCTGCGCTGATCACCCTCACGCGGGAAGACCACCCCGACGTCGGCCGGATCGGTCACCTCGGGCTGCCTGAGGGGGACGCGAGCTCGGCCGCTGCGGCCCTGGCTGCTGCTTTCGTCTGCTGCTTGACGGCGCGGACCTTGGCCAATGACTCGGCGTCGACGACATCCGCAACCGAGCGGTAGCTTCCCGGCGCGGCATACGCTCCGATGGCTGCTCGCCACCCGCGAGGTCGCACCCCGAGCTGCTTGCCCAGCAGCGCCGCGAAGATCCGCGCTTTCTGCTCGCCAAAGCCGGGCAAGGCGATGAGGCGGTCGAGCAAGGCGACCGTGTCCTTGGCCGTCGTCCAGATCGACTCGGCGTCACCGTCGTAGTGTTCGAGGACGTGCGCCGCCAACGCCTGGATGCGCCCGGCCATCGACCTGGCATAGCGGTGGATTGCTGGCTGCGTGGCCGCGAGGTCAGCAAACTCCTGCGGATCGGCTGCGGCGATCCGGGCCGGGTCGAGGGTGCCGAAGCGCTCGAGCAGCTTCGCTGGGCCGGCGAAGGCCCGCTCCATGGGGAACTGCTGGTCCAGCAGCATCCCGCACAGCAGGGCAAACGGATCGGACGAGAGGACGGCGTCGGCCTGCGGGTCCTGGGCGATGGTCAGGTGGGCCTGCACGCTGGCCACTGTATGCCGCGTATCCACTCCCCAGGCAGGCCTTCCGGCCCGGTCGATGGACCGACGGACCGGGCTTGCGCCGCAAGGGCGGGGCGACCGATGAACGGTCGCCCCGCCCGGGACGAGTGCTGGCCGGAGGCTGGCTGCGCCCGGTCAGGCGTGCGGTGCCCGACGCTGGCGCTGAATGTGCAGCGAGATGAGTCGGGAGCTGCGCCGGATGCCGACGCGGCCGGCGATGGCCTCCCGCTCGGCATGTCGGGCCCGAGCGAGATGCTCGTGGAGGGGCTGATACATGGTGTGTCCTTTTCCGAACGTGGGCTATGGGTAGTGCTCGTGAAGGTCGTCCGCATCGCTACCGGACGCCGGGCACGACGAGGCGATCGTGCGGGCGCTCCCCAGACTGACTCGGGAGCGCCCGCCCCCTGCCTCACGCCGCGACGTCGTTCTTGCGCGGACGGCCACGCGGACGCTTGCGGGCGACGATGGCGCCCTGGACGAGCAACTGCCCGCCCCAGACGCCCCACGGCTCGCCCCGCTCGAGGGCACCGGCGAGGCACGCGACCCGCGCGGGGCAGGTGCCGCACAGCGACTTGGCGAACTCGACGTCCTCCGGGCGCTCGGCGAACCACAGCTCCGAGTCGTAGTCACGGCACGGGATGCCGACTCCGACCGACATCGCTGCGGTCTGGTTGTCGATCAGCGTGCTCAGCTGCATCGGTGTCACCTCCTTCTCCTGTCGACCGCCCGCGGTGGCGGGGGCCGTCCTGTCCTGTCGTCCCGGCGGGCCCTGGTGAGGGTGTCGGGCGGTCCTGTCGTCGTGCTGTCGTGCGGTCTGTGGCGATCTGACGGTGTTCATCTCGGTGGCCTTAGGGGTGTCGGCTCCCGTGACAAACACGAAGGCCGCGGATCCCTTGTCGGGTTCCGCGGCCTGGAGGTGAGACCGGTCTAGGCGGGCCTAGACGGGCGGGCTCCCGGTGGCGGAACGGTGGACGTTGGTCGGGGTGGCGTAGTTGGCGACGAAGCCGACGGTGGGCACAATGCGCCCCTTGGCGGTCAGCAGGACGGACAGCTCAAGGTGGTCAAACGCAGTGCAGGCGCGACCGACTCGCGCAGACGTGCGCGTCATGGTCGTGGTCATCTCCATCAGTGCCGACCCTCCTTCCCTGCTGTCGTGGTCCCGCCCGAGCCGCCGAGGCTCTGCGAGTTGTGCGCTCACGAGGGTAACCCGCCGAACGCGGTGGGACAAACCATTTATCGAGAATCCACCGGACCGTGTCTTTGGGACCGTCCCTGACGCCGTCACTGACCCGCGGAAACCATTGCGGCCGTGGTCCGTTCGGCTACGGAGTGAGGATCTTCGCCAGCCACCAGGGCCAGCACCGCCGCGCCGTAGCGAGCTAACTTCATCGCACCGACACCGGACACGGTGCCGACCCCGGGCAGGTCGATCGGCGCCGACTCGGCCAGAGCCGTCAACGTCGCGTCTGTAAAGACGACATAGGCGGGCACCTTGAGCGCCTTGGCGACCTCGCTGCGCCAGGTGCGCAACGAATCGAAGACAGCCTCGTCGTAGGTCGGAGGGCAATCAGGACAACGCCCGACCTTGCGCTCGGCGGCGGCGGTCAGGGGGTTGCCGCACCCGCGGCATACCGAAGGCAGCCTCGGGCCCTTGTGGGCCGAAACTGAGCTGGTGGCCCGTCGCGGCTGTGACCGTGCCCCATCACCGAGAATGGCGGCCGCCGGCTCAAGGAACCGGGAGGGGCGGCGAGTGGCCCGCCCTCCGGGAGACCGTGCCCCAGCCCAGCTCAGGCGCAGGTCACGGCCCGCGCGGGTGAGCCCTACGTAGAGCAGGCGCCGCTCCTCCTCAATGGCTGCCTCCCCCTCTGCCATGGCAATGGGCAGGAAGCCGTCGGAGCATCCGACGAGAAAGACGACCTCCCATTCAAGACCCTTCGCGGCGTGCAACGAGGCCAGCGTCACCCCGGCGACGGCGGGGGCGTGTTGGGAGGCAGACCGCTCGTCGAGTTCCCGAACCAGATCGCCCACCCTCGCTGCCGGGTTGAGCACGGCCAGCTCGTCGGCAAGCACGACCAGGGCCATGAGCGACTCCCATCGCTCTCGCTGCGCACCGCCCGCGGTCGGCGGGGCCGGCGACCATCCGACGCCTGCGAGGATGTCGCGGACCACCTCGCCCAGCGGCTTCGACCCGTCATCGCTGCGGACCCCACCCCGGAGCAGCACCATCGCGCTGCGGACCTCTTGCCGCGCGAAGAACCGCTCGCCTCCCCGCACCAAGTAGGGAACCTGCACGTCGTTCAGAGCCGTTTCGAGCGCCTCGGATTGAGCGTTCGTGCGGAAGAGGACAGCGATCTCGCCCGGCGCCCGTCCCGCGGCCACAAGGGCGCTGATCTCGGCCGCGACCCCCACTGCCTCGGCCGGGTCATCGGGGTATGCCGTGAGTCGGGGTGTCGGTCCCGACGAACCTTGCGCCTGGAGCTCGACGTGGTCCGGGATGCGCCGGGCCGATGCCGTGGCCCCTGGCCCTCGGAGCAACTCCGGGCGGGCAGCGCGCAGGACCGCATTGGCCAGCCCAAGGATCTGCGGAGTGCTGCGGTAGTTGCGCACCAGCCGGACCGTTCGGGCCTGTGGGTAGCGGTCGCGGAAGGTGAGGAGGTGTTGCGGCGAGGCACCCGTGAACGTATAGATCGTTTGTGCTGGGTCTCCCACAACGCATACCTCGTCTCGGCCACCGAGCCACAGCTCAAGCAACCGCTGCTGAAGTGCGTTGACGTCTTGGTATTCGTCGACGACGAAGTGTCGATACTGGTCGCGAACCTCTCGGGCGATATCGAGGCGTTCGTCGAGGATCCCGGACATGAGCAGGAGGACGTCCTCGAAGTCGATCACCCCTCGCTCGGCCTTGCGCTCTTCGTAGCCTTCCCAGATGCGCGCCATGGCCGTCCGATCCAGTCCCGGAGCCTCCCGCCCGACCCGGGCAGCGGCGGCGGCATACGACTGCGGGGTGAGCAGGGACACCTTGCCCCACTCGATCTCGGCGGCAAGGTCGCGGATCGCCGTTCGGTCGAACCGCATCCGCAGCCGCGACACCGCCTCGGCGACCACTGGCGCCTTACTGGGCAACACCTCGGGTGCGCCGCCTCCGATCGCTCGCGGCCAGAAGAAGTGCAACTGCCGAAGTGCCGCAGCGTGGAAGGTTCGAGCCGGCACTCCACCCACCCCGAGCTCCCGCAACCGGGTGCGCATCTCCCCGGCCGCCCGCGCCGTGAAACTCACCGCTAGCACTCGCTGGGGGGCGTAGGCACCCGAATGCACGCCATAGGCAATCCGATGGGTGATGGCGCGCGTCTTACCGGTGCCGGCCCCTGCGATGACGCACATGGGGCCTAGCGGGTTGGCGGCCACGTCACGCTGCTCCGGGTCCAGGGCCGCCAGCACCGCATCGGCGCGCGACAATGCCTCACCCACGCTCGTTACCTTCCCGGCTGGCTAGAGCGCGCCGCCGAGGGTGACCCCTCCGTCGACGACGATCGTCTGCCCCGTCAGCCAACCGGCGTCGCTGGAGAGCAAGAAGCTGACCACGCCGGCAATGTCCTCGGGAAGCCCGAGCCGGTGCATCGGGTATGCCGCCGCGACAGCTTCCTCACGATCGGCGTACAAGGCGTGAGCGAACTGGGTCTTGACGACGGCCGGGGCGACGGCGTTGACCCGGACCGCAGGAGCTAGCTGGTGGCCCAGCTCGGTTGTCAGGTGGATCAACGCCGCCTTGGACACCCCGTACCACCCGATGGCCCCGCTGGCCCGCAACCCGGCGATCGAGGCGATGTTGACTACCGCTCCGGGACGCGCCGGGCTGCCCAGGCCAGCCGCAACCGCCTTGCGGACCCAGGAAAAGGCCGCGACGACATTGACGTCGAGGATCTTGCGGGCGACATCGGAGTCGACGTCGAGGATCGGCCCATAGACCGGGTTGATCCCCGTGTTGTTGACCAGGTAGTCCAGCCCACCGAACCGACTGCGCGCCAAGCTGATCGCGTCGTCCTGGTGCTGCGGGTCGGCTGCGTTGCCGGCCAGCCCGGCGGCATACGCATCGCCGCCCAAGGCCGCCACCGCCTCGGCGAGGGGCTCGGGCTTGCGCGCCGTGATGACGACGCGCGCACCCTCTTGGATGAGCCGCTGGGCGATGCCGAGGCCGATGCCTCGGCTTGCCCCGGTCACGATGGCTACCGCTCCGCTGTGTGCTCCCATATCGCGAACCTACCGGCCCCGGCGGACACCCGAGGCCCGCAACCCTTGGTCAGAATCCGAGTTCGCGGCCGATGAGCTCTTTCATGATCTCGTTCGAGCCAGCCCAGATCTTGGTCACGCGTGCATCCCGCCAGGCGCGCGCAGCACGGTATTCATTCATGAACCCGTAGCCACCGTGCAGCTGGACGCACTCATCGAGGACCTCGCTTTGGACCTGGGCGGTCCACCACTTGGCCTTGGCGGCGTCGATCGGCGACAACTGGTGCTTGGCATGTGCTGCCACGCAGTCGTCGACGTAGGCCTGGGCGACCTCGAGTTTGGTGACCATCTCGGCGAGCTTGAACTTGTTGTGTTGGAACATGCCAATCGACTGGCCGAAGGCCTTGCGCTCCTTGGCGTAGACAACGGTCTCGCGGAAGATCTGGAAGGCGTGGGCGACGTTGGAGACCGCCGCGCCGACCCGTTCCTGAGGCAGCCGTTGCATCATCGCGATGAAGCCGCCGCCCTCCGGGCCGAGCCGGTTGGTGTCCGGCACGCGGACGTTCTCGAAGAAGAGCTCGGCGGTGTCGGACTCGTCTTGGCCCACCTTGTCGAGCTTGCGGCCGTTGACGAAGCCGTCCATGCCGCGCTCGACCATGAACAGGGTGATGCCCTTGGGGCCTTTGGACGGGTCGGTCCGGGCGGCCACGATGCATAGGTCGCACTGGTAGCCGTTGGTGATGAAGGTCTTGGACCCGTTGATGATCCAGTCCCCCGACCCGTCGTCGGCCTTGACCGCCGTGGTCTTGAGGGCGGCGAGGTCCGAGCCACCGGACGGCTCGGTCATGCCGATGGCGATGATCTTCTCGCCGGACGCGATCCCCGGCAGCCAGCGTTGCTTCTGCTCCTCCGTGCCCAGGTCGACGATGTAAGGCGGGCAGACGTCGGCGTGGATGCCGAAGCACGCTGCCGTGGCGGCGTTGAAGTGGCCCCACTCCTCAGCCAGCACCGCGTTGAACCGATAGTCGTCGGCTCCGGCGCCACCGAACTCCTCGGGGATGTCCATGCCGAGGAAGCCCTGCTTGCCGGCCTCGAGCCAGATGTCTCGGGGGATCGACTTGAGCGAAATCATCTCCTCGACGCGAGGCTTGAGCGAACGCTCGACGAACTCACGGACACTGGCCCGGAAGTCCTCGTGCTCCTCGGCG
>JBGAQN010000075.1:0-11906 GCA_044220725.1 Dermatophilaceae bacterium
AGTAGACGTATTCCCGCGAGAGCGCATCGACGTCCGCCGCCTCGATGGAGGTGCGGTAGTTCTTGCGCCAGTAGGAGATTCCGTGCTCGCGGTCGTACTCCTCGACCTGGTTGACCCAGCGCTTGCCGACGAACGGCACGTCGCAGACGATGCGCGGCGTCGCGAAGCCGGGCAGGTAGCCCATGATCGAGTGCTGCAGGTGCTGGGCCTCGGCCAGCGACAGCCGCCAGTGCTCGCTGAACGGGATCATGTCGCACATGTAGAAGTAGTACGGCGTGATCGATGCGTTGTCCTGCAGCGCGAAACACAGGTCGAGCAGCGCCTCGGGGCTGTCGTTGACCCCGCGCATGAGCACGCCCTGGTTGCGGATGTTGAACAGCCCCGCGTCCATGAGGGCCCGAGAGGTCTCGGCCACGAGCGGCGTCACCGAGTTGGCGTGGTTGACGTGGGTGTGGATCGCGACGTGCACGCCCCGGGCCCGCGCCTTCGCGGTGATCCGGCCGACGCCCTCAACGACGTCCGGCGCGCCCCAGTGCTGCGGCAGGGCCATGAGCGCCTTGGTCGCCAGGCGGATGTCGCGGATGTTCTCGATCTCGAGCAGCTTGTCCAGGAAGGCCTCGAGGTTCTTCCACGGCAGGTTGGCCACGTCACCGCCGGAGACGACGACGTCGCGCACCGACGGAGTGGCCGCGAGGTAGTCCAGCATGGCCTGGTGACGGTCGACCGGCTTCATCGCGAACTTCAGCTTGGTCACCGTCGGCGTGGAGTTGCCGACCAGGTCCATCCGGGTGCAGTGACCGCAATACTGCGGACAGGTCGGCAGCAACTCGGCCAGCACCTTGGTCGGGTATCGGTGGGTCAGCCCCTCGACGGCCCACATGTCGTGCTCGTGCAGGGAGTCACGCGAGGCCTTGGGGTGGCTCGGCCAGTCGGTGCGCCGGTCGGAGAACACCGGCAGCATGTAACGCCGGACCGGGTCGGCATAGAAGGCGGCAGTGTATGCCATGCCCGTAGACGGCATACCGGCGTCGCCTTCTCCCGTGGCTGGGACCATGGTGTTGAGCATCTGCGGGGGGACGAGCATGGACATGGTCGCCCGCTCGTTCTGGTCGCGCTCGAGGTCGGCGTAGAACTCGTCGGTGAGCAGGTCACCCATGAGGTCGCGCAACTGGCGGACGTTCTTGACACAGTGGCTGCGCTGCCACTGGGCGTCGCGCCACTGGGCCTCGGTCACGTCACGCCACCCCGGGAAACGAGTCCAGTCGGGCTCGACCAGGGTGCGCATGCGGTAGGCGTAGGGCTGTTCCAGAACCGGCGTCATGGGCCTAGAATACAGGAAGATCTACGGTGATTCCTAGTCGACACGATAAATCCTGCGCTCCCGATGCCCGAGCGCAGTCGCAAGTGAAGGAGCAGCACGTGAACGAGTCGGTAACGTCCGCCGGTCCGGCCTCGCCGGTCGGGTTGCACCGGGTCCTGGAGCCCAGCGGCGACGCGATCACCCTGCCCCAGGCCGCCCGCCGCCTCGATGCCCGTCGGGAGATCTGGCCGAGTGAGGTGCGGATCGCGATCGACACCCTCAACCTCGACGCGGCGAGCTACCGGCAACTGGCCGAGAAGCACCGCGGCGCCGACGGCGTTGTCGACGGGGGAGCGGTCCGCGAGGAGGTGCTGGCCATCGTCGCCGAGCGCGGCAAGATGCAGAACCCGGTCACCGGATCCGGCGGCATGCTCATCGGCACCGTCGAGGAGGTCGGACCCGACAGCGCGCTCGGGCTCACCGCAGGGGACAGGGTCGCCACCTTGGTGTCCCTCTCCCTCACTCCGCTGGCCATCACCGACGGCCTGACCCGCTGGGACGGGTTGTCCGAGCAGGTCCCGGCCGCGGGTCACGCGATCCTCTTCGAGCGCTCCATCGCGGCAGTCATCCCGGACGACCTCGACCCGCGACTGTCGCTCATGGTCATGGACGTGTGCGGCGCGCCCGCGCTCGTGGCCCGGATCGTCGGCGAGTATGCCGCCCGCGCGGCTTCCTCCGCCGACGCGGCGGCCCCGTCGGTCCTCGTCCTGGGCGGGGCCGGGAAGTCCGGCTCCCTGTCGCTGGCCGCTGCACGGGAGTCCGGCGCCGATCGGTTGGTCGCCGTCGTGCCGAACGAGCGCGAGGCCGAGCTGCTGCGCCCCACCGGCCTGGCCGATCACGTCGTCATCGCCGATGCCCGCTCGCCGATGGGACTGCTCGCGGCCGTCGAGGCCGCGGGCGGACCCTGCGACGTCACCGTCGTCTGCGTCGACGTGCCCGGCTGCGAACAACCGGCCATCCTCGCCACCGCCCAGGGCGGCACGATCATCTTCTTCTCGATGGCCACGTCGTTCGCCGCCGCCGCGCTCGGCGCCGAGGGCTTGGCTGCCGACGTTCGGATGCTCGTCGGCAACGGCTACGTGCCGGGGCACGCGGCATACGCGATGGAGCTCATCCGAGGCAATGCCGCGGTGCGCGGCCTGTTCGAGTCGCGCCTGGAGGGCTGAACTTTTCGAGGGGGCCGCGTGATCCGCGTCGGGTTCGCGACACTTCTCGGCATGAGCCACGAGGACGACCGCGCCCGACTTGAGGCGGCCTTCACGGCGTACGCGCCGCGAGTGTGGGCCTACGCCCGCCGCCACGCCGAGCGCCACGAGTGCGATGACGTCGTCGCGGAGACCTTCGCGATCTCCTGGCGCCGCATCGACCGTATGCCGCCCGAGCCGCTGCCGTGGTTGCTCGTCGTCGCGCGCAACGTGCTGGCCAACCAGCGTCGCACCGCGGAGCGCGCCGACCGGCTGTGGTTCGCCGCCCGACGTTGAGTTCTCGGTCGACTACGCCCCGGCGACGACGGCTTCCGCGCTGCCGGCCGCCGTTGCCGCGGCCGAGGTCTTCTGCACCGACCAGAACGGCAGCGAGGGCCTCCAGGGGGCAGCAGCGTCCGACGGAAGGGGCTGAGGCAACAATTGCCTAGCTAGATCGGGGACGGGACCGCTGATTTTGCGGTGGAACACTGGCATTGCCGCAAGATCAGCGGTTCCTGCTAGGCTGGAGACGTGTCGACAACCTCAGTGATCCATCTCGATGCCGCTCAGGTCCGCCAGGCTCGCTCGCTGGCGAAACGTGCCGGTGCCCCCGTGGTGAAGATCGCCAAGAACCACACCACAGTGTCGGTAGAGCGAGCGACGCTGCGCCTGGCGGGGCTCACCGGAGCCGACCATGAAGGGCAGCCCTGGGTCAACCATCTCGTCGACGCGGTGCGCGGGCAGGTGGGGCTGGAGCACGGCGTCACCACGCCGGTCTATGACGCACTTCGTCGCGGTGTCGCGCCCGACCTGCTCACTTTGGCCCAGCAGTCGGCCAGTGGCTCGGCATCCTTCCGATTGCCGGAGGGGCGTGACCTTGCCGCCGCCCAGCGGACCGCCCGCGGGCAGGTCGCTCGCGGCATACGGAGCATCGACACACAGCGCGCCGTCCGGGACCGACTGATCCACCGACACGGCAACCCGAAGCAGACCCCGTGGATCTACCTCATCGTGGCCACCGGTGACATCGACGAGGACATTCCGCAGGCCCAGGCCGCCGCGCGCGAAGGCGCCGACGTCATCGCGGTGATCCGGTCCACCGGGCAGAGCCTGCTCGACTTCGTGCCCGAAGGGGCGACCCACGAGGGCTTCGCCGGGACCTACGCGACCCAGGAGAACTTCCGGCTGATGCGGGCTGCGCTCGACCAGACGAGCCGCGACGTGGGCCGCTATGTCCGCCTGACGAACTACGCCTCCGGACTGTGTATGCCGGAGATCGCCACCTTGGCCGGCCTCGAACGGCTCGACATGATGCTCAACGACTCCATGTACGGCATCCTCTTCCGCGACATCAACCCAATCCGCACCTTCGTCGACCAGCGGTTCAGCCGCCAGATCCACGCTCGCGCCGGGATCATCATCAACACCGGCGAGGACAACTACCTCACCACCGCCGATGCGGTCGACGCCGCGCACACGGTGACGGTGAGCCAGTTGCTCAACGAATACTTCGCCAAGGAGGCGGGGCTGGCGGACTGGCAGCTGGGTCTCGGGCACGCCTTCGAGATCAACCCCGAGGTGCCCGAGAGTTTCCGCCTGGAGTTGGCCCACGCGCTGCTGGCCCGGACCCTCTTCCCCGACGCACCGCTGAAATGGATGCCCCCGACCAAGCACATGACCGGCGACGTCTTCCGGGGCTACCTGCTCGACGGGTTCTTCAACCTCGCAGGGACGATGACCGGCCAGGGCATCCTTCTCGTCGGAATGATGACCGAAGCCGTGGTCACTCCGTTCCTTTCCGACCGCGACCTGGCCCTGCAGAACGTCCGCTACGTCCTGGACGCCGCCGGCGGGCTGCGAGAAGACTTCCACCCGCCGCGCGATGGCTTCATCCAAAACCGGGCCCGGCACGTCCTCGGCGAGGCGGTCGACCTGCTCGACCGGATCACCGCCGACGGGTTGCTCAACGCCATCGCCGACGGCACGTTCGGGCTGATGAAACGCCCCGCCGACCACGGGAAGGGCCTGGAAGGCGTCGTCACCAAGGCCCCCGGCTACGACAACCCGGCGGTCACCCTCCTTGAGACGGGAGCCACGCGATGACCAACCGCAAGCACCTGCGCGAGACCCCGCGCAAGCTCACCCCGCAGATCGTCCGGCCCTATGGCGACACGACCGGCGACGGCATGATCCAGGTGTCGTTCACCCTCCCGCTGCCGCACGACAAGCGGGCCGAAGGGGCGGCCCTGCAGTTGGCCAAGAAGATGGGCATGGACCCGGCGCTCGTCGTGCATGCCAAACCGATCGGGCCCGACTTCACCTTCTTCGTCGTCTATGGCTCGTCCAACCACCTCGTCGACCTTGGCCAGGTCCACGTCCAGGAGCGCGAGTTCCCGCTGCTGAGCCCTAAAGAGGTCAACCTCGCGATCAAGCGGGGCATCCGCCGCCCACTGGTGGTGGTGGGCGCCTGCATCGGCACCGACGCCCACACCGTCGGGATCGACGCGATCCTCAACATCAAGGGCTTTGCGGGGGAGAAGGGCTTGGAGTATTACTCCGAGATCACCGTCGTCAACCTCGGGGCTCAGGTCCTCGTCCCGGACCTCGTCGCCAAAGCCCGGGCGGCCAAGGCCGACGCCGTTCTGGTCAGCCAGGTCGTCACCCAGAAGGATGCTCACATTCACAACGTCTCCCAGATGACGGCGGCCTTCCGCGAGGCCTACCCGGCCGGCAAGGTGCCGCTTCTCGTGGCGGGCGGCCCGCGCTTCGAGGAGGGCTCGGCCGACCGTCTCGGCGTCGACCGGATCTTCGGTCGCGGCACCACCCCGAGCGAGGTCGCCAGCTACCTCGTCCACGCCATCGTTCCCCCCGCCGCCCCGAGCCGGAAGAAGGCCTCATGAGCACCCCGCAGCCCACCACCCGCGCCGAGGTCGGCCGCACGGTCGTGCACCGCCGCTACGTCCCCTACAGCCACGCCCACTACGCCGGCAACCTCGTCGATGGCGCCTATTCCCTGGCCGCCTTCGGCGATGTCGCCACCGAGATGTGCATCCTCACCGACGCCGACGAGGGCTTGTTTGCCTCCTACTCCGACGTCCAGTTCCTCGCCCCGGTCCGGGCCGGCGACGTCTTGGAGATCGAGGCGCGCATCACCCGGGTCGGCCGCCGGTCCCGGGAGATGGACTTCGCGGTCCGTGTCGTATGCCGTGGCACCCCCGAGCTGGGCGCCTCTTCCGCTGCGGTCCTGGACCCGCCGGTGGTCGCAACCACCGCGCGGGGCACCGTCGTCGTCCCCTAACGAAATGTGCACGGCGTGTCGCGCACGACACGCCGTGCACCACCAATTTCCGTTTGGGTGAACGGGTTTCACGCATCCCCCTGACCTGCGGTTTTGCGCGTTTATGCAGGTCAGTTTCGAGTTGACAGCACACCGCCAACCGGTAAATTCGGGCCCGTTGTTCGCCTTGGGTGGCTCTGGCCACGCGAAGCGCCAACGTCCCGGGGTGGGAGTCCACGGCGGCCTGCTCGAGCGGCCGCCGGGTGGCCAGACTGACCACCACGAGACGGGGCCGTGGACCGTGGTGTAGTGGCGAGCGTCAGTTGTGCCCGTGTTTGCCTAGTAGACAACAACAGGTCAGCTCTCATCCGGAGAGGTGTCGGTTGGTCCCAACGGCGACACGGGCACAATGGCGTCCTGGCCCGGCCCGAGTGCACGGTGAGCCCGACGTTTCGGAGTTCGTCGCAGCCTGACCTACGGTGGGACCCGTGCGCCGCATCCCGCTAGCCCTCGTCGGCGGCGCCCTGTTGTCGTTGGCCTTCCCTGGCTACGGCCTCTGGTGGCTGGCACCTGTCGCAGTCGCCCTGTTGGCGGTGTCAACGACGGGTGTTCGGGCACGCGTGGGTGTGGTCAACGGTCTGGTCTTCGGGTTGGCGTTCTTCGTCCCGACCCTGAGCTGGTCGGGCAGTTACCTCGGCGTCGTCCCCTGGGCCGGCTTGGCGGTGAGTCAGGCCGCGTTCCTCGGTCTGCTCGGCTGGGGGAGTGCCATCCTGCAGCGGCGAGGCATCCGGCCCCTGTTCGTGGGCCTGGCCTGGGTCACCCAAGAGGCCCTGCGCGACCGCATCCCCTACGGCGGGTTCCCATGGGTGCGCTTGGCGTTCAGCCAGGCCGATAGCCCATTCGCCCACATCGCCGCCTTTGGCGGTGCCCCCGCTGTCACCTTCCTCGTCGCGCTGTGCGGCGGGTTACTCGGGTATGCCGTGCACGCGGCATACCGGGTCATTCGAGCCGCCACCTCGGGAGGCGTGGCGGGGACGCAACGGCCCGGGTATCGACAGCCGGTCGTCGCTGCCCTCGCCGCGATGGCCTGCGCCCTGGTCGGTCTGGCGATCCCGTTGCCGGTCGACGGCCAGACGGCGCGGATCATGGCCGTCCAGGGCAACGTCCCCAGGCCAGGTCTGGACTTCAATGCCGAACGTCGCGCGGTGCTGGACAACCACGTCGAGGTCACCATCACCGGGGTGACCCGCGAACGAGAGGCCGGACAGCCCGATCCGGACCTGGTGGTCTGGCCGGAGAACGCGTCGGACATCGACCCCACCCGCAACCCCGACGCTGCCCAGGCCATCGACCGGGCCCTGGGCGTGGCCGAGGCGCCGATCATCGTCGGGGGCCTGCTCGAGGAACCTGCGCCGCACTTCTCCAACGTGTCGCTGCTCTATCGGCCCGGGGAGGGGCTGGTCGGGCGCTACGTCAAGCAACACCCGGTGCCGTTTGCGGAGTACATCCCCAACCGGTCGTTCTGGCGGTTGGTGTCGACCCAGGTCGACCTGCTGCGCACCGACATGTGGGCCGGCGACCGGCCCGTTGTGTTCCGCGTTCCCGCCCGGGCCGGGGGCGAGATCGTCGCCGGGCCGAGCATCTGCTTCGAGGTGGCATATGACGAACTGGTCCGGGCCAACGTCGAGCGGGGGGCGAATCTCCTGGTCATTCAGACCAACAACGCGACCTTCGGCTTCACCAACGAGTCGGTCCAGCAGCTGGCGATCTCGCGCATCCGGGCGATCGAGCACGGCCGGTCGGTGGCCCACGTGTCGACCGTGGGTGTGAGCGCCCTCATCCTCCCTGACGGAACCCTGCTCGAGCCCACGACGTTGTTCACCCCGGCGGCCTTGGTCGCCGACCTGCCGCTGCGGACCGACCTCACCCTGGCCAGTCGGCTGGGGGCCTGGCCGGAATACTGTGCAGTGCTCGGATTGCTCATGATGTTCGCGCTGGCGGCGGGGTCGACCCGTGGGGCGCGACAGCGAAAGGACCAGCCCAGATGACCACCTCGACCCGAGGGCCCCTGCGCAGGGTCGTCGTGCTGATCCCGACCTACAACGAGCGGGAGAACCTCCCGCGGATCGTGGCCCGGGTTCGCGCCAGCGTCCCTGAAGCGGACATCCTCGTCCTCGAGGACAACTCACCGGACGGCACGGGTGCCGTTGCTGACGACCTGGCGGCAGCGGACGAGCAGGTGCACGTCATGCACCGGCCCGGAAAGCAGGGGTTGGGCGCGGCATACAAGGCCGGCTTCGCCTGGGCGATCGAGCGTGGCTACGACGCGGCGATCGAGATGGACGCCGACGGCTCACACCAGCCCGAACAACTCCCGAGCCTGCTGCGGGCGGCGGAGCACGCCGATCTGGTCATCGGGGCGCGGTGGGTCAAGGGTGGGTCCGTCGTCAACTGGCCCGCACACCGCAAGGCGCTCAGCGTCGGCGCCAACATCTACACCAAGGTCATGCTCGGCCTGCCCGTCAACGATGCCACCGGTGGCTATCGGGTTTATCGGACCTCGGCGCTGCAGGCGATGGACCTGGCATCGGTCAGTTCGGCCGGCTACGGCTTCCAGGTCGACATGACGGTGGCACTCGTGCGAGCCGGGCTCACCGCCGTCGAGGTGCCCATCGAGTTCGTCGAGCGCGAGATCGGTGAGTCGAAGATGAGCGGCAACATCGTCACCGAGGCATTCGTCAACGTCGGCAAGCAGGGGATCGCCCACCGGGCCGGACAGGTGGCCGCGGCAGTCCGACGCGTGCGAGGCCCGCGGGAGGGCCGATGGCACAACGCGTGACCCGCCTGGCGGGACGTCGGCGTTGGCCTTGGTTGCTGACGCTGGCTCTGCTGGTCGTGCCCACCGCCGAGCTCGCCATCATCATCTGGGTCGGTCAACAGATCGGTGGCTGGCCGACGTTGGCGTTGCTCCTCGTGGAGTCCGCGTTGGGTGCCTGGCTGGTCAAGCGTGAAGGGGCGCGCACGTGGCGGGCTCTGGCCAGCGCGCTGAACTCCGGCCGGATGCCCTCGCGGCAGCTCAGCGACGCGGCGCTCGTCCTGGTCGGAGGAACCTTGCTGCTCACCCCGGGTTTCCTCACCGACCTGGTGGGCTTCCTTTTCATCCTGCCGATCACCAGGCCACTGGCTCGGGGGGTCCTGGAGACCGTGGTGACCCGCAAGTTGCTCGGCGGGATCATGACGGTCGGCGGCGCCGGCGGACCGGGTGGTCGGCGCAACCCCCCATCAGGTCCCGGGGACGTCATCGAAGGCGAGATCGTCGACCCGTGACCCGCCCTGGGGAGAGGGGGAGCACGGCATACGAGAACGACCCGCACCTTCCACGTCGGAAGGGCGGGTCGCGCTCGTATGCCGTGTGCTCAGCTCACGCGCTGCGCTTGCTGGCCTCGCCGCGGGAGGCTCGGAGGAGCTCTAGGCGCTCCTGAAGCAGCTCTTCGAGCTCGGGAATGGAGCGTCGCTCAAGGAGCATGTCCCAGTGGGTGCGCGGTGGCCGGATGGGTTTGGCGTCTGGTGTCGGGCCGCCGTCAAGCAGTCTGGCGGTGGCTCCGCAACGACACTCCCAGGTCGGCGGGATATCCGCTTCGACGCTAAACGGCAACTCGGAACGATGGCCCTGTGGGCAAACATAGACGGTGATCTGGCGTTCGCTCGGGACGACCCCGACGTCGGACTCCATGCTGAACGCGCCCAAACGGGTGCCTCGAAGAGAGCGGTCGGCCATGCTGATCCTCCTGGTGGCGAGCTGAGGAGGGGATCCGGTTGGATGCCGCAGCCCCCTGCTCACCTGCTTTGACGCTTCAACGGAGGAAAAGGTTGCCTTTGTTCCCGAAGGAGGTGCTTGGCCGGGAACCGGGATGTCGCGGAGAGTGCCCGCCGGGCAGGCTTGCCGGGTTTGCCGCCTGGATCAGATCACCCGGGGAACCTCGTTGCCGGCCTGGATGATTCCTTCGCGCATCTTCACCCGGGACAGCAGCACGCCACCGAGGAGGAAGAAGACGATGAGGGCCAGGATGGCGGCCCGGTAGGACAGCGTCGCCTGGTAGACCAGGCCGAAGATCAGCGTGCCGAACCAGCTCGTGCCGCGTTCCATCGCTTGGTAGAGGCTGAAGTACTCAGCCTCTTTGCCGGCCGGGATGAGCTGGCTGTAGAGCGAGCGCGACAGCGCCTGCGACCCGCCGAGCACCATCCCGATGAAGAAGGCGAGCGCGAGGAACAGCACCAAGGACTTGGCCGGGACGAAGAAGGCCACGGTGACAATGCCGGTCCAGATCCCCAGGCTGCCCAGCACCGTCTTCCACGCACCGATCCGGGCGGCGACCTGCCCGAAGAAGCGCGCACCGAAGAACGCGACGAATTGGACGAACAGGAAGATGCCGAGCACGGTCTCCTGCGGGAACTCCAGCTCCTCGATGCCATAGAGGCTGGAGTTGCCGATGACCGTCTGGATGCCGTCGTTGAAGAACAGGTAGGCCAGCAAGAACAGCTTGGTCTGCGGGTAATGCAGGGCCAGATCGCGGAAGGTCTCACGCAACTGACGCAGGCTGCCGCCGACCACTCCCTGCCCCGGGGCGATGGGGGGCGCGACGGTGCCGGTGACGTGGCGCAGGCCCCGGACGGGGATGATCGTGAAGGCAGCCCACCAGATGCCGGCCATGAGCAGGCTCAGCCGGACGGCGCCGCCGCGGTCGAGCCCCAGCAGGCTGGGCTTGGCCACGAGGACGAAGTTGACGAGCAGCAGCAGGCCGCCGCCGAGGTAGCCGAAGGCCCACCCCTTGGAGGAGACCCGATCTCGATCATTGGGGCCGGCGATCCGGACCAGCAGGGAGTCATAGATGACCAGCGACGACCCCAGGCAGATGTTGGCGATGATGAACAAGACCACGCCGAGCTGCCAGTTTGTGCCGGTGACCAGGCACATCAAGGTGGCGGCGAGCGCCCCGGTCCACGCGAAGATGGCGAAGAGCTTCGTCGGGTGCGGGGAGCGGTCCGCGATGGCCCCCACGAAGATGAGGAAGATCGCCGAGATGATCGTCGAGAACGTCGCGGTATAGGCCACGAGCGACCCCGGCGACACCGGGATGCCAAGAACCGACAGTGTCGCCGCACAGCGCTGACCGTCGACGAGGTCGGGGCACGCGGCCGCGGTCGCGACCGACGTCAGGTAGGGGGCGAAGAGCACCGTGGCGGTGGTGGTGACGTAGGCCGAGTTGGCCCAGTCATACCAATACCAGGACTTCTGTTCGCGAGTCTCGGGTGACTTCGGGGCGCGGGCGGTCGCGGCCCCCCCTACGGTGCTCATGGCGTGAAGCGTGTCACATGCGCCGCGATCGCGGCAGGGGTATGCCGCGCGCCACGCCGAGCGTCGTCCGACCCGGACAGCCATCCACCAGCCCCAGCCAGTGCGGTCGGCCCGCGGTCAGGACGCGTCGAGCGTCGCCGCCGCTTCGAGGGTCATCCAGGCCTGCAGTTGAGTCGACAGCTCGATGGGTATGCCGTGCGGCTGGCTCCGCTCGGCCGGCACCGCCGGGTCGGGGGAGAAGACGATGACGGGGGCGGACGGCATACCGAATCGCGTTGGGAGGGAGCGCACGTGGCGACCCGACCAGAAGGCGTCCGAGGTTCCTTCGACCAGGTCTTGGGCGCCGGCTCTCGCCGTGGGGGACAGGTCCGGGCACCGGGCTGCCAGCGCGAGGTAGCGCACGAGGATCCCCGTGAACAGGCCACCGTCGCCGTCGCCGTGCGTGCGCAGGATCCGGAAGTCAGGATCGGTGGTCAACTGGCGGGCGATGGCGTCGATGAGGGTCTCCGCGCGGGCCAAGCTGATCGGGTCCGCGAGGGTGACCAGTGCGCCCAGGACGGTGCCCTGGTTGTAGGTGAACACGTCCGGCACGAGCGTCGTCCTGCCGTCCGGGGAGATCCGCAGGCCGTCGACGAACAGCCCGGAGGCGGGGTCACGCAGGTGGTCGTGGAGCCAGTCGAGCAGAGCGCCGGCTCGGGCGCGATCGCCGATCCGGGCGAAGAACAATGC
>JBGAQN010000076.1:0-11867 GCA_044220725.1 Dermatophilaceae bacterium
CGCCGCGTCGGCAGCTGTGGCGGCCTCGGCGTCGGCCTTGGCCTGCGCCTCGGCAGCCGCTGCCGCAGCCGCCGAAGCCTCAGCCGCCGACGCCGCCGCCGTGAGCTTCTCGTATGCCGATTCACGGTCCTGGGCGACGGCATACCGGGGGGTGTTCGGTGACGCCGCGACGATCTGGTCGATGAGCGGCTCCGGCGAGGGCGCCATGAGCGACTGGGGGGCGCGCATCCGAGTCCACGCCACAGGGGTCGGCGCGCCACGCTCGGACAACACGGTGATGACCGCCTCGCCCGTGCCGAGCTGGGTGAGCAGCTCTTGCAGGTCGTAGGCGCTCTTGGGATAGGTCGACACGGCCGCCTTGAGGGCCTTCGCATCGTCCGGGGTATAGGCGCGCAAGGCATGCTGGACCCGATTGCCAAGTTGGGCGAGCACGTCGGCCGGCACGTCCTTGGGCGACTGGGTGACGAAAAAGACCCCGACCCCCTTGGACCGGATGAGCCGCACCGTCTGGGTGATCGCCTGCAGGAAGTCCTTGGACGCGTCGGCAAACAGCAGGTGCGCCTCGTCGAAGAAGAACACCAGCTTGGGCTTGTCCAGGTCGCCGACCTCGGGCAGATCGTGGAACAAGTCGGCCAACAGCCACATGAGGAAGGTCGAAAACAACTGCGGCCGGTTCTGCACCGCCGGCAACTCAAGCATCGACACGACCCCGCGCCCGTCGGCCCCGACCCGCAGCAGGTCCGCAGTGTCGAACTCCGGCAGCCCGAAGAACACGTCAGCGCCCTGGTCGGCGAAGGTGATCAACTCGCGCAGGATAACCCCGGCCGTCGCCGACGAGAGGCCCCCGAGGTCCTTGAGGTCGGCCTTGCCCTCGTCACTCGTCAGGTGCTGGACGACCGCCCGCAGATCCTTGAGATCATCGAGCCAGAGCCCCTTGGCGTCGGCGTAGTGGAACACCAAACCCAGGCTCGACTCCTGGGTCTCGTTGAGCCCCAACACCTTTGCCAACAACGTCGGCCCGAAGGAGGACACCGATGCGCGGATCGGGATGCCCTTGCCGAGGCCGCCCAGCGCATAGAACTCCGTCGGGTATGCCGTGCCCACCCACTCTTCGCCGATGTCGGCCGCGCGGGCGGTGATCTTGTCGTTGCTCACGCCCGGCGAGGCCATGCCGGACAGGTCGCCCTTGACGTCGGCCAGGAAAACCGGCACGCCGCCCTGCGAGAGCTGCTCGGCCATCAGCTGCAGAGTCTTGGTCTTGCCGGTGCCGGTGGCCCCCGCAACCAAGCCGTGCCGGTTGATGACGGCCAGGGGGATCTTTACCTTGGCCTCGGGATAGGCGGTCCCGTCCAGGACGGCCGCCCCGAACTCGAGGGCACCACCGGCGAACTCATAGCCGGCCGTGATCTGCTGGATCTGCTCGGGCATCTCGGTCACGGACGCACTCTAGACGCTGTCCGCGGCATACCGGGCGCGGTCTGGTCGGACGGCGCACCTAGACTGGCAAGGTGATCTTCAAGGGGATAGGGGAGCACCGGCCGTACCCCGACCACGGCCTGGTGACGACGCGTGACTGGTCGCAGGTGCCGCCGCGTCAAGTTCGACTGGCGGATCTGGTCACCACCAAGCGGACCCTCGACCTGGCCCAGTTGCTTGCCGACGACTCCACCTTCTACGGGGATTTGTTCGCCCACGTCGTCGAGTGGCGCGGCACTCTCTACCTTGAGCAGGGGTTGCACCGCGCCTTGCGAGCGGCCCTTGCCCAGCGTGGGAACCTCCACGCGCGGGTTCTCGTGCTTGACTAGGGGGCAATCTCGGGTGTCGGGGTCGTTGCGGATCGCTGCGGAGGTATGCCGGTGAGCATCACCGTCGAGTCGGCGTCGGTGGCACGCGCGCGGCGACGCAAGCGCACAGCCATCACCTTGCTCATCGTCATCGCTGTCCTTGCCGGCGCGTTCTATTACGCGTCGACCTACTTCGCCAAGGGCCCGAACAAGGCAGCGGCCAGCCCCTCCTGCACGGTGACCCTCAGTCCCACCGGCCCGGTCTATCCGAGCCAGGTGACGGTCAACGTCTACAACGCCACAACACGCAGCGGCTTGGCCGGCACCGTCGGCAAGACCGTCAAAGGCCGTGGGTTCGTCGTCGGCACGGTTGCCAACGACCCGCTGAAGAAGTCGGTCCCCGGCACCGCGGAGGTGCGCTACGGGGCTGCCGGAGAACGGGCCGCCAAGCTCGTCCAGACCCTTGTCGCAGGCGCGACTCTGGTCAAGGACGCCCGGGCCGACGCCTCCGTCGACCTCGTCCTGGGCACGGCATACAAGGAGATCGTCACGCCGACGGGGACCGCAACGGCGACGGCTCCCCCCGGCTGCTGAGCAGGACGACCGCGAAGGCGCTCAGGCACTCGGCCGAGTCATGGCGCCGAGCAAGACCGGCAACATGCGGGCGGCGAGATTGTCCCTGGCGTTGGCGTCCCCCGAGATGATGGCCGCCCGGACGCTGGCCTCGAACAACGCCTCCAACGTGTCGAGGGCGTCGTCGGCCGGCACCGTCAACTCCAGGCTGGCCTGGGCGAGTCCCTGTTCGAGGAAGGGGACAAAGCGCTCTCGAAAGGAGCGTCGGGCAGCCAAATAGGGGGCAGCCAGTCCCGGGTCCCGGATGGCCATGAGGGAGAGCTCGGTGCGCAGCGCGTGCTTGGTGGCACCGAACGGCTGCAGGTCGAACAGCCGCTCAGCGACAGCCGCCAAGGGTTCCGGACCGGACAGGGCATCGCCGAGGGCGAGACTGAGGCCATCGAGCAGTATCGCTTCCTCACGATCAAGCAAAGCGACGAGCAGGTCGTCCTTGGTGGCGAAGTTGGAATAGAAGGCGCCACGAGTGAAGCCGGCCCGCTCGCACACCTCTTCGACACTCGACGCCGCGACGCCCCGTTCGGAGAAGACGGTCGCAGCAGCGTCCAGGAGCCGCTCCCGGGTGACGCTGCGGCTGCGCTTGGGCGCGTCGGTCGCACCGTCCGACGGGTCGGTGGCGGTCGGGGCCTCCTGAGCGAGCGCAGCACGGTTCGGGTCTGGCGACATGGTCATTGCTCTCTAGGCTAACTGGGCGGACCTGACGTTCCCTGTCGGATACATCACTGTATCGAATACAGAGATGCATCCGATACACTCCCGTATCGAACCCTGTCGGCCGTCGTCTCGGGAGACCGCATGTCCTCTGCTCTCTACGCCCTCGGCCAATGGGCCGTCC
This sequence comes from Dermatophilaceae bacterium, assembly GCA_044220725.1. Lineage (GTDB taxonomy): Bacteria > Actinomycetota > Actinomycetes > Actinomycetales > Dermatophilaceae > Phosphoribacter. Next base: position 3,250 of record JBGAQN010000076.1, read on the forward strand.
GCCGGCGTCGGCTGGTCGTCGTCATCTGGGTGGCGGTCATCCTCACCTTAGGCACCGGGGCCGGGCTGCTGCACCGCAGCCTCGCCGACGTCTTCGACATCCCCGGCACCCAGTCGCAGCAGGCCATGGACGCGCTGGCCTCCAGGTTCCCCGAGTTCTCCGGCGCGAGTGGCCAGGTCGTCGTCTCGGCCCCGGACGGCACGAAGGTCACCGACGCGTCGGTCACTACCAGCATCGAGGACCTCACCGCCCGGTATGCCGCCCTCCCGCACGTCCGCGGCGCGACCAGCCCCTTCAACGAGCACGTCAAGGGAACGGTGTCGCCGGATGGCTCGACAGGGATCATTTCGGTGCAACTCGACGTCGACGCCACCGAAGTCACCGATGCCATCCGGGGCCCACTGGTGGCTCTCGCCCGCGACGCCACCGCTTCAGGGCTGACGACGTCGGTCGGCGGCGCGCTGTTCATGCCGACGGCCCCCGAGATGGGCTTGACGGAGGCACTGGGGGTCGTCGTCGCCCTCGTCGTGCTCTTCCTCACCCTGGGTTCGGCGGTGGCGGCCGGCATCCCCCTGCTGACCTCGTTGCTCGGGGTGGCGATGTCCATGGCCCTGATCATGGCGGCGACCCGGTTCACGACGGTCACCTCGACCGCACCGTTCCTCGCCCTAATGATCGGCCTGGCCGTGGGCATCGACTACGCCCTGTTCATCATCTCCCGACACCGCGACCTACTCGCCGAGGGCCACGACGTCGAGGAGGCCGCCGCCCAGGCGACAGGGACGGCCGGCTCCGCCGTGGTCTTTGCCGGGGCCACCGTGGCCATTGCCCTGCTTGCCCTCGGCGTGGCCCAGATCCCATTCCTCACCGTCATGGGGATCGCGGCATCGGTCGCCGTCGGGTGCGCCGTCCTCGTGGCCCTCACCCTGCTCCCAGCCCTCATCGGGTATGCCGGCACCCGACTCATCCCCAAACGGGTCGCCGACGAGCACCATGCCAGACGGCATACCAGCTGGTCGGCCTCGTGGGTGCGGTGGGTGACCAAAGTGCCCGCGCTGACCGCCGTGCTGGTCATCGGCGGGCTCGGAGTTGCCGCGCTGCCAGCCCGCGACTTGGCCCTCGCGTTGCCCAACAACGGGACGTCCGGGCCGGAGTCGACCCATCGGCAGGCGTTCGACACCATCGCCAGTGCATTCGGCCCCGGCGCCAACGCGCCCCTGGTCATCACCCTGGACATCGTCTCGACGACCGACCCACTGGGGGTCGTCGCCAAGGTCGAGCAACTGGTGCTGGCCACCCCCGGCATCGTCTCGACGACCGTGGCGACGCCAAACCGGGGCGCCGACACCGGCGTCATCGTCGCGGTCCCTGCCGGAAGCGCGGAGAGCCAGGTCACCAAGTCAGCGCTGGCCTCGGTCCGGGCGCTAGCCCCGGGGGTGAAGCAGGACTTCGGAGTCGACCTCGCGGTGACCGGTCACACGGCTGCCCAGGTCGACGTGGCCAGCCGACTGTCCGAGGCCCTGCTGCCGTTCGGCATTGTCGTCGTCGGGTTGTCCTTGCTGCTGTTGGCGCTCGTCTTCCGGTCAGTCCTGGTGCCTGTCACCGCCGCAGTCGGCTATCTGCTCTCGCTCGGAGCGGCGTTCGGCGCGGTGAGCGCAGTGGCCCAGTGGGGCTGGCTTGCCGGTCCGCTCGGGGTCACCCAGACCGGGCCGGTCATCGCCTTCATGCCGATCATCGTCATGGGCGTGCTGTTCGGGCTGGCCATGGACTATCAGGTGTTCCTCGTGTCGAGCATGCGCGCCCGATATGTCCATGGTGATGACGCCCGGGATGCCGTGCGGCACGGTTTCGTCGATTCGGCTCGGGTCGTGACAGCGGCCGCGATCATCATGGTCGCGGTGTTTGCGGCCTTCGTGCCGCACGGCGCCCTCTACATCAAGCCCATCGCTCTCGGCCTGGCCGTCGGAGTCTTCGTCGACGCCTTCGTCGTGCGGATGACTCTCGTCCCCGCGGTCATGGCGCTGCTGGGCCGCTCAGCCTGGTGGCTGCCGCGCTGGCTGGACAGTCTGCTGCCGGTCCTGGACGTCGAAGGCGAGAGCCTGCACCGGCGAATCGTCGCCGACCGGAACCGCGCGGCTTCCGGCGGTCCGGCGCGGGCCGTCGACGCGCTCGGCGTGGGACTCTTCGACGCCGGCCGGCCGGTGTTCGCGGACGTCGATGCGCAGATGCCGCAAGGCGCTGTGTGCGTCATCCACGGGGCCCCAGGAGCGGGCAAGACGGCGCTGCTGCTCACCCTCGCCGGGCGGATGGCCTTCACCCACGGTGTCCTGGAGGTCGCCGGCCGACTGTTGCCCGATCAACGGCACGCCGTGCGCGCGGCCACCGCCCTCGCCGAGGTCCCAGGAGTCAACGACCTCGACCCGCTGCTCACCGTCGGCGACCACCTCACTGAGCGCCTGGCCAGCCGCCACTGGGTGCCCTGGGTCCGCGCGGGCGACCGCGATCGAGCCGAGCGGCTGCTCGCCGACATCCTCGGGTATGCCGTGTCCGCCGTCCCCACGGCCCACGCCAAGCCCGACCTGGCTGGCTCAACCCGAGTGCGTCAGCTCGCTCCGCTGGAGCGGTGGGCGCTGGGCGTGACCCTCGCCCTGCTCGATGACCCCGAGGTGCTCATCGTCGATGACGTCGACGGACTTCGTGGGTCGCACGATCGGTCGGCGGCGTGGGCCGTGCTCGGTTGGCTGGCCGGTTCACCGGTTCACCGCAAGCGCAGACGCGCTGACCGACTCACTGTCCTGGCCAGCGCTCGGGACGACGCCGAGGCATCCGCCGCCTTGGCTCACGCACCCGGCAGCGCGGCGGGCGGCATACCGGTCCTCACCCTGGCCCTGGTCGCGCCCGCGCCCGAGTCCGACTTTGGGTCCGAGCCCGCGCTCGCGCTCGAGTCCGAGCCCGCGCCCGCGGCGATCACGCGTTCTGCGTCCCTGACCCAAACTGCCGGATCCAGCGAGAAGGTGCACTGATGTCCCGACCCGCACTCCCCGCCGCCGAGTTGCGCCGCTTTGTCGGCAGCCGCCGCGCGCTGCTGGCCCTCTTGGCGCTCGTCGTCGTGCCACTGGCCTTTGGTGGCCTCTTCACGTGGGCCAACGAGAGCCCGACGACTCGGGTCGACCAGATCTCGGCTGCCGTGGTCAACCTCGACGAGCCCGTGACCCTCAAGGGGGCCGACGGTCAGGACCAGATCGTGCCGCTTGGTCGGGTGGTCGTCGGCAAGCTCACCTCCTCCACATCGTCATCGACCTATGCGTGGACCCTGACCGATGTAAGGACGGCCGAGGCGGGGCTCGCCGACGGTCGGTTCGGCGCGGTCCTGACGATCCCCGCGGACTTCTCCCGCTCGGCGACCTCGACGAACGGGGCACCGGCGGATGCGCGTGCGGCCCGGCTACAGTTGCGGACCAACGACGCGGTCAACTACCTCGACGGGAAGATCGCCACGGCAATCGCGACAACGACCAGCGCGGAGGCGGCGCGCACCGTGACCGAGGGTTACCTCGCGGCGATGTATGCCGGTTACGGAACCCTCCACGACCAGCTCTCGTCGGCCGCCGATGGTGCCGGCAAGCTGGCCACCGGAGTCAGTGAGTTGACAACAGGCGCGTCGAAGGCCGCGGATGGCGCCGGCTCGCTCGCCTCCGGCGTCGACCAGATGGCTTCTGGCGCAGGTGATCTCGCGGATGGAGCCGGGAAACTGGCCAGCGGTGCCGACCAGGCAGCCACTGGCGTAGCCCAGCTGGCCAACGGTCTGGCCACGATGGACGCCGAAGTCTCGGCCATGCCCGCCGGAACTCGCCAACTGGCCGACGGGGCCGCCCAGGTATCCGGCGGCTTGTCCTCCTTGACAGCCGGGGCGGGTCCACTGGCGTCCGGCCTCTCGTCGCTGTCGGCCGGGCTCGCTGAGCTGTCAGCGGGAGCCACCCAAGCCGAGACCGGCGCGGAGTCGCTCGCCGGCGGCCTGACGGCATACACCCAGGGCGTCGAAGGGCTGGCTGCCGCGTGCTCGACGTCCGGCGCAGCGGCCGCGTTCTGCGCGCAACTGTCCGGGGTGGCCGGTCAGGGGGCGGCGCTTCGGGCTGGGGCTGACGGGCTCGCCGATGGGACGGCTCAGGTGGCCGACGGTCTGTCGGCTTCGAGCGCGGGGGCTGCCTCTAGCGCCACCGGCGCAACCCAACTCGCCGCAGGACTGTCCCAATTACAGCCTGGCGCAAAGCAGTTGGCCTCGGGAGCGGACGCCTTGGCTGACGGCATACCGGCCCTGGCGGACGGTGTTCATCGCAGCGCCACCGGCGCAGCAGCGCTCGCCGGCTCGATGCCTCAGCTGGCCTCCGGCGTCCGCGGGGTCGCCGACGGCGCGGACCAACTGTCGGTGGGGGCCACCCAGGCCGCCGCAGGCGCCGGTGAACTGACGACGGGCCTGCAGTCACTGGCCGACGGCAGCGCCCAACTCGGCTCGGGCGCGAGTGAGCTGAGCACGGGCCTCGGCGAGGGGGTCGCGAAGATCCCGACCTATTCGCAGGCCGAGCGGACTCAGTTGGCTGCCGTGGCGGCCACCCCGGTCGTCGCCGAGGTGAGTCACGTCAACCCGGTCAAGCACCACGGCGCGGGGCTCGCGCCCTATTTCATGGCACTGGCCCTGTGGGTGGGTTCCCTGACGATCTACCTGTTGCTGCGTCCGTTGTCGGCGCGGGCCTTGGCGTCCGGGGCGACCTCACCGCTCGTGGCCCTGGCCGGGTTCCTGCCAGGAGCACTCTTGGGGGCGGCCCAGGGCGTGGCTCTGGCCTTGGTGTTGCAGTGGTGGGTCGGGATCGACGCCGCGTCGACGTGGGGGCTGATCACCGTCGGAGTTCTGGTCGCCTTGACCTTCGTGGCCATGAACCAGGCACTCGTCGGCCTGCTGGGCGCCCCTGGTCGGTTGCTCGCGGTCCTGCTCGCCGGGCTGCAACTGGCCGCCGCCGGTGGCACCTATCCGATCGCCACGGCGCCGGGGTTCTTCGGGTGGCTGCACGACGCGTTGCCGCTCACCTACGCCGTGAACGCCTTGCGCAAGGTGATCGCCGGTGCCACGAGCGGGATCGGTTCCGATCTCGGTGTGCTCGCCCTCGCCCTCGTCGGGTCGCTCCTGGTCACCATGTATGCCGCTCACCGCCAGCGCACCTGGACCGTTCGCCGCTTGCGCCCGGTCACCGTCGCCTGAACCAGAAGGTCTCTCCCGCGAGCCGGGGGAGCTCGGGAGCCGGGCGGACAGTCGGTCGTCTCCCCGGAACCGCACCCAGGTCCACCTGAGCGGACGCGTGAACGGGCCGACGCCGATGAAGGCGCCCATGATGTCGCCTCTGCTGCTGTCCCAACGACACCAGCCGCGACTTCACAGGCGCCTTCACGCGCGTTGGTCTGCCAACGCCTCGACCCGATCGGCCACCACGGGAGCCCGGAGCACGTCCGCAGGTTCGACGCCACCCTCCGGGTGGTTGACCAAACGGTCGAGGGAGTCCGCGAGGACGAGGAGCCCGAGATCCCGAGCCCGCCTCGACCGATCGGCAAGCGTCTGCGCGTGACGGCCCGACGGCTGGGCGGCACCAGTGGCGGCCAGAGCCGTGAGCACCTCTCGGATGTCCGCGGTATGCCGTTTGCGCCATGTCCCCATCATTCAGCGTCAGCGAAGCCCCCCTCTCGCTCTCTCCGGGCGCCACGCGGGGACGAGCGACGGTCGGCGTGTGCCGCCTTTGCACTCAGGTCAGCTCGAGTGCCTCGACGTTCCGCCGAGTTCGGTGACCACGCCTGCCGGTCCCCTGCGGTCGGGCAAGCGGCCGACGGTTTCCCGCGCCACCCGAACCGCCTGCGACGAACCGGACCGTCCAGCCAATGCGCGCAGTCCCGGCAGGTCAAGAGCCGCGGCCGGTGCCAGCCCCGCCGCAACCGCAGCGACGACCTCGGGCAGGAGTCCGGCGAGCGCATCCGCGAGCTCGGCCGTGCCGGCATGCAAGCGGGGGGCGGTGACCGACGCGGCAATGAGGTCGTCCATCACCGGCCACACGACCGACAAGATCCCCTCGCCCGCCAGGTCGACCAATGCCTTCGCGAGTGCGGCGAGGCTTCCCGGGGTCACTGACCAGTCGAGGAACCGAACGTCCGCCACACCGGGGCGCAGTATGCCGCGTTGCCACGCCTCAACGACGGCAGTCGCCACGTCCTCGGCCACGGCGGGGTGGACCGGGCGCTGGATCGCCAGCAGGTTGATGCATGCTCCGGGTGGCAGCGGCTGGCCCCGGCGTGCGAGCTGCCGAGCCACGACGCCCAAGTCGCGTCCGATCTCTCCCGTCCAGCGCACACCCGTCATCGCGGCGTCTCCCCACGAGGGGACCTCGGCGAAGGTCGGGTCGCCATAGCCGACCCGGATCCGATGCGGGAACTCGCTCAGGGAGGCGGGCCAGACGACGTCTGCGCACCACCAGTCGCCGGTGCGCTCCCGCTTGACGACCCCCGGATCCACGAACGGGTCGGACAGATAGCGACCCAGGATCTGACCGGCATGGCTGGGCAGCGGCACGCCATCCTGGCGCACGACGGGGACGGCAAGCGACGCGACCGCGCCGACCAGCCCTCCGTCGGCGCCGGACGCATCCAACCGGGCCAGCGCGAGGAAGAAGTCGGCCTCGGTCGCTGACGCCCCGACGGCCAGGTAACGCCCCAACCGCTCGACCAGATCTGCGACTCGGACCTGCAGGTCCACCGTGGACGGCTGCGAGAGCAGCTCAGGGACCGCGCCGAGGCGTTGGAACACGGCATACTCGCGGGCCACCAGGACCGGGAAGGCACTCGCGCGGCCGGTGCGGGTGGCGTCCAGACCCCAGGTCGGCGGTTGCTCGGCCACCCACGCGGGAACCGGGCGCAGCCCCGACACCCACACCCCATCACGAACGCCCCGCAGCGCCCGTCGCGCCCCATCCGGGTCGGTCCGCGCCACAGCATTGGCGAGCACGAGGAGCCGCTCGACGGCCAGGCCGACCGCCTCCTCCGCGCCGGGGAGCAAGTCAGCGGCAGCCTCGGTCAGAGCCTCGGCGGTCAGCGGCCCCGGGTCGAAGTCGGGCACCTGCCACACCGGTGGCGTCGGCCGCCACAAGCCCCGCGGCGCGAGCACCTCAGCAACCGGCTCCAACGCGGGGACCTCCCACGCCCGGACCAGGCTGGCGACGGCGCGGGCGAGCCCACGGTCCTTGTCTCCCGCCATCTCGCAGAGTCGCGGCCCGAGCACCTCGACGACCTCTCGGCCTGGCGCAGGTCGCCGTGCCAGCGCGTCGATCACGATCCGCTGCGCCTTGCGGGTGCCAACCATCAAGCCCGCCATCGCTACCTCGCCCAGTCGGCCCTCGTCGACTCCTCGGAGGAGGATCGGAGCGAACCGTTCGACCACTCCCGGCTCCCCGGAGGCCAGGGCCGGGACGAGCTCTTCAGCCCGCGCGACGACCTCGTCGTCGCGGACCGCCAGATCGTCGACGAGGACTTCCGCCCACCGCCGGCGATCCCCCGGACGTTGAGCCGAGTCCAAGGCTTGGAAACCCAGGGCAACCGCGGCATCGCGCTCGATCCAACCACCGGAGACAGCACGCGGAACCAACTGCCCGAACGGACCCGTCGCGGGCACCCCCAGCGCGGCCGCCGCGGCCAGGTGCTCTGCGAACTTCCATGCGGTGACCGGGTCTCGGGGAGGCTGCCGCCCGTCATTCGCGTCCCGAAGCTCGATCGCGACCTGCTCGAGCGCCAGCGCGACCCAGTCCTTGAGGTAGTCGACGTTCTGCGGCACGTCAAGCCGAAGGTCCGCGACCAGCCGGACCGCCGCGCCACCATGGAAGGAACACGAGTGCTCCCACATCCGCAGCGAGGCACGGCATACCCCATCGATGAAGCGCACCGCAAAGGCCGGGCCGCGCTCTCCGACGATCCGAGCGACGAGCTCGTCGTCCAACCGGGGCACGATGGCCACGGCGCGACGGGCGTCGACACCGGCGCGGATCGCGAAGATCGCCAGCATCGTCTCGTCGACGTCGATGGCGCTGATCCGGCCCCACCGGCCGTTGCCCAGCGCCCCGAACTCGCTCCATTGGCCGCTGGCCAGCCCGGCCACCGCGATCCGGCGCTGCTCCGCGGTGCCGAGGGGCAGGTCCAGCGCCGCGCCGATCGGCGCCTGCGCCCAGCCCAGCTCGCGGAACAGCGCGATGGCGGGGCCCAGTCTCGGGTTCAACTTCACGGCCATCTCAGCGCCGCTCCCGAAGGAACAGCTCCACGGCCAGGACGTGCTTGCAGGCCCCTCGACCCTTGGCGTGGGTGAGATACCACGTGCACGTGCACGTGGCGCCCTTGGCCGCAGTCGCGCCGGCGACGGAATCGGGAGCCAGCGAAACGGCATACTCGGCCCCTGCGGACCGGACCACCCACCGGCCGGCCGATCCCGGTTCGGGGGCCACAGCGGCCGCCGCGACGAGGGCGCGGGCGGCGACCAACCGCGGGTTGTCTCTGTCGACCCGCTCGGGGTCGGCGGGGAGCTCGCGATGGAACCACGC
>JBGAQN010000077.1:0-11803 GCA_044220725.1 Dermatophilaceae bacterium
AAGAACAATGCGGCCGGCCCGGTGGCCGCGACGTTCTTGAAGTCGTGGTGGTCGTTCCAGAACAGGCCCCCGCCGAGGTCGTCGGTGTGACCGCGGGTCACGGCAGCGCGCAGGGCCCCGCCGGCGCTGTGGGTGAGCGCGCGCGATGCGATGGGGGAGAGGGTCGCGGCGAGGCGGTCGAGGCGATGGGCCGCCAGCAGCAGCCAGGCCATGTCGTCGTAGTAGTGGTTGGTGAAGATGGCGACATTGCGCAGCCGGATCGTCCGGAGCAACCGGTGTGCGGTCTGGCTGGTGCGGTGAGCCGCGTCGAGCTGGCCCACGGCGTCCTCGCGCAGCGCCTGGTCGACGAGGCAGTCGAGATAGTGGGCGAGCCACCAGTAGTGCCAGGGGCCTCGCCAGCGGCGCGGCCCGGGCGCCTGGACCTTTGGCAGGAACGTCCCCGGGATCCCGAGCATGCGTCGCCCGAACAGGGTGGCCACCGAGGTCGCGGCGTATGCCGCCCGCTCACCCCAGGCCGTCCCGACTCCGCCCGGCGTGGCGTCGGCGCTCGCGCCTGGGCCGCTCGACGTTCCCGGCTCGATCACTCCGCCATCCTGCCAGGGCGAGCTACCCTGACACGGTGAGCACACGGCATACCGGCTCGTGGGCGGCACTGGCAGTGGTGGCCGCAGCGCTGCTCGGTGGCTGCGAGCAGGCACCCGCGCGCTCGTCCGCTGACATCTCGGGGGCCTGTCAGGTGTCCGGGGGAGCATGGAGCGAGGGCTTCGCCGTCACCGGGCCGCTGGGGAAGGGGGCCGCGACCCCGGAGTTGGCGGTCGCGGAGTTTGTGGCAGCAGGCCCTCCGTCGACGTTGCCCGCCGATGGGTGGGTGCGCCAGACTCCCTCGCTCTTCGACCGGGGGCAACGGATGGTCCAGGTGGCGCAGCGGTGGGAGCTCGACGTGGCCAAGTACGCGGACGGCACCTGGGGGATTGACGGCGGACGTCGCTGCGTGTGATGCGGGAGTGCCCGGGCTGAGTCAGCGGCCGGTACGGTCGGTGCGCTCTGGTGCCAGTTCGCGCCGGTCGACGACGTCCCACAGTTCCTTGGTCTGGACCAGCCAGAAGGCCGCGAACGCGCCGATGAGGACGGCCTCGACCCAAATGACGATGTGGTCCCAGGCCGGCAACGTCAATCGGATGGCGATGATCGCGACGAGCAGGACGGCTATGACGCCGGCGATGGCCTTGTAGGTCCCGACGAAGCTCGTGCGCTGAGCCACGCTCTGGGCCGACAGAGCGTTGAGGATCACGACCCCGATGATGCCGACGAACATCGTGACGGCCGCGATGGTGTGGCCTTTGGCCTCAAAGCCGTCCGGGAACGCGGCATACCCGATGATGCCCACGCCGATAACGAGCCAACCGATGACGGTGGCTCGCGTTGCCCACGCACTGTAGGGGATTCGATTGACGTTGCGGTTGATGACCAGGCGGGCGATCTCGGCGAGGACGCCCGCGATGATGAGCGCGAGGACGTTGTTGCGGACCCCCGGCCCGACCTCGTATGCCGCGGGCAGACCTGCGCCGCAGAGGGCCTCGCGCTGGGTTGGGACGAACGCGACGACGAAGGAGAGGAAGCCGGAGAAGTTGAGGACGACGTCTTCGGTGTCGGTGTTGCCCTTGTAAACGATGAGGCAGGCACCGATGGCGCACAGGGCGGCGACGAAGACGCTGTGGGCCGCCGTGAAGTAGTAGGCGCTGACCGAGGTTTGCCAGCAGACGGTGGCGGAGCGTTGGACACCGATTGCCACGCCCAACATGACGACGACGGCGATCATGGCCAGGCGAAGGTAGCGGTAGGTGTTGAGGACGGCGGAACGGTGGGTGTCGTCCATGAGGGCCTTCCGGATGCTCGGCGGGGGAGAAACGCTGGGCAGGTGCAGGGTCCCCAGTGTCCCGCAGCCGGCCGGGACAGGGGGGCGGTTTCGCGCGTAGCGCAACCCGGCCAACGCGCGGCGGCTGCTGGCGTCGATCGAGCGACTTGAGGCCGGCGGCGGTCAGGCGCGCGAGCTGCTCGAATGAGGCTGGTGTTCGACGAGTCGCCCTGGGAGGACTACCTCTGGTGGCAGCAGCAGGATCGAAGGGTGCTGCGGCGGATCAACCTGCTCATCCAGGACGTCGCTCGCCGGGGCAACGAGGGGCTGGGCAAGCCCGAGCCGCTCAAGGACGGGTTCCACGGCTACTGGTCGCGTCGGATCACCGATGAGCACCGGTTTGCCAGTGAGGAGACGGAGGACGTGCCGTGCCTGGTCCTCCGTGGCCCCGGGTGGGTTACGTCCCCAGCTGCCGTTGCCGGGAAGCAACATCGCGAGCCAGAAGCACGCGAACATTCGTCGATGTCGTGACAACCGCTCCTGTTGGTCCGTGCTGAGGCGCAGAGCCGTGAGCAGACTGGAAATGTCCAAGCGTCGGTCAAGGCGGGACGAGGCATGTTCGACAACACCGGCGACCTCGTAGGCCAGATCGGAGACGCCGAACTCCTCCCAATCAACTAGCCGCGCAGTCGAGCCGTCCCACATGACGTTGTCCAGGTTCCCGTCTCCGAGGGCCAGCACGGGGTCAACAATCCAGTGGTCGTCAGGCGGGTTGGCCTTGAGCCACCGCATCGCCGCCTCGATCGACTGCGGGCACGGCTGGCGGTAGATGGGCCGAAGTATCTCGCCGAGGTCCGGCGAGTTGTAGCCGCCGAAGAGCTGGACGACACCTTCGTCGACGCGCTCTGCGACCCGGCGGAGGTCTTCACGTACGGCGGGATGATCGCCCATGTCCTGACGTTCGCTGCCCACCGGCGCACTCTTGTCGCACTCGCACTCGACAAGGCCGGCGTCAGAGACCTCGGGTGGGGTGACCCAATGCACTGGGTTGCCTCCTGACGTGCAGCAAATCCCGTAGGCTGGAACGCCGATAATCGACATTATGTCGCATCGTCGACGCTGAACCATCGGGTTTCTCCTCGGGTCATCATCGGGCCTCTCCCCAAGCCCCACCACCACCGCCGAGATTGACGTTAGGTGCGGAACACGCCGAGCCAAACGCGCACAACGTCAATCTCGGCGGGGTTAGCCAGCGCGGCTAGCCTGTCCGGGTGCAGTGCGACTACTACGACGCGGGGGTATGCCGCTCGTGCACGCTCATGGGGACGGCATACGCCGAACAGCTCGCGACCAAGGACGCGCGGTGCCGTGCGGCACTGAGTTCGCTAGCGCCACAACTAGATTGGCTCGAACCCTTCTCCAGCGCGGAGTCCGGCTTCCGGAACAAGGCCAAGCTCGTCGTGGGCGGCACGGCAGCCCACCCGACCCTCGGCATCCTCGACCACCGCCAACGCGGGGTCGACCTGCGTGACTGCGGCCTCTACGAACCGCCCTTGCACGCGACCATCCCCCACCTGGCCGAGTTCGTCAGCGCCGCCCGGCTCACCCCCTACGACGTCCCCCGCCGACAGGGCGAGCTCAAATACCTCCTCGTCACGGCATCCCCCACCGGCGCCCTCATGCTGCGCATCGTCCTTCGCTCGACCGCCCAACTCCCCCAGGTCCGCGCCGCGCTCCCCGCCCTGCACGCAGCGCTCCCCCACCTGGATGTCGTCACCGTCAACCTTCACCCGGAGCACAAGGCCGTCCTGGAGGGCGAGACCGAGATCCCACTCACCGACCAGACCGAGCTGCGTATGCCGTGCGCCGACGTCATGCTGCACCTCGGACCGCGCAGCTTCTTCCAGACCAACACCGCCGTCGCCGCCGGGCTCTACCGCCAGGCCCAGGCCTGGATCAAGGCCGCTCAGTCGTCCTCGGTCCTCGACCTCTATTGCGGCGTAGGCGGATTCGCGCTCCATGCCGCCGCCCCCGACCGCCACGTGACGGGCATCGAGCTCTCCCCCGACGCGATCGCCTCCGCCCGCCGCAGCGCCGCCGACCAGCGAGCAGCCCGCCCCGACCTTGGGCCGATCCACTTCGCCGCCGGCGACGCCACGGCATACGCCCTGGCCGACCCGACCCACCCAGCCCCGGACCTCGTCGTCGTCAACCCGCCCCGGCGCGGCGTGGACGAGGCCCTCACCGACTGGCTGGAAGCCAGCACAGTCCGCGACGTCATCTACTCCAGCTGCAACGTCACCACCCTCGCCCGCGACCTCGTCCGGATGCCCTCGCTCCTCCCCCACCGGGCCCGAATGTTCGACATGTTCCCCCAGACCGACCACCACGAGGTCATGGTCTGGCTGCGCCGCGGCTGACCCAGGTGCCCCACGGTGCGGCGAAACGGCATACTCGCCCCTCGTGGAGACCACCCTCTCGACCGGCGCGCGCCGCTGGTTCGCCGTCAACGCCGTCCTCGCCTGGCTCGGGCTGGCGGTGTCTCTCACCCTCACGGTGACCGCGCTCTACCCGAGCACGGTGACGATCCCGACGCGCTACGGCTCCGACCACGCCGCGGGCCTGGTCTCGCGCCTGGCCGACTGGTTCTCCTACTTCACCATCTGGTCGAACATCGTCGTCGCGGTGGTCACCTCGATCCTCGCGTGGGGCCGACCTCGGGCAACCACCGCCTTGCGCGCGGCCCGACTCGACTCAGTCCTGCTCATCACCATCACCGGCCTCGTGTATGCCGTCGTGCTGGCTCCCATCTCGGTCCAGCGCGGGTGGGAGAACCTCTCCAACACCCTGCTGCACCAAGTCACTCCGATCCTCACGGTGCTCCTGTGGCTGCTCGTCGGACCCCGCGGCTGGGTGTCGTGGCGGACCGTCCTCGTGGCTCTGGCCATCCCGCTCGGGTGGGTCGCCACGATGCTGCTGCACGGCGCTCTCGTGGGGGCCTACCCCTACCCGTTTGTCGACGTCGCCGTCCTCGGGTATGCCGCCGCGCTGGCCAACATCGGCGGCATCCTCGTCCTCGGGCTCACCATGGCGGCCGGATTCCTTGGATTGGAGCGGATCCTCGCCACCCGGCGGTCGCGGTGAGCGGCCCTGACGCGGCGCTGGATCAGTCCGCCAGCGCACGCAGCTGCGGCGGGAACTCGATGAGGTTCTGGTTGGCGTCCAGGCAGACGACGTCGACGATCCCGTCGACGAGCAACTCCCCCGCCCGCTCGACCCGCTGGGCAAAGCGCCCCCGATAGACCGACGGCAGGGTGAACGTCGTGACGATGTCGACGACATCGCCGAGCACGGCCGGCCGCTTGAACGTCGCCTGAACCGAGTGGACCACGAGCAGGAACCCGTCGGCGTTCCACTCGGCGACCGATCGGCCTTGGTGGGTCAAGAACTCCGAGCGCCCGCGCTCCATGAACTTGAAGTAGTTCGCGTAGTAGACGACCCCGAGGCTGTCGGTGTCCTCGTAGTAGACCTTGAACGAGACGCTCTGCTGCACACCCCGACCTTATGCGTGCGGAGGGATATGGTCGACCAGCCACCAAACGGCATACGGGGGCAGCCACGCGTTGTCGTCGCTCTCGATCCGCACGCGCCGACCGCTGAGCGCCTCCATGGCGTCCGCGAGACCCTCCTGACGGAGCAGCCCACCAGGCAGCGGGCGCCACGAGTCGGTGACGTTGTAAGCCGCGAGCATGGTCCCCAGGGGGTGCCTTCGGGCCAGCACGAGGACACCCGGGTCCCATACCCCCAGCACGGTCGACGGCACCGACGCGTGCAGGTGCGGCAGCCTCGCACGGGTGTCCGCGATGTGCGCAATCCCTTGGAACACTAGGTGTTCCGCCGTGCCAGGGGTATGCCGTCGCGCAGCCACCTCCCAGTCCATCCGGCCCCGGTGAACCCATCGGTTGTCGTCCTCGTGGCCCGCCTCGGCAGCCCACCCCGGATCGTTGGCCAGGCCCAGCTCGTCACCGCTCCAGATGACCGGCACGCCTCCGAAGCCGGCCACCAGGGCGTGACCGAGATGGATCCGGGCGATCGCTAGCTGGATGCCCCCCTCATCCCCAGCGGCCCGGGCGGCATCCAGGCCGGTCAGCGCGGCCGCCGTCCCGCTGATCCGCCGGTCGCCGGTGGCACCGTTGGCTTGGAAGGTCAACCCCCGCGCCGTCGATCCTGGGAAGGCGCCGATGAACCAGTCGGACAGGAAGGCCCGATGGGCAAACCCGTTGAGGCCCACAGCGGCGGCATCGCCATCGTCGATCGCCCAGCCGATGTCGTCGTGGCAGCGCAGATAGGCGATCCACGTCGCCGTCGACGGGACGGGTGGGAGCGCCGACAGGGCATGGGCGGTCAACCGCACGTCCTGGGTGGCGAGCATGGACCACGCCTGGACCATGAGGGAGTTGTGGTAGGCAAGGTCGCTCACCTTGCCGTGATGCTCGCCCTGGCCCAGATACTGCACGAGGTCCCGGGGTCCGACGATGGCCTCAGCCTTGAAAGCGACTGCGGGACAGGTGATCTTGGCAATCGCGCGCAAAGCCTGGGTGAGCGCATGCACCTCCGGCTGGTTCTGACAGGTCGTGCCCAGGCGCTTCCAGGTGAAGGCAATGGCGTCCAGCCGGACCACTTCGACGCCGGCATTGGCCAGGAAGAAGATGATGTCGGCGTATTCGCAAAAGACGTCGGGGTTGGCCCAGTTGACGTCCCATTGCCAAGCGTTGAAGGTGGTCCACACCCAACCGCCGAGCGCCTCGTCCCAGGTGAAATTGCCAGGGGCGAAGTCGGGGAACACCTCTGGCAGGGTCGCCTCGTAGCGGTCCGGCTCCGTCCGATCGGGATAGACGCAGAAGTAGTCGCGGTAGCGCGGATCGCCCGAGCGCGCCCGCTCAGCCCAGTCGTGCTCCTTCGCCACGTGGTTGAGGACCAGGTCGAGGACGAGGCTGATCCCCTTGTCCCGCAACAGTTTCGAGAGCGCCTTGAGGTCCTCGATTGACCCGAGGTCGGGACGGACTTCGCGGTAGGAGGCCACGGCATACCCGCCGTCGTTGTCCCCCTCCCGGGGACGCAGCAGCGGCATGAGGTGCAGGTAGGTGACTCCGAGTTCCTCGAGGTAGTCGATGCGGCCGCCGACGGCATCCAAGGACCCCGCGAACCGATCGGCGTAGGTGGCGTAGCCGAACATCCCGGGGCTCTGCAGCCAGTCCGGCTCGAGGATGCGTCGCTCGTCCAGCCGGTGCAACTCGGCATCGCGGTCCCGGTATGCCGCCGCGGCCTGGACGACCAGCCGCCGCGCCACCGCCCCTGACTGGTCGCCGTAAAGCTTCTCCAGAGCGTCGACCAGGTCGTCCCACCAGCGATCCAACCGAAGCTCGAACAACTCTCGTCGCTCGTTGGACATCTCGGCCAACGTGGTCAGCACCGACGCGACGACGTCAGGGGGTGCAGTGGCGGTCAACGAACACTCCCCTCCCGCCGATGGTGACAGACCACCGGCGACGTCGATTCCCTCACGCTCGGTCACGATCGGACGTCTTCGGGCTCATCGAACCCGGTGGACAGCATACGTAAGCGTTTACACCGGACGCTAGAGGCGGCGCTGCATCGTCTCGACCGTGTTGGATGTGGGGGTGAGCGAATCCCCTGGGCCAGGGTCGGTTTCCCCCAAGGACCGGTTCGTCACCATCTACGGGCGCAACCCGGTGCTTGAGGCCTTGCTCGACCCCGACCTTGCCGTTGACAAGGTCCTGCTCGCCGACATCGCCCGCGGTCCCCATGTCGGGGACATCCGCGCTGCGGCACACGACCGGGGCGTGCCCGTCCACGTCGTCAGCGCTGAGCGCGTCAAGAAGATCGCAGGCAACGGCAAGCAGGACCAAGGCGTGTGCGCGGACGTCCTCGCTCCCCGGATGCGTCCGCTGGACCGAGCGGTGGCCGATGGCCTGCACGGACCCGTCCTCGTCCTGGACGGCATCACGACTCCTGCCAACGTCGGGATGATTCTGCGCACCGCCACGGCGGCCGGATTCTCCGGGATTGTCGTGCCCCGCAGAGGTGTGGCCTCTATCGACCCGCTCGTGGTCAAGGCATCTGCGGGCGTTGCCTTCAAGGCACCCATCCTCAAAGTCGCCACCGCCGCGGAGGCAGTCCAGGCCTTGCAGCGCTCGGGCTACCTGGTCGCTGGGTTGGACTCCGGGGGCACCACGGACCTGTTCACTGCGACCTTCCCGGCCGACACGGCATACGTCTTAGGGGGTGAGACTGCGGGTTTGGGTGAGCAGGTCAGTCGATTGGTCCAGCTCTGGGTGTCGATTCCCCTACACCCGGGGGTGGAGTCACTCAACGTCTCAGCTGCCGCGGCAGTCGTCTGCTTCGAGGCGGTTCGACGCGGGCTCTGCCTGCCCGGGGTCAACGTCCCCAACGCTCGGCCACGGCCCGCACCACGGTGAGGTCCCGCGTGGTGGCAGTGACGCCGAACCGCTCGATCCGCGTATTGGTCAACCGGGCCCGATGGGCGGGGATGCCCAAACGCAGCACGACATGAGGCCCGAGCACACGAGCCCACTCCCCTGGCGAATCCCAGTCGTCCAGCGTCGCGGTCGCCTCCGGGCCGAGCGGAGCGGCCAGGAAAGCGGCATACGTGCGGCCGGCAGGAAAGGGATGGGGCAGCGCGTCCACGGCAGTCACCAACTCGGTCAGCTGGTCAGGGGTGCGCACCACCGTGGGCACGTCGAAGCCAAACTCCGCGGCGAGTGCCTGGCGCATCACCGCGGCCACCTTCGCCGGTGTGCGCAGCGTTGACGTCACGTGGACGTTGCCCGTCTGGATATGGGTCTCCACGTCGGCGAGTCCGGCTGTCTTCAGGGCTGACCGGACCCGCGCCATGGGGATTTGCCGATGGCCGACGTTGACGGCTCGAAGGAATCCGACGTAGCTGGGCATTAGAGGTCGTACCGGCCGCGGCCGACCTCACGGACGAGCCCGCCGACGCGGACCTTGCCCTCCTCGCTCACCTCCAGGTGCAGCCGCGACGGACGATTCACGGCTGCACCTTGACTGACCGTCACCGACCCGCGAAACCCCCGCGATGCCAGCAGGCTGGCAAGATTGGCGGCCGCCGAGCCGGTTGCCGGGTCTTCGAGCATGACCCCGTCCTGGCTGAAGAAGAACCTGGCCTCAATGGTGTTTGTGCCGGTCCAGGACCAAACCAGGGCCATGCTCTCCCCGCGCGGCGACAGCACATGCTCGGCCGCGGCGCGTGGGTCCGCGACGACACGACGCACGGCATCGACACTTCTGACCTCGATGAGGAACTGGTCCACTCCGGCGTCCACCCACCACCCCCGGTCGACAACGTCGGCTTCGGTGAGTCCAATCACCGTGGCGAGGACTGCGCGTGCTGCTGCCCCCGCCGTCACCGTCGCAGGGTGAGCGGTCAGCACCCAGGTCCCCTCGACTCGCTCGCTCGGCGCTTGGGCGCCGGCGCGATCCGGGGCACGGCATACCGGGATGTCCCCCGCAGGGACTCGCAGGACGACCTCCGAACGGCCCAGGTGGGCACCGACGATCCCGGCGGTGCCCAGCGTGGGGTGACCCGCGAAAGGCATCTCGTATCCGGGGGTGAAGATCCGCACGCACGCGTCCACGCCAGCGACGCCGCTGGTGACGAAGGTGGTCTCGGACAGGTTGAACTGCCGCGCCAGCGCCTGCATCGTGGCGTCGTCCAGGCCCGCAGCGTCCTCGAAGACCGCCAACGGATTCCCCGAGAAGGGCTCTCCCGGGATCGCAAAGACGTTGAGGAGGCGGAAACTGAGGCTTGCGGGACGGCTCACGGCAACGGCCATGTGTGCACTGGCTCGTTGGTGTGCATGTGCTCGGAGTAGGCGGCCACCATCTGGCGCAGCGCCTCGTCACGAGGTATGCCGCGTTCCTCCAGGCGCGTGACCATCGCGGTCTGCCACGTCGCACCGTTGACGCCGGTCAGACAGCGCCCCTCGATGACCGACAGGTAGCGATCCCGTGCCGCGGCCGAGACTCCCCACTCGCGCAGGCCTTCATCGGCGATGGGCAGCAAGTGGCGCAGGACAAGCTCAGTGACCGGCAGGTCGCCACGACCAGGCCAATAGAGCTTCGCCTCCAGCCCGTCGCGGGCACCGGCTAGGAAGTTGTCCTCAGCCGCAGCGAAGCTCATCCGTGACCACAGTGGCCGATCCTCTTGGGCGAGCACGCGCAACGCGCCGTAGTAGAACGCCGCATTGGCCAGGGTGTCGACGATCGTCGGCCCTGCTGGGAGCACCCGATTCTCCACCCGAACATGTGGACGGCCCTTGACGATGTCGTAGATGGGTCGGTTCCAGCGGTAAACCGTGCCGTTGTGAAGGCGCATCTCCGCCAGCGCCGGCACCCCCCCATCGTCCAGGACAGCAGCGGGGTCCTCGTCGGTGGTCTCGGGCAGCAAGGCCGGGAAGTAGCGAACGTTCTCCTCGAACAAGTCGAAGATCGAGGTGATCCAGCGTTCGCCGAACCACACCCGCGGACGCACCCCTTGGTTCAGCAACTCCGGGGAGCGGGTGTCCGCAGCCTGGCTGAACACGGGGATCCGGGACTCCGCCCATAGCCGGTGCCCGAGGAAGAAGGGCGAGTTGGCGCCCAGGGCCAACTGTGGCCCAGCGAGCACCTGTGCCGCGTTCCAGTGGTCGGCGAACGACAAAGGAGCCACCTGCAGGTGCAGTTGCATCGACGTGCAGGCCGCCTCCGGGGCGAGCGAGTCGAAGTAGTGGTCAAGACCCTCCTCCGGACCGTCGATCGCCAGATGAACGTCCTCTCCGCGAGCGGTGAGCATCGCGTCGTTAAGCGCGTGATAGCGGGCGTTGGCGCTCATCCAATCGCCAGCGAAGTCCTCTGCTCGCACGGTCGGGAGGATGCCAATCATGACGATCCGATTGCCGACCTCGATGCAGGTGGTGTGGGCCCGGTTGAGCGAAGCCCGCAGGTCGCGCTCCAGGGCTAGCATCGCGTCACCCGCTAGTTCGCGCGGCTTGACGTTGAACTCGATGTTGTAGCGGGCAAGCTCGGTCTGGTACTCCGGGTCGGCGATGCGTTCCAGGACGAGGGCGTTGTCCATCTTCGGGCGAAAATCCGAACCGGCGAGGTTGAGCTCGATCTCCATGCCGGTCATCGGCCGCTCGAACTCGAAGTGACTGTAGGCGAGCATTCGTTCGAACACGTCAAGACATAGCTGCACCTTCTGGCGGAAGCGCTGCCGTTGTTCGCGGGTGTAGGTGATTGACGCGATGTCCTGGCCCATGGCCGCAGAGTATGCCGCCCGCGCCCCCACCAGCGCGATGTCCAGTCCATCGTTGGCACGCCGAGGCACCTCCCCCGGGCTGTCAGGGCTCGGCCCTAGCCTGACCTCGTGCGCATCGTTCATACCTCCGACTGGCACCTGGGGCGGGTGTTCCACCAGGTCGGACTGCTTGATGCGCAGGTGACATTTGTCGACTTTCTCGTCGATCTGGTGCGCTCTGAGCAGGTTGGGGCGGTGCTGGTGTCCGGTGATGTCTATGACCGGGCCCTGCCCTCCCCGCAGACGGTCACCGTGTTGGCAGACGCCCTCACTCGGCTCGTCGACGCGGGCGCTCGGGTGGTGCTCACCAGCGGCAACCACGACTCGGCGATCAGGCTCGGTTTCGCCGCAGAGTTGCTGGCCCGGGCCGGAGTGCACATCCGTTCGTCCGTGACCGGCCTGGACAAACCCGTCGTCCTGGATGACGCCGTCGCGGTCTATCCGCTGCCCTACCTTGAGCCGGTGGTCGTCGGCCCAGCCCTCGGTGCCACCGAACGCTCGCACTCCGGGGTGGTGGGTGCTGCGATGGACTCCGTGCGAGCTCATCGCAG
>JBGAQN010000078.1:0-16403 GCA_044220725.1 Dermatophilaceae bacterium
TGGGTGGCTGATAGGCGGCTGGCGGCGGCTGGTAGGCCGCAGGAGCCGGGACTTCGGGGGCTCCGAGGGCCGACGGTGCAGGTGGGGGCGGGGGGACCGGTGCGCTGCCCCAAGCCGGCGGCGGTGGCGGGGGCGCGTCGACCGGGCGGGTCGGGTCGTTCACGGGTTGATCGGACATGGAAATCCTCCGAGGTTCGGGCGCCGGTCGGGGGTTGGCGGATCAGGCTTCCGGCGCGGTCACGAAGTCTATGAGTTCCTCGACGGCCGCGAGCAGAGTTGGCTCCAAGTCGGCGTATGAGTTAACCGATCGCAGAATTCGGCGCCACGCAGCAGCCAAGTCGGCCTGGGTGTCGTATGGCCAGCCCAGGGCCGCACAGATCCCTTCCTTCCAGCCCGTTCCGCGAGGGATGACCGGCCATCGCGTCCAGCCGAGTCGGGCCGGCTTGACCGACTGCCAGACGTCGACATAGGGATGGCCGAGCACCAGCACGTGGCCCTGCCGTGC
The DNA here is from genome assembly GCA_044220725.1 of Dermatophilaceae bacterium. Lineage (GTDB taxonomy): Bacteria > Actinomycetota > Actinomycetes > Actinomycetales > Dermatophilaceae > Phosphoribacter. Next base: position 506 of record JBGAQN010000078.1, read on the forward strand.
GGCAGGCAGGCTGCGGACCGCGTCGACGATGGCCGACTCCTTGGTGCCCGGCACAAGATGGTCGACGAGGATGCCCAGGCGCCGACTTCCAGCTGGAGCGAAGGCCCGCACGGCCGACGCCAGGTCGTCGATGCCATCGAGGTGCTCGACGACGACTCCCTCGACCCGTAGGTCCGCACCCCAGACCTTCTCGAGGAGTTCGGCGTCATGGCGGCCCTCGACCCACAGTCTGGACCCGATGGCGACCCGCGCCGGGCCTCCGACAACGGCAATCGAGCCGCTGGCCGTCCGTGCAGCGGCCTTGCGCAGGGCGTCCAGCCGGGCCCGATCGGCGGCGACGGGCGGCGTGAGCACGACGGGCCGGCCTTCCCAGAGGAAGCCTGGGCCGAGCGGGAAGCCCTTGGTCCGCCCGCGCCGGTCCTCCAGATGCACGACATGCAGGCCTCCGGCCTTCTCGACCCGCACGACCGCCCCGCACCATCCGGTCTCGACGTCCTCGACCACCAGGCCAGGCTCGGCCGGCGTCGGCGTCGGCGTCGGCGTGGCAGCGGGGCGGAGCGGCAGGCGGGCGGCGTCGGCGAGCACATCGCGTCCGTAGCGATCCATCCCGGCAGGGTATGCCGCCTCTGCGCGCGGTCGGCGTGGACGCGCCGCCGGACGGTCGTAGACTTGGCACTCGGGTGTCCAGAGTGCCAACGGGTACCCGGGCCGCGGCCCGAGCGACTGAACGAGCGTCCAGGGAGGTGCGATGATCGACGAGCGGCGGCTGGCCGTGCTGCGTGCCATCGTCCAGGACTACGTCCGGACCTCGGAACCGGTGGGGTCCAAGAATCTGGTCGAGCGGCACCACTTCGGAGTCTCGGCGGCGACTGTGCGCAATGACATGGCCGTCCTCGAACAGGAGGGGCTCATCCATGCCCCGCACACCTCCGCGGGCCGAGTGCCGACCGACGCTGGCTATCGGCTGTTCGTCGATCGGCTCAGTGCGGTCAAGCCGATGTCCGGGGCCGAGCGCGCAGCGATCAGTCGATTCCTCCAAGAGGCCGTCGATCTCGACGACGTCGTCGACCGGACCGTGCGTCTGCTGGCCTCGTTGACCCATCAGGTTGCCGTCGTGCAATACCCGTCGCTTGCCCGTTCCTCGGTGCGGCATATCGAGTTGGTCCCCATGGCTCGAGACCGACTCATGGTCATCCTCATCGCCAACACCGGCCGGATCGAACAACGCATTGTCGAGGCTGGTCGCCGGCTGGACGACCAGGCCGGCGCCGAGCTCGTCGCGCGGATGCGTGGCGAGGTGCTTGCCGAGGCGGGCGGTCACAGCTTTCCGGACGCGTCGGCCAGGCTGCAGTCGCTCCCCGAACGCTTCGATCCGGCCGATCGCGATCTGGTTCGGATCGTGCTGCGCACCCTGGACGATGCACTCGCCGAGGAACGGGAGGAGCGGGTCGTGTTGGCTGGCACGTCCAACCTCGCCCGCTTCGGCGCCGACTTCCCACTGACCATCGCCCCAGTCCTCGAAGCGCTCGAGGAGCATGTGGTCCTGCTCAAACTGTTCGGTCAATTGCGCAGCGCCCAAGGGGGCGCAGTTGCGGTGACGATTGGTCACGAGCACGAACACCAGGGCCTGGCCGGAGCGTCGGTGGTTTCCACGGCATACGGGAGCGGGTCCGAGCTCGTGGCGGGCCTGGGCGTCCTGGGGCCGACCCGCATGGACTACCCACAAGCCATGGCGACCGTCCGCGCGGTGGCCCACTACGTCTCCGAGGTCCTCGAGCCCTAGCCGAGAGCCAACCGCCGCCCCGACCTCCCGACCCCGAGCATCGCCCGAGCACCCTCGCGTGAACACCCGATTGAGCACGACTCCTGAGCCGATAGAGCACGACACCTGAGAAGGAAATGTGAGCGACTACTACCACGACCTCGGCGTCGAGCGGTCTGCCTCGACGGAAGAGATCAAGCGGGCCTATCGACGGCTGGCACGCAAGCTGCACCCCGACGTGAATCCTGGTGCCGAGGCCGAGGAACAGTTCAAGACCGTGTCCCGCGCCTACGAGGTGCTCTCGGACCCGGACAAGCGCCGGTCCTACGACATGGGTGTCGACCCGTTTGCCACAGGTGGCGGTGGCGGTGGCTTCGGCGGGCAGGGCTTCTCCTTCAGTGACGTCATGGACGCCTTCTTCGGTGGTGCGGCCACCCAGCGTGGTCCGCGCTCACGAGCCCACCGGGGCCAAGACGCCCTCGTGCGGATCTCGATCGACCTGCACGACGCGGTCTTCGGGTCCGAGGAGGAGCTGACCATTGAGACCGCGGTGCGCTGCTCAGGCTGCCAGGGCGATGGGTGCCAGCCCGGGACCGCCCCGTCGACCTGCGCGGTATGCCGCGGGCGCGGCGAGGTGCAGACGGTGCAGCGCTCGTTCCTGGGCCAGGTCATGACCTCGCGACCCTGTCAGAGTTGTCACGGCTATGGCTCGACGATCAGCCATCCGTGCTTCGAGTGCTCGGGGGAAGGTCGGGTCCGCACCCGTCGCACGCTCACTCTCAAGGTGCCGGCGGGGGTCGACTCGGGCACCCGCATCCAACTCACCGGGGAAGGCGAGGTGGGGACCGGGGGCGGCGCGGCCGGTGACCTCTATGTCGAGGTGGCCGTGGCTAATCACGCGACCTTCACCCGGCGTGGCGATGACCTGCATTGTCGGGTCGAGCTGCCGATGACAGCGGCGGCGCTGGGCACGACCATCGACCTGCAGACCTTCGACGGGACTCGGCCGTTGGACGTCCGAGCCGGAACGCAGGCCGGAGACACGGTGACCATCCGGGGTCTGGGGGTGACCCATTTGCGGGGGACGGGGCGTGGCGATCTCATCATCCATGCGGACGTGCAGACCCCCACGCGGCTCACCGATGCCCAACAGGACCTTCTGCGCCAACTGGCCAAGCTCCGCGGTGAGGAACGCCCGGTTGGTCGGATGGCACCTGCTGACAAGGGTTTCCTGGGCAAACTCCGCGACGCCTTCAAGGGCGCCTGAGAGCCGGTATGCCGTGACCGCACCACTGTTCCTCGTCGCCCCCGGGGCTCTGGCCGGGGTCACAGCAGGGAACACTGTCGTGGTCGACGGGGCCGAGGGCCACCACGCCGTGTCGGTGCATCGGCTGCGCCTTGGCGAGCATGTCCTGGTCGGTGATGGCGTGGGCACGCAGGCGAGCGCCGAGGTGATCGGGCTGGAACGGCATACCCTGCTCACTCGGGTGATCGACGTGGGAGTGTGCCCGGCCGACGACCCGAGGTTCGTCCTGGTCCAGGCGCTCGCCAAAGGCGACCGCGACGAGCAGGCGATCGAGGCGGCGACCGAGGTGGGGGTCGATGTCGTTGTGCCTTGGCAGGCATCGAGGAGCGTCGCCCAGTGGCGCAATGACAAGGTTGCTCGCGGACAGGCCCGCTGGGAGTCAGTCGTCGTCGCGGCGACCAAACAGTCCCGCCGGTCCCGGGTGCCCCACGTATCGCCGCTCGCGCGCACCCCCGACGTGATCACGCTGCTGTCGGGGGCGGCCCTCGGCCTGGTGCTGCATGAGGAGGCCGAGCGCCCGTTGGCGGGGCTCGAACTTCCCATGTCGGGCGACATCGTCCTGGTCGTCGGCCCGGAAGGCGGCCTGGCTGACACCGAGATCGCCGCGTTCGCGGCCGCCGGGGGGCTGCTCGTGCGGCTCGGCTCAGACGTCCTGCGCACCTCGACCGCCGGGCCTGCCGCGCTGGCCGTCCTCAACGCGATGTCCCGCTGGCGCTGAGGCAGGCCCTCGCGGGGAGGCTGTCGGTCAGCGGACGGTGAAGGCCACCGACTGCTCGGCAAAGAGGGCACCCGTGGCCGCGTCGAGCTCGAACGCCCGGACGGTGTAGCGACCCGGCGCCAGCACCCCAAGGTCGACCTTCCACGTGCCGCGTTGCGGACAGCCCGAGGTCGCGGTGGTGAACCCCTTGTTGACGACGGCGTCGCCTCGGCGCAACTCCCACTGGACGGTGCCTTCGAAGGTGCAGGCCTGGCCTTCCACCACCACCCGGGAGTCCCAGACGGTCGCGAACCGACCCGGCGACGTGATCCATACGGGGGCCAGCTCAGAGGTCGGGTCCGCCGGGCGCCGGAACACTCCGGCCGGTATGCCGCCCACCACCGGCCCGCCCGCTGCCACCGAGATCGTGACCGGGACGTTGCGTTGGGCGGCGGCGGTCGCGGTCCAGACCAGGGCCTGGACGGCCTGACGCTGGGCAGGCTGGTCGAGCCCGTCCACTCCGGGTGCGCTCAACACGAGGGTGATGGCATCGGCCGAGACCGTGGCGGTCACCCGCGTTCCGGGAGCCCACGCGCGCAGGTAGGTGTCTTGTCCCGGCATCGCTGGACCCCACACATCGGGCTGGGCCATCGCGAGGTTGACCGCCGTGGTGACCCGGGCGTCCAGCCCGTCATCGCCCATCGTCGCTCGGACGAAGTCGCGGTAAAGCAGCCACGGATTCGCCGGGGTGCCGGGCGCCGCGTAGTAGACCGGCGCGGACCACTCGAAACGCTTCGCTGTGCTGCCCGGCTGCCCGGGTCGGCGGTCGCCACGGGTCCCCCGATGACCAGGGTGGGGGCCGGGAGGGCCTCGGACGCGATGACCGACGTGACCGCAGCCCCGGTTGCCGTTCCCGCGCCGGTCGGCGGACGCAGCAGCGCGAAGGTGGTCAGGCCGACGGCGAAGACGAGAAAGGAGGCGGCCAGCGGCACCACCCACGGGGGTATGCCGCGCCGCAGGGCCGGCGCGCTCGCGACGGCTGCCTCGATGTGGGCCAGCCGGTCGACCGGCGTGATCTGATCGGCGGCTAGGCCCAGCGCCGCGCGCAGCCGCTGCTCCATCTGCGGGTCGCCGGGTGGGTGGACGCTCATGACGACTCCTCCAATCGAGCCCGCAGAGCGGCGAGCCCGCGATGGGCATGGGCCTTGACCGAGCCGGGCGCGATCCCCAGTGCGTCGGCGATCGATGCTTCGGACCAGTCGGCGAAGTAGCGCAGGACGAGGACCTCGCGCTGTCGGTTGGGCAGGTGGTTGAGTGCGGCGAGCATCGCGCCATCGCCCAGGTGGCGCATTGCTTCGGCCTCGGCACTGGCGGCCAGCGAGCGATCGGCGAAGTCGGCCCGGCCGGCCTCGGCGACCAGTTCACGCCGCACGACGACGTTGTGCCGTTGCACCGATCGGGCGCCGTTGACGACGGCGCGGCGCAGGTAGCCGACGGCGGCAGCGGGCTCGCGGATCCGGTCGTAGTTGCGGTGGGTCGCGATGAAGGCGTCCTGCACGACGTCTTCGGCTGCGCCCTGGTCGTGCAGGAGCAGCCAGGCCAGGCGCACGAGAGGGCTCCAGTGGGCGGCATACAGGGCGCTGATGGCCTCATCCGCGGGGGAGGGGGGCGCGACGACGCGATGGGGTCGCGCGACCCCGCGCGCACTTGGGCGCTCCAGTTGCATCGTCGGCACGCTCTCTGGACGACTGACCGCGGACATCGGTTGACCTGACCCGCGGGTCTAGTCTCTCAGCATGAGCGCACCTACCTGCTTGTTCTGCACAATCGTCGCGGGCCGGATCCCGGCCACCGTCGTCGGTCGGAGCACGCACTCGCTCGCCTTCCGCGACATCGACCCGCAGGCCCCCTCGCATGTGTTGGTCGTGCCGAAACGCCATGTGCAGAACGTTGGCGAGTTGGCGCAGGCGCCCGTCGAGCTCGCCGACTTGTTCACCCTCGCCGTGAAGGTCGCCGACTCGGAAGGGTTGGACCGCGGTTACCGGATGGTCGCCAACACGGGTTCCGAGGGTGGCCAGATCGTCTTCCACGCGCATGTCCACGTCCTCGGAGGCCGCCGGATGCAGTGGCCGCCCGGCTGATCGCCCCGGCCGTCCTCACCACACCCGCGGGAAAGCCCGTCGTCCCGTATGCCGTGTGCCTCGTAGACTGGTCCGCGATATGACCGAGCCGCATCCGCGCGGCATGCCCCCGGCCTCCGTCGCCGCGGCGCTGCCCACGCACTCCATCACCATCCCGCCGAGCGTGTCGATGGTGACGCTGCTCGGGCCCCGCGACGAACTGCTCGCCACCATTGAGCGGGCCTTCCCCAGCGTCGACCTCCACGTCCGCGGCAACGAGTTGTCGCTGCGGGGGCCGAGCGCCGATGTCGCCATCGTGGAGCGCCTGGTCGACGAGTTGCTCGTCGTCGTCGACACTGGCCAGACGTTGACCCGCGACGCCGTCGAGCGCTCGATCGCGATGCTGCGGGCACGCACCGCCGAGCGGCCGGCCGACGTGCTCACGCTCAACATCATCAGCAACCGAGGCCGGACGATCCGGCCCAAGACGCTGGGCCAGAAGCGTTATGTCGATGCGATCGACCTGCATACGATCGTCTTCGGGATCGGCCCGGCCGGCACCGGGAAGACCTACCTGGCGATGGCCAAAGCCGTCGCTGCATTGCAGAGCAAGCGGGTCAACCGGATCATCCTCACCCGACCGGCCGTCGAGGCGGGGGAGCGTCTGGGCTTCCTGCCGGGCACGCTCAACGACAAGATCGACCCCTATCTGCGCCCGCTCTATGACGCGCTGCACGACATGGTCGACCCCGACACCATTCCGCGGCTCATCGCCTCAGGGACGATCGAGGTCGCCCCGCTCGCGTTCATGCGCGGGCGCTCACTCAACGACGCGTTCGTCATCCTCGACGAGGCGCAGAACACGTCAGCCGAGCAGATGAAGATGTTCCTCACGCGGCTGGGGTTCGGCTCGAAGATGGTCGTCACCGGGGATATCACCCAGATCGACCTGCCGGGCGGCGTCCGGTCCGGCCTCAGCCATGTCCGCGAGATCCTCGCCGATGTGGACGACATTCACTTCACCGAGTTGACCTCCGCGGATGTCGTCCGGCACCGGCTGGTCAGTGCGATCGTCGACGCCTACGGGGCATCCGAGGCACGTGAGCAGGCGGCCCGCGACAAGGAGGAGCGCGCGCGGCATACCCCCCGGCATGCAGCCCGAGGGGCGAACTCCCAGTGAGCGTCGACGTCCTCAACGAGTGCGGGTATGCCGTCGACGCACTAGAGCTCGTCGCCTGCGCACGCCACGTCATGGACCGGATGAAGGTGCACCCCGACGCTGACGTGGCGATCAGCCTCGTCGACGAGGCGGCGATGACGGTGCTGCACGAGAAGTGGATGGACCTGCCGGGGCCGACCGATGTCATGAGCTTCCCGATGGACGAGCTGCGCCCGGGGCGGGACGGCGTCGACCCGACCGAGGGCGTGCTCGGCGACATTGTCCTGTGTCCGAGTGTCGCTGAGCGCCAAGCCCGGGAGGCCGGTCATGCGCCGGTCGAGGAACTGCTGTTGTTGACCACCCACGGCCTGCTGCACCTGCTCGGGTTCGACCACGCGGAGCCGGACGAGAAGCAGGAGATGTTCGAACTGCAGCGGCAGCTGTTGCTCACCTTCCTCGCGGGTCGAGGCCGACGATGAGCCCCGACCGCCCGACCCGATGAGCGGCCCGCAGCTCAGCCAGGTCGTCGTCGTCACAGTGCTCTCGACGGTGGTGGCGTTCGTTCTCACCGCCGCCGAGGCAGCGCTCCAACGCATGTCGCGGGTGCGGGCCGACGAACTGGCCGACGACGGGAGGGTCGGCTCGCGGGCCTTGGTGGCTGTGGTCGCTCAACCTTCCCCCTATCTGGCCGTGCTCGCATTCGTCCGGGTCGTGGCCGAGGCGGCAACGGCAGTGCTCATCACCGTGGCCGTCATCTCCGTCACCGAATCGTTGGCCACAGCGCTGGCGATCTCCATCGCGGCGATGGCGGTGGTGTCCTTCGTCGTCGTCGGGGTGTCGCCCCGGACCTTGGGGCAACAGCATCATGACCGGGTGGCCTTGGCGGCGGCCCCGGTCGCACGGGTCTTGCGCCGGGTGCTCGGGCCCCTCTCCTACGCGCTCGTCGCGCTCGGTAACGCCGTCACTCCGGGCAAGGGGTTCCGGGACGGGCCGTTCCAGAGCGAGTCGGAGCTGCGCGACCTGCTGGACCAGGCCTCGGACTCCTCGGTCATCGAGGTGCAGGAGCGGGAGATGATCCGCTCGGTGTTCGAACTCGGTGACACTATCGCCCGCGAGGTGATGGTGCCTCGGCCGGACATGGTGACCGTCGAGGGCGACGACCCCTTGCGCAAAGCAACGGCGGTGTTCCTGCGAAGCGGGTTCTCCCGGCTGCCGGTCATCGGCGAGGACTCTGACGACGTGCTCGGGTTGCTCTACCTCAAGGACGTCGTCGCCCGGGTGACCGCCGACCCGGAGGCTGCCGGGGTGCCCTGCTCGGCGCTGATGCGCCCGATGTCGTTCATCCCCGAGTCCAAGCCGATCGATGACCTGCTGCGGGAGATGCAGCGCGACCAGGTGCACTTCGCGGTCGTCGTGGACGAATATGGCGGGACGGCCGGGCTGGTCACCATCGAGGACATCCTGGAAGAGATCGTCGGGGAGATCGCCGACGAATACGACCGGGACGAGCCGGGTGTCGAACCGCTCGGTGATGGCGGCTATCGGCTGCCGGCGGCGATGCACGTCGACGATGTCGCCGAGCTCTTCGACCTGGACGTGGACGAGGACGAGGTCGACAGCATCGGCGGACTGCTGACCAAGGCGCTCGGGCGGGTGCCGTATGCCGGCGCTCATGCGGGCATCGCTGGCCTGTCGATCACGGCTGAGAAGATGGCCCATCGGCATCGGATCGCGACGGTCAGCGTCCGGCCCTTGGTTCCTGCCGGGGAGGCCGAGAGCGAGCCGCTGGTGCGCCGGCTGACCGACGGCCCCCGGTTGTCCGAGGGTTCGCCGACCGGGGACTCGCAACGCGTGGGAGGTGAGGATGGCGACCAGTGGTGAGGGGGCGGCATACCCGATGGGAGGGCCGCGCGCGGTGCCGGAAGGTTTTCGGGCGGGCTTTGTGTGTCTCGTCGGTCGGCCCAACGCGGGCAAGTCGACGCTGACCAACGCCTTGGTCGGACAGAAGGTCGCGATTACCTCCTCGAAGCCGCAGACGACGCGGCATACGATCCGCGGGATCTCGACGGCGCCGGACAGTCAACTCGTGCTCGTTGACACGCCGGGTTTGCATCGGCCGCGGACTCTGCTGGGGGAGCGGCTCAACGACCTGGTCCGCGAGACGCTGCTCGATGTCGACGTCGTGGGTTTCTGTATGCCGGCCGACCAGCGGGTCGGGCCCGGAGACCAGTTCATCGCGGCGGAGCTGGCCGAGCTGCGGCGGGTCAAGCGCAAGCCCGTGGTGGCGCTGGCGACCAAGAGTGATCTGGTGTCGCGCGAGCGGCTGCTGGAGCATCTCGTGGCGATCGACAAGCTCGGCGAGTGGGACGCGATCGTGCCGTGCTCGGCGACACGCGGCGACCAGGTCGACGAGGTGCGGTCGGTGCTCGTCGGGTTGCTGCCGCTGTCGCCGCCCCTCTATCCCGACGAGGTCCGCACCGACGAGCCCGATGACGTGATGATCGCCGAGCTCGTGCGGGAGGCGGCGCTGGAGGGCGTGCGTGATGAGCTGCCGCACTCGCTGGCCGTGGTCGTCGAGGAGATCGTGCCGCGCGAGGTGCCCGAGGGGCACGCGCCGATGCTCACCGTCGTCGTGTCGGTCTATGTCGAGCGTGACTCCCAGAAGGCGATCATCATCGGCCGCGGCGGGTCGCGGCTGCGTGCGGTCGGGTCGACGGCGCGGGCAGCGATCGAGACGTTGTTGGGGTCGAAGGTCTTCCTCGACCTGCACGTCAAGGTGGCCAAGGACTGGCAGCGCGACCCCAAGGCGCTGACGCGGCTGGGTTTCTAGGGCGTATGCCGCCATCCACCCGGTTGTGTGTGGTCGAACGCGGTCTGCGGCGCGCGGTTCACCACACAAAACGCCGGGTTCGCACGGCATCACTGACCTATGGGCGGAAATAGGCTGTGGGCCAAGCCCGGTGCAGTGGACCGGTGGCAAGTTGGGGGTTGGGCGGGCGACAGGGCATGCTGTGCGCTCATGTCGACCCTCGTGTTCGTCCACGCCCACCCCGATGACGAGGCGTCCCAGACGGCTGGCGCGATGTGCCGGGCCGTCGCCGAAGGGCACCGAGTCGTGCTCGTGGTGGCAACGGGTGGCGAGCACGGCGAAGCACCCCCGGACCTGGCGCCGGGGGAGACCGTCGCGGACCGGCGGCGGGTCGAACTCGCCGGGTCGGCGGCGGCGATAGGGGTCCATCGGGTGCAGTGGCTGGGTTATGTCGACTCCGGGATGACCGGCTGGGACCAGAACGACCACGACCACGCCTTCGTTCAGGCCCCGCTCGATGAGGCGGCTGGGCGTTTGGCCGCCCTGCTGGACGAGGAGTCGGCCGACGTGCTGGTTGGGTATGACTGGCACGGCGGCTATGGCCACCCCGACCACGTCCAGGTGCATCGCGTGGTGCACCGGGCGGCGGAGTTGGCTGCGCGGCGGCCGCGGCTGCTTGAGTCGTCGATGAACCGTGACCTGATGCGCGGCTTCATGGCGGCGGCTCGCGCCGCGGGGATGGACGACGCATTCGACCCGGACGGGCCGATGGACGACGGCAATCCGATGGGGACGCTCGAGGCGGACCTGCACTGGCAGGTGGATGTCGCGGCATACCTGCCGCAGCGGCGGGCGGCACTGGCCTGCCATGCCTCGCAGACCACGGACGTCGGGGGCATGCTCTCGATGCCCGAGGAGGTCTTCGCCGCGTTCTTCGGGGTGGAGCACTACATCGAGCCAGGGCGTCCGTCGGGCATGCAGCGGGCCTGGTTCCTCGACGGGTGAAGCGCGCGGCTTAGCCGCCGGGACGCCGCTGCGGCGCCTCGATGCCGCAGCGAGGGCCTCGAAACCGCGGCGATATCACTGATGGCAGTGATATCATTGCCGCATGTCCACGGCCATCACCATCCGCCAGTTGCCCGTTGCTGCCAAGCAGCGGTTGCGCATGCGTGCCGCCGCCAACGGCCGTTCGATGGAAGCCGAGGCCAGGACGATCCTTCTGGATGCTCTCGACCGCGCGCCCGGCACGGACCTCACCTGGATCGAGCAGCTGATGGCGGCCGGGCAGCAGGCCGGCGGCGTGGAGTTGCCGGAGATCGTCGATGAGCCGGCCACAGCGGCCGATTTCGGACGATGACCCTCGTCATTCTTGACACCAACGTCATCTCGGAGGCGATGCGAGGCGGCGCTGCCAACGCATCAGTGGTGGCATGGCTGCGGGAATTGCCGGCCCTCCCCGTGACGACGGTGGTCAACAGAGCTGAGATCCTGGCGGGAATTGCGCTACTGGCCCCTGGTCGGCGACGGGAAGACCTACACGCGGCCGCGGAGGCGGCGTTCGACGGGCTCGGGGTGTGTTTGCCCCTGACGTCGGTCGCGGCCGGGCACTACGCGCAGATCGTGGCCCACCGGCGCAGCGAAGGTCGCCCGATCGGTGGCATGGATGCGCTGATCGCCGCCATCGCTCGACAGAATGGCGTGACGTTGGCCACCCGCGACACCGAGGGATTCGCGGACCTAGGGATCGAACTCGTCGACCCGTGGGCCTATCGCACCTGAGGACCCCCGTGCGGGACTTCGATGCCGACCCCGGCCCAACCCTGGGCCACGGCGCTCGCCTCGGCGCTGTCCGGGCCGTAGCGCTTCTGAGCCGCCTTCACCGTGAGAGCCGCGAACCCGGCGAAGTCGACGTCCTTGGGCACGCCCTTGGCGGTCACCGTGTCGAACCAGATCTGCCCGGCTCGCTCCCACGCATTGCCGCCCAGCGCCGTCGCCGTGAGGTAGAACGCGCGGTTGGGGATCCCGGAGTTGGTGTGCACGCCGCCGTTGTCATGCTCGGCGTCGTGGGGGAGCACCTCGAAGTCGTCCATGTGCGCCGGCTGCGGATCGTGCCCGAGGACCGGGTCGTCGTATGCCGTGCCCGGCGCCTTCATCGACCGCAAGGCCACGCCTTTGACCCGGTCGGTGAACAGGCCCTCGCCGATGAGCCAGTCCGACGTCTCAGCGGTCTCCTTCTCGTGCAACTGCTTGACGAGGATGCCGAACACGTCGGACACCGACTCGTTGAGCGCCCCGGACTGGGCGACATAGGTGAGCCCGGCCGTGTATTGGGTCAGGCCGTGGGTCAGTTCGTGCCCGATGACGTCGATGCACGAGGTGAATCCGTCAAAGTAGACCCCGTCGCCGTCACCGAACACCATCTGGGTGCCGTCCCAGAATGCGTTGTCATAGCCCCGGTCGAAGTGGACGGTCGCCACCAGCGGCAGCCCCTTTCCGTCGAGGGAGTCCCGCTGGTATGCCGTCCACAACAGATCCCAAGTCGCCCCCAGTCCGTCGTAGGCCTCGTTGACCGCCTTGTCGTCGGTGGGGTCGGCTCCTTCGGCGCGGACGAGGTCGCCGGGCAGGAAGGTCGAATGCTGGGCGTCGTGGATGGCTCGCTCGGGCGCGGCGGGGAGGGTGGCGGTCACCTGGATCCGCTTGCCAGCGTCCAGGGCCTTGGCGCGGCGGACCAGCTCGGGTGGGACCAGGCCGCGGGGCTTGCGCTGGGTGCGCTCGGCGACGACGACCCGCCGTTCCCGCCAGGGCAAGTCATGAGCCATGGTTCGCACGGCGATGTCGGCGACCGCCGGGTTGTCATCTTGGGCAAGCCGACGCAGCAGATAGGGCGGCAGGATCGAACACCTGGTCAGCGTGGGAGCGCCGAGAGCGGGAAGGGCCCGGCGGGGACCGATGGTGGCGGGGGAGCGGTGAGTGGGCGACATACCGGACATCCTGCCGTGCCCCACTGACAGGTGACCCGTCCCGGTCGCGGTGCCAGCCGAGTCAAGACAGAATGCGCATCTGTGATCGGGTGTGGCCAACGTCGTGGGCGTCAGGAACCTTCACGTCCTTCAATCTGGAAAGGAGGGAGGAGAGCACATTGATCAGTTCCTTCCCATCGGGCGTGGCGAGAATCTCGCTTTCTGCGAGATTCTCGTCTTCTGACCCTACATCCGAGAAGCCGAAGCTCGCTTCGCTCAGCTCTTCGAGCTCTGTTTCTATAATATACCAAACGCCATCCTTGGCTGAGAGTTCGCCTGAAGGAATCCGTGCGGCGAAATCAGCACAGATCACAGCGTCCGAGATGCGATTTCCCTCCTCCCCTTCGGGTGTGTCAGTCTGCAACCGAGCAACCTCCGCTAGGATGTTGTGCGGCATGTACTCGTCTCGTGAACTGCAGTGGCGATAGATCTCTTGGCGCAAGCGATTGATTGCCAGGACGGTGGAGTTGGCCGATGCGCCTCCCGCCAATGCTTCGGCCGCTGACGCGAAAAGCAGGCTCTGGGATTTTACGGGCAGCTTTGACATCTTTCTACCCAGATCATCGTTGAATCTTTCGAATGGACTCTTGTTCATTTATCCACCTTCGCGACGCTCTTTCCATTGCTCCCACAGCAACTCACGCGCCTCCAGCAATTTGGACAATGTGTCTTCCAGAATCTCGTGCCCGTATAGCTGATTCCGGGGAAGACTTTCGTCCTTCGCTGTCATCGGCCGTCTCCTGATAACCGTAGCAAGATCGGACGCGGAGACGGTTTCAACCTCAGAGTAGAAGAGGAAATCGAGCGATGGCCACTCCGCCGGAGTCACCGCTACCTCCCCCATCTTCTTCCATCGGCCCTCGCGGACACCTAGGTCCCCGAATTTGGCCAGCATTGCCCTCTCGGAGGGTGCGAAGTCGCTCGTCTTCAACTCCGAAAGATCTCGTCTGGCGGGACCGAAGAAGTACCCGGCCCGGATCGAGTTCCTCGGTGCCACCGTTATCACAACGGTCGCAAAACCGATCGGGTGCAATGGGACGGCGTAGACATCACCCACCTGAGACTTCACGGCAGTTCCCGAAGGTAGGCCCGAGCAGCGCCGCCACTAGATGAACGATTCTTCTTGGCTATCGACATCCCGTGCTGCTTTGTGCGCGAAGTCAGGTATTCTTCCAGAGATTGCGTGACCAGCGCGTATTCCGTATCGTCCAATTCAACCCAAACATCTCGGTGGGTCGCGATGTTGCCGAGGACGACCGTTCCGTCGGCCCTCAACATGTGTAGGTCTTGGGGCAGGTAGGGATTGACCCACTCGGGCAGGCTGTTCGCTGCGTCTACCACTTCACGTACCGTCTCAGGGGTGACCCGGAACTTCAAGAGAACGTCCCCTGCGAGTCCGCTCAGAATCTGGGAGCCGGGCCACTCATGAACTACTCCGGAGAACGTTAGGTAGGGTGCCAGTCGCGCCAGAAGCTCAGCGATTGGTTCATCTGCGCTCTTGACCGGAATCTCGACGATCATCCCGAATTCCACGGCCATTTGCGCCAAGGCTCTGATCAGTGAGCGATAGCGCGCGCCCTTCACGGATCTGCGTACCGTGTATTCTCGAACCTCAGCCATACTTCAGTAGCTCTCTCTTCCCGCGCGTATGAGGCCTTGGTGCAGCCGCCTGTCGTCTTATCGTCCACCTTGTCCCGTCGACGCTTTGGCAAGTGCAAGCCGACGCAAGACAGTTTATCGTTGTTCCCGCTGCAAGTCCTCCCAGCTCATTCCGAAGACGTCGCGGACCGAGAATCCAGGGACCACGCGCAGGTCGCCATGGGCGGGCAATGGCTCCGCTTCCCCGTTGGCCGCCATTGCTGCCCGCTGTAAAGACATGCATGAAGATGTTGCTGCCTCCGGAAGTGCGCGTCGCTCCCGTCGGGATGCTCGACGCTTCAGCCTGCCGCTGGGGTCCACCACCGTGACTCCGGCGAGGAGACCACCTGAAGTGGAGTCCAAGTAGGTGGGGATGTGCGTGGACCCAGCGATGGGCTGAATGCCGGCCAGGGTCCAGATTCCGCGAGTCAGGTATGTCGTGAAGGTTTCCCCCGCGAGGATGACCCCGCGTTGTGTTGCCCGTTTGGCGTCGATGTGTCTGGTGTCATAGATGCCTTCGAACACGACCATGTGGAAGAGCTTGCCGTTCACCCAGATGACCTGCGCACACGCGACGACGCGAGACGCGCCAGCAGACGCGAGCTGATCGACAGCTGGGCTTGGCGTCACGAAGTCAGGCGGCTGGTCACCGAGTACGGACTCGAGCAGGCATGGCCTGATGGGAATGAGGATGACCGAGCCCGGCTCAAGATGGACTGAGCGGTTGCCTGGCTGCACCATGAGTCGCTCCGGTCAGGTCGGAGGTGGGGTTGACCGCATACCGGACATCCTGCCGTTCCCCATCGACATGCGCGCCGTCTCGGCCTTTACCGCCGGATCTCCGCATGCTCGGCACTGGAGGTGCCGGCACGCGGCTTGGCTTCCACCTGGGCCTGCAACACCCACCGGCGTACCGTCGCCATGAGACCCGTGCGGGTTCAGTATTGAGGCTAGGCCTTGGTCGGGCCTTCGGCTTGCCAACAACGGAAGACTGCCGCCACCTCGTGAGCGAACCGCCGACCCGCTTGCCCACACCCTCGATCGGGAACAGCCCAGAATCCGTTCGTAGGCGTCGCATGGGGTGTGTCAGTTCAGGCACTTCATGGGTATTTCGTTGTGCTTGAACACCGTTCGCAGAGCAGTCCCCCCTGGGGTGCAGTCACCGGGTCATGATCTTACGAGGGTCAACATCGAACAGTCGAATTCGTACTGCAAACCGCCTGCTTTAAAGGTGACGCGGCGCCGCTTGTCGCCTGCCATGAGCATGGGACCGCTCTGAGCGGTTTTCTGCCAGGTTCATGGGACCACCTGGATTGCCAGTCATGGGACCACCCGGTGTGTCTTGCTGGTGGGTTCGCGGCCGGCTCGTTTGATCGCCTCGTCAGCG
>JBGAQN010000007.1:0-73822 GCA_044220725.1 Dermatophilaceae bacterium
GGGGTGGGCGGCGGCATACCCGATAGCGGCGGCGCCGTGGCCGCAGCCGACCTCCACGACGAGTCGCCCGGGGCGACCCGGCGCGCCTGGAGGGGCGAGGACGGCTGGCGGCACGGCATACCGGGGCAGCAAGGAGGCCAGGCGACTCTCGGTGAGCTGCGAGCGGCGCCCCCGTCGAGCGTGGAAGGTCCGGACCCGCTGTTCTGGCACGCGGACAGGGTATGCCGCGGGAACTCGGTGAGGCCCCGACGCGCTTAGAGTGGGTCAGGCCGCCCGCTCGGGCGGCGACCACTGAGTGGGGAGGAGGGCCGCCATGGGCCTTTTTGACGAGATCAAGGACAAGGCTGAGGAGCTCAAGGACAAGGCTGTCGACCTCGTCCAGGGCAACAGTGACAAGGTGGACGACGCCGTGGACAAGGCCGGCGACTTCGTCGACGACAAGACCGGCGGCCAGTTCTCCGACAAGGTCGACCTGGCCCAGGACAAGGCCAAGGAGATCGCCGACGACCTCGACCGGGCCAACTGAGCGCATCGCTCGCTGCCCGGTTGGCGGCCGCCGCTCACCTTCGGGTGGACGGCGGCCGTTGTCGTGTGCCGGGTCAGCGAGCCCACTGGCGGGGTGTCCCCGAGAACGCCGGCGAGTGTGATGAAATCTGCCGCGACAGGGACCGCTGGCCCCGAAAACGCCTGCGAGTGTGAGGAATTCGCGCCCAAACGGCATACGGGACCGAGAAACTGTCGGCGAGTGTGATGAAATCCGGTCGGCCAGGGCCTGCCCGGTCCGAAAACGTCGGCGAGTGTGAGGTTTTCGGGGAAGGAACGGGTGAGGGTGGGAGAGGGCGCGAGAGGGTGGGGAAGGAACGGGTGAGGGTGGGTGAGGTGGGGAAGGAACGGTGAGGTGGGAGAGGGTGGGAGACGTCAGTCGCGCCAGATGATGACGACGGCGCGGTCGTCGGAGTCGCCAGCCTTGGCGTCGGCGCACAGCCGAGGCGCACCCGACTCGAAACCGACCGTCACGAGGCGCTCGGCATGGCCCAACAACCGATCCAGGCCCCGGCTCAGGTCGAGACTGCGGGCCTCGACCACCCCGTCGGTGTAGAGGACCAATGCATCACCTCGGCCCAGCCGACCGACGCTGCGCGGGAACCCTGCGTCCGGGATGAGGCCGAGCGCCGGCCCGCCTACGAAGTCGTGCACGGACCAGAGCCCCGAACCCGCGGCGAACTGAATAGGCGCGGGGTGCCCAGCGTTACCCAGGCTGAACTCCCCCGTCGACAGGTCGATCGCCAGATGCACCGCGGTGGCGAACCCCTCGGTCCACTCCTGGCGCAACAGATAGTGGTTGGCGGCAGCCAACAACCGATCGGGCTCGACCTGCCCGAGCAGCCCACCGATGGCCCCCGAGCACAGCAGCGACCGGGTGCCCGCCGTCCGCCCTTTGCCGGACAGGTCGACCAGGGCCACCTCTAGTCGGCGCCCATCAGGGGACAGCGACGTGACAGCCAGGTCCCCGGAGAACTTGTCGCCATAGGCGGATTGGATGGCCGTCTCGGCGTGCCAGCCGACCGGAAGAGCTGGCATCACCCCCAGAGACAGCAACCGATCACGCAGATCGACGAGCATGTCTTCTCCGCCGTTACCCTGCACGCCGAGCCGCTCCCGCGACCGAGTCCGGAAGATCATCAGACCCATGGTGAGGACGAGCGCCAGCAGGGTGAAGCCCTGGATGAGCGACCAGCCGCGGACCATGAATGCCGAGTAGCCCAGGCAGGCGGCATACGTCAGGCACACCAGCAGGAACCACCGGGGGGTGAGGAACAGCCCCGCAAGCACGACAAGGGGCCCGAACAGCGCCCACGAGACGTCCGCCGGCCACGCACACATGAGGCCCAGGAGGGCGAACCCCGCGAGGATCAACCCGACCGCCCGCACCGGCTGCCGGGCACGACGCAGGGCGCGCAGACGCGGAGCCCAACCCTCGGGCACCACAGCCCACCGTCGCGAGGTGGGGGTGGTGCCTGAGGTCGAAGCCGTCGACGCGGTCATCAGCGCAGCTCAGGCTTCAGGGAGGGTTCCGCCGAGCTCGTAGTCGGTGACCATCGCCAGCCTGCGAGCATGCCGCTCATCGCCCGAGAAGGGGGTGGCGAGGAATGCGTCCGCAATGGCGCATCCGGTTTCGACGTCGGTGAACCGGCCACCCATCGAGATGACCTGAGCGTCGTTGTGCTGCCGCGCCAACTGCGCCAACTCGACGCTGGAGGCATAGGCGGCCCGAATCCCGGCCACCTTGTTGGCGGCAATGAGCTCGCCGTTGCCCGATCCGCCCAAGACGATGCCGAGCGACCCGGGCTCGTCAGCGACAGCGAGCGCCGCGCGCAGCACGAACACCGGATAGTCGTCCAGGGCGTCGTAGGAGAGCGGCCCGTGGTCGACAACATCGTGTCCGGCGGCGGTGAGGTGAGTGACCAGGGCGCGCTGCAACTCGTATGCCGCGTGGTCACCCCCGAGGTGAACTCGCATGGGAGACAGTCTCTTTCAGTCGAAGATCGGGCCGACGGTGCGGGTGCGCTTCAGTTCATAGAACCCAGGGGTCCCGGCGACGAGGACGCAGCCATCCCAGAGGCGGCCGGCCGCCTCACCCTTGGGGGCCGGGCTCATGACCGGGCCGAAGAACGCGACCCCTCCGACCGAGATGACCGGCGTGCCGACATCGGTGCCGACCAAGGTGATGCCGCGCTTGTGGCTGCGCTTGAGCGCCGCATCGTACTTCTTCTGGTGCGCGGCCTTGGCCAACTCGGCGGGAAG
Source organism: Dermatophilaceae bacterium (assembly GCA_044220725.1). Taxonomy (GTDB): domain Bacteria; phylum Actinomycetota; class Actinomycetes; order Actinomycetales; family Dermatophilaceae; genus Phosphoribacter. The sequence continues at coordinate 2,806 of JBGAQN010000007.1, forward strand.
CTTGCACGCGTCCAGGGCCTGGGCGATGACTTCATCGAAGTCCTTCATCCCCTGCAGGTGGATCCGGGTCCCCATCGCGTCGTAGAGCTTCTTGACGACCTTGTCACCGTGGGCCTGCTGCGCGGCGATGATGACGCGCACGGGCCCCCACGCCTTGGCCATGAGCTCGACATACTGCGGCGGCAGTTCGCGCCCCTCGTTGAGGACTGCCAGGCTCATGACCGACCAGGTCACCCGGACCGGGCGGACCTGCTCGACCTGCATGAGCCACCGGGACGTCATCCAGGCCCACGGGCAGATCGGGTCGAACCACATCTCGACAGGCTGGCGACGGACCCTGGTCGGGCGAGCAGCGGCGCTGGTGGTCATGGTCGGCATTGTGCCACCCGGTGCGGGGCTGGCCCTGCGATCGGGCCGAAGCGCGTGGGAAGATGGCCAGCGGATCAAGCACCGCGCGGACCGCTGACCCGGCCGCGCGGCATACCCCTGCGTCCCGCCACCACACCCCAAGGAGCGTCCTGTGCCCGGCACCAACCTCACCCGCGACGAGGCGGCGACCCGCGCCGCTCTGCTGCACGTCGAGCGCTACGAGGTGGTGCTCGACCTCACCACCGGGCCGACCACATTCCGCACCACGACGACGGTGCGCTTCACCGCGCGGACGCCCGGCGCGGACACGTGGATCGACTTCGTCGGTGACTCGGTGACCTCGGTGACCCTCAACGGGCGGGCGCTGGATCCGGCCGAGGTGTTCTCCGACAGCCGGATCGCGTTGCCTGGGCTGGCCGCGGACAACGTGCTCATCGTGGACGCCATTGGGCGCTACACCAACAGCGGCGAGGGTCTGCACCGGTTCGTTGACCCAGTCGACGACGAGGTCTACCTCTACAGCCAGTTCGAGGTCCCCGACAGCAGGCGCGTGTATGCCGTGTTCGAGCAGCCCGACCTCAAGGCCACCTTCGCCTTCACGGCCACGGTGCCCGACCACTGGGTCGTCGTCTCCAACCAGCCTGCCCCGCAGCCGGTTCCGGCTGGCGAAGGTCGCGCGACGTGGACGTTCGAGCCAACGCCACGGATCTCCTCCTACATCACCGCACTCTGCGCCGGTCCCTACACCGTGCAGTGGGACTCCGTGCAGGGGCGCGACGCGACGATCCCCATGGGCATCTTCGCGCGCAAGTCGATCACCGAGTTCGTCGACTACGACAACCTCTTCGACTGCACCAAGACCGGAATCCTGTTCTTCGAGAAGGAGTTCGACGGGGCCTTCCCGTTCGCGAAGTACGACCAGCTCTTCGTGCCGGAATACAACGCCGGGGCGATGGAGAACGCCGGCTGCGTGACGATCACCGACGTCTATGTCTTCCGTGGCCAGGCCTCCGAGCCGCTCGTCGAGCGCCGCGCGCTGACCATCCTGCACGAGCTGGCCCACATGTGGTTCGGCGACCTGGTCACCATGAAGTGGTGGGACGACCTGTGGCTCAACGAATCGTTCGCCGAATGGGCCTCCTCGGTCTGCCAGGCCGAAGCCACCGAGTGGGCCGATGCGTGGACGACCTTCCACAGCCACGAGAAGACCTGGGCCTATCAGCAGGACCAGCAGGCGGACACCCACCCGGTCTACGCCGACATGCGCGACCTTGTCGACGTCGCGGTGAACTTCGACGGGATCACCTACGCCAAGGGTGGCTCGGTCCTCAAGCAACTGGTCGCCTACGTCGGGCGGGATGCCTTCCGCGAGGGCTTGCGTCGCTACTTCCGCACCCACGCCTGGGGCAACACGACGATGCGCGACCTGTTCGTCGAGTTGGAAGCCGCGTCGGGGCGTGACCTGTCCGACTGGGCCCGTCGCTGGTTGCAAACCTCCGGTCCGAGCACCTTGGGCTTGGAGATTACGACCGACTCCGAGGGCATCATCACCGGGGCTGCGATGCTTCAGACGGTGTCCGGGCCAGACCCGACGCTGCGACCGCACCGGGTCGGCATCGGTCGTTACGACCTGCTCGACGGGCGGTTGACTCGGGTGGGCTTCGACGAGGTCGACGTCGACGGCCCCCGCACCGAGGTGCCCGCCCTGATCGGGCACCCCCGCCCGGCCCTGGTGCTGCCCAACGACGGCGACCTCACCTACGCCAAACTCGACCTTGACCCACTGTCGCTGCAGACCGCGCTGGCCCACATCGACGCCTTCGAGGACAGTCTCGCTCGCAGCCTGGTCCTCGGCGCCCTCTGGGAGCGGTTGCGCGACGGCAAGTTGGCCCCGGCCGAGTTCGCCGGGGTGCTCCTGCGAGTCATCCCGGTCGAGGAACACACTGTCGTCCTGCGCACGATCCTGCGCACGACCAAGCAGATCCCCTCGATGCTGCTGGCGACTGTGCGCTGGTTCCTGCCCGAGGCCCTGCGCCCGCAGGTGGCCGATCAGGCCGTCACGGTGATCCGCGAGTGCCTCGAGAAGTCTGTGCCCGGCAGCGACAAGCAGCAACAGCTCGTCGTCGCGTATGCCGCCCTGGCGCGGCATTCCGACGACCTCACCCGAGTGCGCGGCATCCTCGAGGGCACCGTCGTCGTCCCGGGATTGTCCGTCGACCAGGATCTGCGCTGGACCCTGCTCACCCAGGTGGCCTCAGCTGGGGGGGTGGCTGAGGCGGACATCGACGCCGAGGCCCGACGCGACCCATCGGTTGCGGGGCGCGAACAGGCCCTCAAGGCTCGGGCGGCGCTGCCGACACCGGCCGCCAAGGAAGCCGCCTGGGCGTTGGCCATCGAGAGCGACACCCAGACCAACGCCGCCGTCGAGGCGATTGGCGGGGGCTTCCGGCGCTGCAACGACCCCGCGCTGCTGCGCCCCTTCGTCGAGCGCTACCACGAGATGCTCCTGCCGGTCTTCTCAAGCCGCTCCTACGCGATCGCTGAGCGGTGCGTCAAGCAGTTCTACCCGCTGGACATCGCCGACGCGCAGTTGCGCGACCGGACCCGCTCCTGGCTCGCCGACCATGACGACGCTCCCGCCGGGTTGCGTCGGCTGGTCATCGAACAGTTGGCAATCGTCGAGACCGCCGTGGCCGCTCAGGAGCGCCAAGCCCCATGACGGCATACCGGGCAGTCGATGTCCCCACCGAATGGCTGGTGACCCTGGACCGCTTCGTCGGGCCGCCGCTGCAGATCCTCGGCATTCTCGTGGCCGCCGTCGTCGGTCGTTGGTTGCTTCACCGCGTGATCGGCACGGCAGTACGGCGGGCCAGCGAGCGGCACGCAGAGCGCGTCCGGCTCCTGCCGGGGCGGGCCGGCACGATGCTGGCCCAGGCCAGCGGTCTGGCCCATGAACGCTACGTCCAGCGCACCCAGACCGTCGGCTCGGTGCTGCGCAGCGTCGTCACGGTCGTCGTCTCGACCCTGACCATCCTCACCATCATGGCCACCCTCGGGGTGCCGCTGGCGCCGCTCCTAGCCTCAGCGGGTGTCGGTGGCGTCGCGTTGGGCTTCGGTGCACAGAGCCTGGTCCGGGACTTCCTCTCGGGGATCTTCATGATCGTCGAGGACCAATATGGCGTCGGCGACACCATCGACACCGGCGATGCCATCGGGGTCGTGGAGGACGTCAGCCTGCGGGTGACCCGGCTGAGGGACCGCAACGGGGTGATCTGGTATGTCCGCAATGGAGAAATCCTGCGGGTGGGCAACCAATCCCAGGGCTGGTCGACGGCGGCGATCACCGTGCCGCTGGCCCTGGATGCCGACGTCACACACGTCACCGAGGTGTTGGGCACGGCACTCGCTGGCCTGCCCGAACGCGACGAACGGGTCATCGAGGAGCCCGCGGTCGTCGTCGAGTCACTCTCAGCCGGTGCGATCACTTTGCGGATATCCGCCAGATGCCTCCCAACGGTCCACCTCGACGTCCAACGCGACCTGCGGATGCTCGTCAAGGCCGCGCTGGACCAGGCGGGGATCGCCATGGCGGCGCCCGTGTCCGGATCGTGGACGAGTGGGACGGTGTGAGCAGGTGAGCAGCGCTCCTGACGTGAGTTTCTACGACCAGGTCGGCGGGCACGACACCTTCGTGCGCCTCGTCCGGGGCTTCTACGACGGCGTCGCCGGTGACCCGGTGCTGCGGGCGATGTATCCCGAGGAGGATCTCGGTCCCGCCGAGGTCCGCTTGCGGATGTTCCTCGAGCAGTATTGGGGCGGTCCCAACACCTACTCGCAGCAGCGCGGTCACCCGCGCCTGCGGATGCGGCACGCCCCGTATGCCGTGACCCCGCAGCAGCGCGACCGTTGGCTGCGGCACATGCTCGCCTCGGTCGCCGGCCTCGGTTTGGAACACGAGCAGGAGGCGATGCTCGTCGACTATCTGGTGCGGGCGGCATACATGCTGGTCAACGCGCCGGAGGACGAGCCGACGGTGAGCGAACCCGAATCGGGGCCGTCCTGACGTGAACACCCATCTCCGCGAGCGAGATTGGTGGCGCGACGCGGTCATCTATCAGGTCTACCCGCGGTCCTTCGCCGACTCCGACGGTGACGGCACCGGCGACCTCCCAGGGGTGACCGCCCGGTTGCCCTACCTCGCCGAGCTAGGCGTCGACGGGCTGTGGCTCTCGCCGTTCTACCGGTCGCCGCTGGCCGATGCGGGCTACGACGTGGCCGATTATCGAGACGTCGATCCGCGTTTCGGCACGCTCGCCGACGTCGACGCTCTCCTGGCCCGGGCCGGGGAACTCGGCCTGGCGGTGCTCGTCGACCTCGTCCCCAACCACTCCTCCGATCAGCATCCGTGGTTCCAGGCGGCGGTGGCAGCGGGACGGGGGTCACCGGAGCGGGCTCGCTATCTGTTCCGCGACGGACGCGGCGCCGAGGGCGAACTGCCGCCGAACAACTGGCGATCGGGCTTCGGCGGCCCGGGCTGGACCCGGATCGTCGAGCCGGACGCCCGACCGGGCCAATGGTATTTGCACCTCTTCGATGTCCATCAGCCCGACTTCGACTGGACCTGTCCGGACGTGCGGGCCGAGTTCGAGTCGGTGCTGCGCTTCTGGCTCGACCGCGGAGTGGCCGGCTTCCGGGTCGACGTCGCCCACGGGTTGTTCAAGGCGCCGGGGCTGCCCGACCTCACGCGGACGCCGGAGGAGCTCGCGACCCTCCCGACGCATGCCAGCCCCTTCTGGGACCAGGACGGCGTGCACGAGGTGTATGCCGCGTGGCGCCGGCTGCTGGAGTCCTACGGACCGCCCGACCGGGTGCTCTGCGCGGAGGCCTGGGTCAGCCCTCCCGAGCGCATGGCCCGATATCTGCGCCCTGACGAGATGCATCAGGGATTCGCCTTCGACTTCCTGGGTTGCCGTTGGGACGCGACGGACCTGCGCCGGGTCATCGATGCGCAGGTGCGGACGATGGGCGCGGTCGGCGCCCCGAGCACGTGGGTGCTGTCCAACCATGACGTCGTCCGGCACGCCAGCCGATTGGGGACGGCCGATCCCGGACCCGTGACAGGCGGCATCCGGGCGGTTGACCCACAGCCCGACCGGGCCCTGGGGTTGCGGCGGGCCCGGGCGGCGACGCTGCTCATGCTGGCGCTGCCGGGGGCGGCATACCTTTATCAGGGTGAAGAGCTCGGGTTGCCCGAACATACCCAACTGCCTGACGACCTGCGCGAAGACCCGGTGTGGGTGCGCACCGAGCACGCCCACGCGGGCCGTGACGGGTGCCGAGTGCCGCTCCCATGGTCGGCGCACGCGCCCGCCTTCGGCTTCTCCCCCACCGGCGCCAGCTGGCTGCCCCAGCCGCCCGAGTTCGTTGACTATGCCGCCGACCTCCAGGCCGGGGTGCCCGGGTCGACCCTCGAGCTGTATCGGGCTGCGCTGGCGACACGCCGCCGGCACCGCCTCGGGCGTGGCACGGTGACGTGGCGATACCCGCGCCGTTCGGGCCGGGGCGGGTGGCCGGGCGCAGACGTGCTGGCCTTCGAGAACTCCGGCGTGCTCGTCGTGGTCAACCTCGGGCCTGTCTCCGTGGCTCTCCCGGCCGCTGGGGGGGTGCTGTGCCAGTCTGCACCTCTCACCGTCTCGGGCAGGTTGGGACCGGACTCGGCAGTGTGGTTGGCTGCGCCGGGCCGGTCGGCCGACCTCACCTGTGGATAAGTTCTGACCTCGAGTCGACGGGGCGTCTAGCCTGCCGCCATGTACGTGCGAGTCACACCAGAGGAGTTGTCGGCGGCCGCGCAGGGGATGTCCGGTGACGGGCCGACCCTGCGGGTCCTCGCCCGGCTGCTGTCCGACGCTGGCAGCTGCGGGAGTGCGGCCGCTGGCCAGCCCTCGTTGTCCGCGGCATGTCAGGCACTCGGCGACCGAGGCAGCATGACGATCGCCACCCTGGCCGAGGCATGCGACACCCTGGCCGCGGGCCTCGGGACGGCCAGTGCGCTCTATGCCGATGCCGAGGACCGATTGGCGGTCATGGGGCGGCGGATCCTCGGATGACTGCCTCTCGCGCCGTCCTGAGCCCGCCAGCTGGCAACCCAGACCAGCTGAGCCAGGCGGCCCAACACCTCGCCCTCGTAGCTGCCCGGGTCCAGGACACCACGACCGCTCGCGACGGTGCCCACGGCTGGGGCCTGGCCCGGTCATGGCGCGGGCCCGCCTTCGAGTGCGCCCGGGACGAAGCGGCGACGGTGGGCGCAGAATGCACCACCGTGGGCGCGGCTCTCGGTCCGGTCGTCGCTGCCCTGCAGCGGTATGCCGCGATCCTTCGAGACGCCCACCGGCGGGTGGCCTCGCTGGCCCAAGAGTGGGACAGCGGGGCTCGCCGTCGTGAACAGGCACGCCATGACGCGCTCGCGAGCCTCGATCCGGTGCTCCTGGCCAGCGGCCTTGGCGCACCGTCGATCGCCGCTACCCAACGGATGGCCGACCAGGAGTGGGCGAGTCTGCAGGCGGACCTGCGCACCCGGCATACCGCCATCCTGCGCTCGGTCGAGGCGGCCGCAGGCGACGCCGCCGCGTGCGTCTGGGGTTTCGTCCGCACCCTGCCCGGCGGCACGGACGACCCCGTCAGGGTCGCGTTGTTGGCCCGGCTGCCACTGACCGAAGGCGCTGTGCGGCTGGCCGAAGCCCGCGCCCTCGTCGCCGCCCTCGTCGCCGGTTCGGGTCGTCCAGTCGGTGCGTGGAGCTCCCCCCAAGCCCGACACATCGCGGCCCTGGGCGTGCGGGCCGGTGATCCGTTCGTCGCCCAGGCGCTCATGGAGGCGATGGACCCCGCGTCCCTGGGGCGGTTCGTCGAACGGCTGCTCGCCCACGTCTACTCGGTTGTCCACCAGCGCGCCGACTGGTCGGCCGAGGCCGAACCGGCCTTGATCGTGCTCGGGACTGCCCTGATGACCGCCGCGAACGCCGACGCCGGGGTGGCACTCGACGCCGGCAGTGCTGCCCGGCTGGACAGGTGGCGAACCGGCTGGCTCGCTGAACTGGCCAACATGGGCAGCGCGCAGGTCGGTGAGCGTGTCTACGACCCACCGTTCACGGGCTTCACTGCCCAGGCCATCCTGATGGATCGCGCGATCCGGGCCGATCCGGGGATGGGCCCGGGCACGGCATACGCTGCGATTGTGGGCACCGCCCTCGTGGACGCTGACCGACTCGCCCCCAACATCCCGCCGCCGGCCCGAGGCCCGTGGGCCGTGCGCAGCCCGGCTGACGGAATCGACCCGGTCGAGGTGCTCCTGCGAGCAGTGCGTGAGGACTCCACGGCGGCGACCGCGCTGTTGACCGCCCGGCTTGGGGACGGGCAACCAGTGGTCCGCTATCTGGCCGGCGATCGACTGCTCCGGGCTGTTGGTCAGGCGCCGACAGCGGCCACCAGCATCCTCGCCGACGTGCTGCGGAAGACCGCCGTGGGCACCGACGAACAGTCGACGTCGATTGCCGGAGCCGCCCTCGACGGCTTCTCGGCCGTCGCCGAACATCTGGCGAGCCTCGAAGCGCCGAGCTTGCTAGCTGCCGACCGCCATCTGCAGGGACTGCGCTCGGTCCTGGCCGACCTCCTGGCGCGCCACCCCGATGCCGTCTGGGCCGCGATCAACGACCCGGCGGATCCGAGGACCTGGCCCGAGGATGACGAGGTTGGGCACCCGTGGGCGGTCGCCGCCGAGGACGGCTGGAGCGTGAGGCTGCTCAACCGGTCGCGGCTGGCAGCCCTGCTGGGGGAACTGGGCAAGGACGGGGTCGTCCCAGGCACCGTTCCCACGGCCGGAGCACCGGCGCTGGCGCTCGTGCTCACCGCACTGATCGGGGCCCACAGCACCGAACTGGCCGGTGCGCTGAACTCCCGGGACGCAGCCCAACGCGACGCGGCGATCGTGCGGCTGGGGCAGGTGACCGGCTTCGTCGTCGAATCGGCTCGACAGGCCGTCGTGCAGGTGCAGGTCGGCGCGGACGCCGCGGTGGCCGAACGTCGTGCCCTCGTCGACAAGATCACCTCCTATATCCAGTTGCCCAACGCCCTGAAGCGCAATCTGCCCGGCATCGTGGCGACCCTCGTCCTTGGGCTGGTGCGCACGAGCGTCCAACGCATCGGGTATGGCGAAGCCACGATGGACAACGCCCAACGCACCGATAAGGCGGCCGATGTCGAACGAGCCCGGGTGGAAGCCGCGGTGCGCGCCCTCGGTTTCGACCTGGTCAGCGTCGGCGGGTGGTGGGATGCCCAGCACGACCCGCTCGATTGGCTGCGCGCCCATCCGGGTCCCGCGTTCTGCGGATCGGACGGCATGCCGCTGCCGTTGGCCCAGATGACGCCAATCCAGCGCGAACGTTTCCTCGCGTGGGCCAGCACCGTGCCCGACTACACGACCCTGCCGAGCGCGTTGGTCGAGGCGATCGAGGACGGCGCCCGGGCGGTCAGGACAACAACTGCAGCACGGTGAGCACCTCACTGGCGTCGTACCAGAGCAGGTCCGCGTCGACGGTGCTGCCCGGTTGTTCGTCCACGTGCAACGAGGCCAGGGCTCGAAGTGGAACGGCGCTGGTGAGGATCACTTCGGCCGCGGTTCGGCCCTCGGGCAGGGCCGGTTCGGTGACCGCTTCCGGGGCTACGTCGGCCGCCGCCACCACCCTCTTGGTGGACCGACGCCCCAGGTCGCCGCCCCCCGAGGCCTGGGCAGCGGTCCGGCGCCGCGAGGCGGCAGCCGCAGCGTCCACGAAGGCGGCGTACTCCAGCTCCTCGACGTCGGCGCCAGGGGATTGGCTGGCCAGGCGCACGGTGACGGCATACGCCGGGCGCGGGGAGAGATCCTGCCCGGCGGCAAGCGCGCTCAACTCGGCCTCGGTGAGCGGTAGGTAGACCCGAACGCGGCTCACCGATGCTCCTCTGTGCGCCGCAGTCGTCGGTATGCCGCCCGCGCGCTCACCGTGCCCGACCGACGAATGGGCTCGGGGAGGTCCGTCGAGGTATATGCGGTGACCGCATCAGGGTGATCCGGCTCGCCTGGGACGTGCCCGCCATCGAACTCCATGTGATGGGGGTCCCGCAGCGACACGCGTGAGGTGTGCAGCGACGTCTGCAGCACCCCGATCCGCCGAGCCGCAGCCATGGCGTTATGGCCCATGACTTCCAGGTCGGCGCTGCTGGGCCCGAGCACAGTGACCTGGGTGCCCTCGCCGTGCACGGTCGTCAGCTCGCGCAGGGCCCGTCGAGTGACCCGCGCCCGCCAGCGGCGTTCCAACCGGGTCATCGCGCGCGTCGGCGTGTCCGGGTCGAAGGTGACCGCGGGAGCAAGGACATAGACCTCGTCGACCCCGAGCCCGGCCACGAGATCGATGTTCGTCGATGACCACGCCCCGCCGTCGACATAGCGGCGGCCGGCGATGGTCACCGGTTCATACCAAGCGGGAATGGCGCAGGAGGCCATCACCGCGTCGGCGAGGTCGGCCTCGGGAAAACCTTCGCGACCAAAGGCTGTTCGCTCAGAGGCGTCGTAGTCGACTGCCACCACCGTCAAGCCCGAGCGCGGGGCCCACCCCGTTGGCGCCACGTGCCGGATGAGCGCGCCAACCCGGTCGAGCCGACCCGTGCCCAGCGGGAGAAAGGACGAGATGACGGTGGTGGGGGGCAACCGTCGCAAGCCGCTCAGTCCCCGCCGGACGACGGCTGGGGCCCCCAACGCGGCCCGTGGTCGGGTGGGTCGAGAGCGCCCCGCCGCGTTGTCGTGGTCGTAGTGGAAACCCGTCAAAGGCCCCTCGGTGATCGCCCCACCGAGCTGGTGTTCGCGCAGTTGGGCAACTCCGGCGCCACAGGCGAGCAGGGCCGCCAACACCGATCCGGCGGACGTGCCGACGAACTCGTCGAACTCCCGCGCGTCGACACCCAATTGCTCCTCCAGGGCAGTCAGCGCTCCGACGGTCCACGCCGCCCCCAGCACTCCCCCGCCGCCGAGGACCAGGGCTCGACGCGTCATGCCCCGGCGTCCTCGGTGCTCCCGGTGTTCCCGGTGTTCCCGGTGTTCCCGGTGCTCCCGGTGTTCCCGTTGTCCCCGGGGTCCCCCGTGTCGGCGAGTTCAGCGAGCGCATCGGCGATCCCTTGACCGAGCACCTCGATATCGGGCATCGCGTCGCGGTCGGCGTTGAGGCCGTAATAGACGCCTCCGTCATAGGAGGTCAACCCGATGGCCAAGGCTTGACCCTTGGCGAGCGGGATCACGGGGTAGGTCGCGAGCAGGCGGGCGTCGCCGGCATACAGGGAGAACTGCGGACCGGGCACGTTGGTGACGATGAGGTTGAAGAGGCGCTTGGACATGTCGCTGCCGAGGCGCGCCCCCATGGCGTGCAGGGTCGGCGGCGCGAAGCCGGCCAGCCCGACGAGCCGGTCGGCACCGACTGCGCGCCCGCCGGCGATCTGCTGCCTGGTGAGGAAGGCGATCTGATGCAACCGCATCGAGGCGGCGGGCTCGCCGACGGGCAGGTCGACCAAGCAGGCAGCCAGCTGGTGCAGCCCCTGGCCCGTGTCGTCTTCGACACTGACTGGGACGAGCGCCCGGACCACCGTCGTCGAGTGGACCGGCGAGCCGCGGGTGAGCAGCCAGGTGCGCAGGGCACCGGCGATGCACGCCAGGACGATGTCGTTGATCGAGACGTCGTCGGCGTGCGGCCCCTTGGACAGGCGGCGGCGCACCTGCCGGTATGCCGCGAGGTCGGTGCCGACCATGACGAACCGTCGCGCCTGGCCGACGTGGGCGTTGAGCGGCGAGGTCGGCGCGGGGCTGGCGGCTCCCCGGGCCACCGTGGACACCAGCGACCCCACCCCTGAGAGCACTCGACCGCCGAAGTCGAACAGCTCCTGGGACCCTCCGCGCACCGAGCGCAGCAGCGCGCGCGGTCCCTTGACCGAGTCGACGACCGCGGAGGTGAGCAGACTCAGGTCGCTGGGCGTATGCCGCGGACGCCAGAGATCGGGCGGCGGCTTCTCCCAGCCGGGCGTGTCGGTGACCAGGAGCTGACCAATGTCCAGGGGATGGGCACCATCGACGAGGGCATGATGGGTCTTGGTGACGATGGCCACCCGACCGTGTTCGAGCCCTTCCACGATGTAGGCCTCCCAGAGCGGGCGACCCCGATCCAGGGATCGGGGTTGCACCCGGGCGACAAACTCCTCCAGTTGGGCGTCGTTGCCAGGTTTGGGCAGTGCCGCGCGCCGAACATGGTAGGTGAGGTCGAAATTCTCGTCGTCGACCCAGACTGGGTTGGCCAGGTTGCCGGGGACCCAGCGAACCTTTTGCCGATAGCGGGGCAACTGGGCGATGCGCTGGGCGAACAAGGCGAGCAGTCGGTCGTGGTCGAGTCGGCCCTCCGGCGGGTCCAGCACCAGGACTTCGCCGACGTGCATGACGGTCGCCCGGTCCTCCATGTAGAGGAAGGACGTATCCATCGAGGTCAACCGGTCTGCCACCGGACCATCCTGTCAGATCCGCGGTGGACCCTCTGGTGCCCGAGAGTCGGCTCAGCGACGAGCCCAACGCCAACGACGGCCCGCAGCAGAAGCCCGCGTCCCGGCCCGGCCGACCCGACGTGCATGCCTGCCCGGCCCGGCCCCACTGACCCCCGGCTCGGCCGGCCGCAGGCGGCGGTCCAGCTCGGCTGCCAAAGACGCGATGGCCTTCCGCGCCGGCACCCCAGGGGATATCTCCGCCAGAGCCCTCCCCGAACCTAGGGCTGCGTCCAAGGCCACCGGATCGTCAGGGATGGTGTGGACGTCGGCTACCCCGGCGAACCGAGCCAGTGCATCGGTGACGAGCCGAGCCGGATCGGGCCCGACGGGCCCTGATCGAAGTCGGTTGACGACAACGGCGGGCACGGGTGCACGGACCGTCCCCAACTCCTGCAGTCCGCGCACCAGCCGCTGAAGGGACACCGGGTCACATCCCCCGACGGCCACCGCGGCGTCCGCGCAACGCAGCGCCGTGAGGGTCGCCTGGTTTCGCCGAGGCGCCTGAGTGTCATAACTGAGCTCCTCGTCGTCCTCAAGGCAGAAGCCCGTGTCGACGACGACGATCTCGGCGAGTGAGCGGCATACCTGGAGAACTCTCTCGACGGCAGCTTCCCGCAGTTCTGGCCACCGTTCGGCCTTGGGCAGTCCAGTGAGGACCCGCACGCCGGGGCGCACTTCGAGGGCAAGCCGAGCCAGGTGTTGGACGTCGAGGGATCCTTGCTCAGCCGCACGCGCGGCGGCAACCACTCCGGGAGCCTCGTCGAGCATCGCCAGCGATTGCGCAACGCATCCGCCATACGTGTCGGCATCGACGAGCACGACGTGGCGGCCCAACAAGGCGAACTCCACCGCGAGGTTGACGGCGACCGTCGTGCGTCCCGGGGAGCCGATCGGTCCCCAGACGGCCAGAATGCGTCCCGGTGAGTCCGGGAGCGATGCGACGTCGAGCTCGGGCTCGACGCCGGCGGCGGCGGCGAGGTTGGTTGGCCCGGCCACGCCGTCCTGGTCACCCAGGATGGGCACCCAGCCACCGAGCCCGGACGCGGTCGGTGCGACCTGAGGCTGAGCGGGCGTCCCGTGGAGGGCCTCCAGCAGGGCGGCGACGAGGCGGTCCCCTGGTGCCGCGGCGGACACGACCGCGTGGACCCCGAGTTGCCACAGCCGTCGTTCGCCGTGGTCATCGTCGGGGTCGGCCAGCCCGACGACAGGGACTCCGAGGTCGCGCAACGACGTGATCGACGACAACGTCAAGCCCCGCAGCCCGGCCGAGACCACTGCGACCTGGCCCAGACCCGACGCGGCAGCCGCGAGCAACTCGGCCAGGTCCGCACACCGACGAGCGATCGTCAGGTGTCGCGAGGCGGCGATGGCCGCGACGACAGGGCCGTCCCACTTCATCGAAACCGCACTGAGGACCGAGGGCGTCGCGCCGGTCATTGGCTGCGGCCATGCAACGAGCCGGGAATGGGCACCAGGGTCAACCGAGATCTGGCGTCCTGGGCCGCGATGAGTTGTTGCACCTCAGCGCTCGGCACGAGCAGGGCAATGGCCGACGAGCTCGCCGACACACCGAAGGATCCCTGATCCTGGGGGATCCACGCGACCGTGACAGCCTGGAGGCCGATCTGGGACGCCAAGTAGCGCTCCTGGGCTGAGGCGGGGTCACGCGGACTCACCCACACATCGACGACCGACCCCGCGACCAGACCGGCTGCCGAATCGGCGTCGACGCGAACCGTCACCGGTTGGACTCCGACGTCAGCCTTCGTCCCGACCGCTGAGACTGGGATCAGCTCGCCGGCCCGGATCTCGCGCACGACATAGCCATCCGAGGGCAGCGGACCTTCGGCGGACAGATAGGGCGCGACCGCATCGTCGAGCAGCACGGCAACCCGAACAACGGCAGCCGCATCGAGGCGGTCGCCGGGTTTGAGCGTCGCTGCAGCGGCATACCGAGGAAATCGGTCGTCAGCGGCAGAAATCGCCTTGGCCCCCAGCGCCGTGGCCAGCAGCACGAGTACGACTCCCACGAGAAGTCGACTGTTTCGCCAAGACGGTCGCTGCAGCCGGGTTGCCGGGACGCCGCTGAGCGGTCCGGTTTGCCCCCCATGCGAACTCATGGCGCTATTGTCGCCCTTGACGGGGATTGCCCCAACCCACGACCTCGAGATTGTGGACAACACCCGGACGCTGTGGATAAGTCGGGAAGCTGGGGACGTCAGCACCTAGACTCGCCTCATGCCGCCGCGGTTTCTCCAATTGGCCGACGTCGCCGAGGTGCTCAATATCTCCTCGGCACAGGCATACGCCCTCGTGCGCTCGGGCGACCTACCCGCCATCAAAGTGGGCGGCCGCGGCCAGTGGCGAGTGGAGACCAGCCAGTTAGAGGACTACATCCAGCGCATGTATGCCGCCACGCGGGACTTCGTCGAGTCCCACCCCCTCGGCGGAGGTTCTGACGAGGTCGCCGACGAGCGGGTCTGACCTCGCGCGCTCGTCAGCCCTGCTCAAGCCCGACCGGGCCCTCTCAGACCCGGATGATCGCCGCCACAGCCGCGAACGGAATGGTGCGCGTGTCCGTGACATGCTCGGGTCGGCGGGGCAGGTCGGCGGGATGTTCAGCAAGGTCCAGGGTGTCCCGCCCCACCGCATCAATGGTCCCGCAGCGCCGACCCCCTTCGGCGTCGACAATCGTCACCACGGCCCGGTCCCGGCTCACCGCTCGCAGGGCTGCTCCGAGGGTGAACCCCTTGGCCACGGTCCCGGCCGGGGTAATCCGTCCAGCGAGCCCCAGCACGCCCCGGACGGACGCGAACGGCAGCAGCACGCTGTGGGCCGCTTGGGCCGTGATCAAGACCCAGTCCGCGCCGACGTCGGCAACCTGGCCAACCAGAACTCCCAGGCCCCGGACCTCGACCGTGACCGGGCCAACGGACCTAATGGCCGCAAATCTCTCGTGTAACCCCAGCAGGGCCCGCTCCCGACGGGTGCGGTCGGAGACCTCGCCTGCCAGCTCGGAATCGGACTCCGCCTCGAGCTGCGCTTGCAGGTCCTCGAACAGCCGCTCCCAGCGCACGCCTCCATTCTCACATCCTGTGGGCCCAGCACTCCCCGACTCAACCAGTTGACAACAGGTGCGAACGTCGTCAAACATAAGCAAACGACATCATTCGTATGATTTGAGGGTCAGCATGGACATCACGACGTACGGACCTCGGCGCGCCGGACTCGTTGCCGTGGTCGCCCTCACCGGGTGCAGTGGATCGGTCGCCGCGTTCGCCAGCGTGGCGCGGGTCAGTTGGCAGGCGGCCTTCCGGTCGACGCCCGGGGACCCTGCCGAGGTCCTTCTCGTCCTCATCGGCGCGGTGGGCGCCCTACTCTCGGCCTGGCTCGGGCTTGCCACGATCGCGGCAGCTCTCAGCGCACTTCCGGGAGCTCTCGGCGATGTCGCCGGGAGGTTGGCTGCCCGGATCACTCCCCTGCTCATCGCTCGAGTCGTCGCGCTCGCCGCGGGGAGCGCTATCGCCGCCGGATGCGCCCCGGCCACGAACTCAACGGTTGGCCTGACCATGGAGGCACCATCCGCCGTCACGGCAGTGGTCGATGTCACCCCGCCGAGGGCACCCGATCCTGCCTTCCGGCCTTCGGACATCCCTTCAGGTCCCCCGCGTCCCCCGTCAGCCCTGTCGCCCCCGTCAGCCCTGTCAGCCCCTTCCTCGACCACATCCGGCGGTTCGAATCTCGAGCCAGGCTTCGTCCCGAGCCGGCCGCCTCAGCCGTCGACGCCGACGGCACCGTCTATCGAGGCCCTCGAGCGCCTGCCACGCAAAGACCACGACGGTGTCGAGACCCACGTCGTCCGGCGCGGAGACACCCTGTGGGACATCGCCGAGGGTCATCTGGGCCCCGGCGCAACTCCGGCCGCCATCGCTGCCGAGTGGCCACGCTGGTATGCCGCCAACCGCGCCGTCATCGGGGCGGATCCCGCTCGCCTGCGCCCGGGCCAGCGACTGGTGGCACCCAACTCCTCAGCCGGACCCTCCACTCATGCGCGAGTGAGCGAGGCCCTCCGATGACCTCGCCTTTGGTTGCCAACGGTCGACGCGTCCACGTCCAGCCGGTGCCGGCCTGCGAACCCCCGGTGCTCTCCGCGGACGAGGCGCTTTCCGGGCGCGAGCCCCGCTATCACCAGGACCCCCTGGCCTTGGACTTCCTCGCGGACGCCGACCTCGGCACTCATCGGCGCCATACCGACCATGGTGCACTTCCCGAGCCCACCCCGGTGGTCGCGAGTCTCGCCCAGGCCCTGGTCGAGGTGATGGCCGGATTGCGTCCGCCCACGCAGGTCAGCCGCTGGACGTCACCGGGAGTGTATGCCGCGCTCTGCCGCCGCTCGGCGGTGGCCGCCCGCCGCGGTCCATCGTCGCGGCGTCCGGCAGTTGTGGTCAAGGTGAGAGTTCAAGAGCCGGCCACCGGCGTCGTCGAGGCCGCTGCCGTCGTGGTCCACCACGATCGAGTTCGGGCCTTGGCCTTACGCCTGATCGGCCTCGATCGCAGGTGGGTGGTCAGCGAGCTGTCGATCGGCTGACCTATTTGCCGCGGCGGCGCGCCTTCTTGCTGGACCTGCGCGGCGTCGGCCGACGGTAGCCCCCGGTGTTCGGGACCGACCCGCCGTCCGCTTCCACGTCACGGTGTTCGACCGCACCGCTCTCGCTCGGCGCCGAATAGTGCAGTCGGGCCGATTGCCGGCTCGGCTCCAGCCCCTTGACGGTGACGCCAGGCGTTGCCCGAGAGAAGGCTGTGCCAGCGAGCGGGTCGGAGGCGGACGGCATACCGTCCTCGTCGTCCTCGCCCACCTCGTCATCCAGGTCGTCCGACAGGTCGCTATCCGCGGCATCCTGGACGGGTGCACCCGAGCCGGCCAAACCCTTGACCAGGTCACTCACCCGCACGGGCCGGGGGGCCGGAGCCGGTTCGGGAGTCTGCTGGATCTCGACCGGCGCATTGAACAGGAAGCCGACCGACTCCTCCTTGATGCCGTCCATCATCGCCTCGAACAGCTGGAAGCCCTCACGCTGGTATTCCACGAGTGGGTCGCGCTGGGCCATCGCCCGCAAACCGATGCCCTCCTGGAGATAGTCCATCTCGTAAAGGTGCTCACGCCACTTGCGGTCTAGGACCGACATGACCACTCGGCGCTCGATCTCGCGCATGTTCTCCTGGCCCAGCTGTGCCTCGCGCTCGTCGTAGGCATGGTGGGCATCGCTGGTCAACTCCTCAAGAAGCACCTCACGGGTGATCGAGGTCCGGCCACCGGCACGGTCGGCCACGTCCTGGACGGTGATGGACACCGGGAACAGGGTGCGCAGCGCAGTCCACAACTGGTCTAGATCCCAGGTCTCGGCGTAGCCCTCGGCCGTCGCGGAGGAGACGTACGCCGCCACGACGTCGTTGACGAAGTGGCGGATCTGCTCCTGAATATCGGCACCCTCGAGGACCCGACGCCGCTCGGCATAGATGACCTGGCGCTGGCGGTTGAGAACGTCGTCGTACTTGAGAACGTTCTTGCGGATCTCGTAGTTCTGGGCCTCGACCTGGCTCTGGGCGCCGGCGATCGAGCGGCTGACGATCTTGGACTCAATGGGCACGCTGTCCTCGATGCGCGCAGTCTGCATGACCCGGTCGACCATGCCAGCGTTGAAGCGGAGCATGAGGTCGTCCTGGAGGGACAGGTAGAACCTCGACTCCCCCGGGTCACCCTGACGTCCGGAGCGACCACGCAGCTGGTTGTCGATGCGCCGCGATTCGTGCCGCTCGGTGCCCAGGACATAGAGCCCGCCGAGGTCCTTGACTTCGTCGTGTTCCTTGGCGACGGCAGCCTCGGCGGCAGCGAGAGCTTCATCCCAGGCGTCCTCGTATTCCTGCGGAGTCTCCTCAGGGTCCAGTCCGCGCCGCTTGAGCTCCTGAATGGCCCGGAACTCAGAATTGCCGCCGAGCATGATGTCCGTGCCGCGCCCGGCCATGTTGGTCGCAACGGTCACCGCGCCGAGCCGGCCGGCTTCGGCAACAATGGCCGCCTCGCGAGCGTGCTGCTTAGCGTTGAGCACCTCGTGACGCACCCCGCGGCGACGCAACAGGTTGGACAGGTGCTCGCTCTTCTCCACGGACACGGTGCCGACGAGGATGGGCTGGCCCTGGGCATGCCGCTCGACGATGTCCTCGACGACCGCGTCGAACTTGGCATCGGCGGTGCGGTAGATCAGGTCGGCCTGGTCTGCGCGGATCATCGGCATGTTGGTGGGGATGGTGATGACCCCGAGTTTGTAGATGGAGTTGAGCTCGGCAGCCTCGGTCTGGGCCGTGCCTGTCATACCAGCGAGCTTGGAATACATCCGGAAGTAGTTCTGCAGGGTGATCGTCGCGAGGGTCTGATTCTCGTTCTTGATCTCGACGCCCTCTTTGGCCTCGATGGCCTGGTGCATCCCCTCGTTGTAGCGCCGCCCCGGCAACATCCGGCCGGTGTGCTCGTCGACGATGAGAATCTCACCGTCCATATTGACGTAGTCCTTGTCCCGTTTGAACAGTTCCTTGGCCTTGATGGCGTTGTTGAGGAAGCCGATCAGCGGGGTGTTGACCGATTCGTAGAGGTTGTCGATGCCGAGCAGATCCTCGACTTTGGCAATCCCCTGTTCGAGGACGCCAATTGTCCGCTTCTTCTCGTCGACCTCGTAATCGCCCTCACCCGACTCCAACTCGCCACGGATCAGCCGCTGCGCGATCTTGGCGAACTCGACATACCACTTGGTCGCCTGGTCGGCCGGCCCGGAGATGATCAGCGGAGTGCGGGCCTCGTCGATGAGGATCGAGTCGACCTCGTCGACGATGGCGAAATGATGCCCGCGTTGGACCAGTTCGGCAGTGCTCCAGGCCATGTTGTCACGCAGGTAGTCGAAGCCGAACTCGTTGTTCGTCCCGTAGGTGATGTCCTTGGCGTATTCGGCCCGGCGCTGGTCGGGAGTCATCGACGCCAAGATGCAGCCGGTCTCCAGGCCGAGCATGCGGTGGATGCGCCCCATGAGCTCGGACTGGTATTCGGCGAGGTAGTCGTTGACCGTGATGACGTGCACGCCCTTGCCGGCCAATGCGTTGAGATACGACGGCAAGGTGGCCACCAGGGTCTTGCCTTCTCCGGTGCGCATCTCGGCGACGTTCCCCTGGTGCAGCGCGGCCCCACCCATCAACTGAACGTCGAAGTGCCGCTTGCCCAGGGTCCGTTTCGAGGCTTCGCGCACGGCGGCAAACGCCTCGGGCAACAGTGCGTCCAGTGCTTCACCGTCGGCCAGGCGCCGCTTGAAGGTGTCGGTCTCGGCCCGCAGCTCTGCGTCGGTCAGCTTCTCGAAATCGTCTTCGAGAACGTTGACCTGAGCGGCCACTGCTTCGAGCCGCTTGACGACCCGGCCCTCGCCGGCACGCAGCAACTTCTCGAACACTTTGGCCACAGGAACTCCTCGGACGACGAACGGGGGTGGGCTCGGCCGAGCCAGAACAGAGCCAGACACGAGCCGAATACCCAGGGTAGTCCCCGAGGTCGCGGGTCACCTCACCAACGCCTCCCTGCCGGGACCGGTTCCGAATCACAGCCACGCCATCACGTCCTCGCCAGCCGGGCTCACACCCCCAAGGTCTCGCGAGCCGTGCGCAGCACCGTCTCGACGAAGTCGATCCCGATGGCCTGGCTCGAGTGGCCGCGGCTACACACGGCCAGACGCAGGTCGGTCGAGCCACCAGTGAGCAGCCCCGACGTGGACACGATCCAGCGACCGGCCTGGTTGTCTCGCGGCAGCCACCCGTTCTTCACGGCGACGGTCTCCCCTGCCTGGTCGACGCCTCCGATCCCCCACCGTTGATCGGCAGCGACCGAGCGCATGAGGGCCAAGATTTCGCTGCCATCGGCAGCTGACAGCGCGCCGCCACCGCGGGCGAGAGCATCGAGCACGATGAGCCGGTCACCGGCCGTGGTCTTGGTCAGGCCCCACGCGGATGCCGCGGTGGTTGCGGTCATCCCCATGCGTTGGTAGGTCTTCGTCAGTCCGGCAGCCCGGCCGGCCGCCCGGAACAGGGTGCTGGCGGCGGCATTGTCGGAACTACGGATCATCGCCGACGCAAGCTTCTTCTCGGAAGCCGTGAGATCGCGACGTGCGTCCCTGGCGCGCAGGTAGGTCGCCACGAGGATGTCGACTTTGACCGTGCTGGCCATCTCGAACGGCGATCCGGTCTCGAAGACAAAGCGCCGACCGGTCACGGCGTCCAGCACACCAACACCGAAGGCGACGTTTTTGGTGCGCGGCAGCGCGGTCAGCTCGGCGGCCAGGGCCTCGGCGGCCGCGAACACGGCCGGTCCGGCGGGAGGAACGGGGGTCGGCGCCGACGTCGGCGAGACCGAGGTGGGCGCGGTCGGTTTGGTCGTGGTGACCGTCGGCTGGGTCCGCGGACTGGTGCCCGTCGTGCTCGGGGTCGGTGCGGGGGCCCTTGAGGTCAACCCGATGTTCGGTGCGGGGTCCGTCCGATCGGTGAGCAACTCGACGAGCCCCCCGACGAGGGCCCCGCCGAAGGCCGCTACGGCCACTCTGCGCGTCACGCTGGGACCGTTGACGCCTGTCGTGACCTCGATCCCCCTGTCTCCAGTGGGCCGGGCCCGGTGCCGGCCCGCTGGGCGGGACGATGACGGCTGTTCGGGATCGGACACCGCGCCAGTATGACGAAACACCCGCCATCGCGCAGGCCCGACCCGGCTCTCGGACGCCGGCCACCGGGCCGGCCACCGGGCCGGCCGCCGGGCGGGGTCGTGGGCCGGGTCGTGGGCAAGGCCGCCGAATCGGGTTGCCGGACGGCATACCTGGTCGCCAGGCTGGGGGTATGCCGTCCGCGCCCCTTCCCGTCGACGCCACCGACCCTGCCACCTCGGGGACGACCCCCCACCGCCCCGACTATCCCGAGTGCGTGCCGGTTCTCACCGATGGCGTCATCACCATCGGGGCACACCGGCCTGACGACGCGGCCCGGATCGTGGCGCAGTGTGCCAGCCCCGAGATGCAGCGGTGGGTGCCGGTGCCCAGCCCGTATCTGCCCGAGCACGCCACCGAGTTCCTCAGCCGGGTGGCCGACGGATGGCGAGACCCGGACGGTCGGCAGGAGTGGGCGATCCGAGATCAGCACGGGACCTATGTGGGCACGCTCGGCCTGTTTGACCGTTCGTCAGGTCGGTGCGAGGTCGGGTTCGCGCTGCACCCCGACGCCCGCGGTGCCGGTGTCATGTCCCGCGCGGTGCGGCTCGTGGTCGGCTGGGCCTTCGCGCACGGGGTCGAGGTCGTCCAATGGCGAGCCGAGGTCGGCAACTGGCCCTCCCGACGGATCGCGTGGACCTGCGGCTTCGACACCCCAGTCACCGTCCGGGGCAACGGCTTGGACTACGCCGGTCGCCCCCGGGACATGTGGCACGCCACCCTGCGGCACGACGAGCCGATGCGTCCGCGGGCTCCGTGGCTCCACGTGCCTACCATCGAGGGCGACCGGGTCCGGTTGCGCGAGTTCCGCGAGGCTGACGAGCCGTTCCTGCCCGAGGCCAGGGACCCTCGCGCGGCCCGCTTCCTCACCCGCGGGATGCCCACACGCGACCGGTATGCCGCGTGGCTCACTGAGCAACGCTGCGCCGCTGCCGAGGGCCACACCATCCAGTGGGCCCTGGCCGACCGGCATACCGACGAGCTGTTGGGGGCCATCGTGCTCACCCAACTCGGCCACCCTCGAACGGCGGGTACCGGCCTGGTTGGTTACTGGCTGCTCCCCCAGTGGCGTGGCCAGGGGCTGATGGCCGAGGGCCTGGACCTGGCTGTCGCGACGTCGTTCGCCGAACCGGGGCTGCCCGCTGGGGGGCTGGGTCTGCGGGCCCTGCGGGCCGTCGTCGATGCCACCAACCCCGAGTCGGCACGGGTGCTGCGTGCAGTCGGGTTCCTCGCGTGCGGACGGGAGCGGGCGGCATACACCCACGCGGGCGAGCCACCCGCGGACGCGCTGCTGTTCGATCTGTTGGCCACCGACGACCGCGAGCGCCAACGGGTCCGTCCTCTCGTTGCCCCAGTCATCGAAACCGAACGGCTGCGGCTGCGACCCTGGCGCTCGGGCGACCGGCCCGACCCGGCGGACGACCCGGACGACGCGGCGCTGCGTTTCATGCCCGCCGGGGCCCAACCGGGGCACGACGACTTCGACGCCTGGTTGGCCCGCAAGGAGCGGTTCCGCGACGAGGCAAGCTCGCTGGACTGGTGCATCGCCGACCGCACCACCGACCGGGCGCTCGGCTCGGTCGGGCTGTTCCATCGCGGCGACGGGGCGATCGACTTCGACGCCGAACTCGGCTACTGGGTCTTCCCCTCGGCCCGCGGCCATGGGTTTGTCGGCGAAGCCCTCCCCCAGGTCATCGAGCACGCGTTCCGGTCTCGGGCCGAGGGCGGGTTGGGTGTCACCCGGGTGCACGCCGGCGCCGATGCCGACAACGATGCCTCGGTGGCGATCATGCGCCGGGCCGGGCTGCGCCTGTGGGGCCGAGACCGGCAGGCCTGGCGCCGAATCGACGGGACGTTGACCGACGGGGTCTACACCGAGCTGCTGGCGACCGATCCACGCTGAGCGCCCGTGCCAGAATTCCTGGTGGGCGCCGGCGGCGAGGCGGCGTCATCAGCCGACCGACGCGGGATCGCCAGACACGCGAATCCCGCGACGAGACAGAGGATTCCCGCCGTCAACCAGGCCCACAGGTAGTCGCCGGTCGACTGGCGGATCCACCCGGCATACGTCGCGGCGATCCCGGCGCCGACCATGTGCGAAGCGAAGACCCACCCGAAGACGATGCTCGAGCTGGCCAGGCCGAAGTGACGTCGGCACAGCGCCATGGTCGGCGGCACCGTCGCCACCCAGTCCAGCCCGTAGAACACGACGAACAGGAACAGGCTCGGCTCGACGTCCGGCCCGAGCACGCTGGGAACGACGAGCAGCGACAGGCCGCGCAGGACGTAGTAGGCGAGCAACAAGAGCCTCGGATCGACCCGGTCGGTGAGCCACCCCGACGCGACGGTCCCGGCGATGTCGAAGATGCCGATGAGCGCCAACAAACCGGCCGCAGTCGTCGGCGGCATCCCGTGGTCATGGGCCGCCGGGATGAAGTGAGTGCCGATGAGGCCGTTGGTCGACCACCCACAGACGAAGAACGTCCCCGCGAGCAGCCAGAACGGCATACCGTGACTCGCCTCCCCGAGCGTGCGTAAGGCGACGCGCGCCGGCGACGGTCCCTGGGCGGTCGCCGCCGCCGCCCCTGTATGCCGCCCGCCCACCTCCTGCTCGCCCGTCACCCTTGCGTCGTTGGTCGCCTTCGTGTCGGGCTCCGGGGGGGCTCCGTACGGTCGGGCTCCGACATCCGCAGGGTGGTCGGCGACGACGAGGACGATGACCGGGATGAGGGCGAGGGCGGCTCCGGCGACGACGAGAGCGGCATACCGCCACCCCGGCCCGGCTGCGAGCCCGGCGATCGACGGGAGGAAGACCAGCTGCCCCGTCGAGGAGGCCGCCGAGAACAGGCCGGTGACCAGGCCGCGTCGGGTCGCGAACCACCGGTTGGCGACGACCGAACCAAGGACCAACGCCATCGCCCCGGTCCCCAGGCCCACGAACCCGCCCCAGAGGGCCCAGAGCTGCCACGGGGCCGTCATCACGGTCGTCAACCCGCTGCCGATGCCGACCAGGACCAACGCGGTGACGATCACCCGGCGTAGGCCCAAGCGGTCCATGAGTGCCGCCGCGAAGGGAGCGGTGAGGCCGTAGATGACGAGGTTGGCCGTGACCGCTCCCGAAGTCATCGTCCGGCTCCAGCCGAACTCGTGTTCCAGTGGCTCGAGCAGGGCACCGGTCGAGGACCGGAAGCCCGCGGCTGCGACGAGAGCACCCAGCACCGCCAAGGCCACCCACCACGCGCGGTGGATGCCCTGGCTGCCCGATGTCGACCCGGCGGATGCGGTCATGCCCGGACGGTAGCGGACCCGGCCGGTCCCGCGGGTGGACTATCCGCCGCCAGCCGGAATCACCCGCAGGTTGGGCGGCACGGCCACCTCGCCCAGCCCGAGCCATGCCGCCAGGTCGGTGAGTTCAGCTGCCAGGGCCTCGGCGGCAGCCGGTGGCACCCCCGGCTCCCAAGTGAGTCGCGGCACCCGCAAGACACCGGCAGTGCGGTCGGCCTTGAGGTCGACCCGCGAGACAATCGTGTCGCCGTAGACGAACGGCAACACGTAGTAGCCGTGCACCCGCTGCGGCGCCGGCGTGTAGATCTCGATCCGGTAGCGGACCCCGAACAGGGCCTCCGTCCGCGGCCGATGCCAGACGAGCGAGTCGAAGGGGCTCACCAAGGCGCTGACGTGCACGTTCCGCGGGATGCGGGCACCCGGGTCCAGGTATGCCGTGTCCCGCCACCCCGCGACGGACACCTCGTGGATCGTCGCCTCCCGCAGCAGGACCTCGATGGCGCTCCGCGCCTGAGCCCGGGTGAGGCGGAAGTAGTCGGCCAAGCTTGCCTCGGTGGCAATCCCCATGGCCCGAGCGGCGATTCGGACCAACTCAACGATGGCCTCACCCTCGGCCCGGTCCTGTTCGCGGGCAGCCCACGCGGCTCGGTGCGCCGGGGGTGCGACCCGGGCGAGGGCGGCATACCGGCGCTCGAACTGCGCGGTGCGCCCGGCGGAGGAGACCTGCCCCGACCAGAACAGCCACTCCAAGGCCCGCTTGACGGCCGACCAGTTCCACCCCCAGTCCTCGTGCGAGCGCGGGAGGTCGTGGGCGAGCGCTGCCTCCACCTGGCGCGAGGTGAGCGGGCCCCGAGCCACCACCTCGTCGAGCACCGCCTCGAGCAGCCCCGGGTGCTCGTCGCGCACCCGCCGCATCCCGCCCCACGCTTCCCGCTCCGCAGCACGCATCCGCCCAGCGAACAGCGGCCAGATGGCCGGGCTGATGAGCGCAGCCTCATGCGCCCAATATTCGACGAGCCGGCGCGGCGCCTCGTCACGCATCCGGTCGAGCGCGACGCGGTCATAGGGACCGAGCCGGCTGAAGAACGGGAGATAGTGGCTGCGGGTCAGGACATTGACCGAGTCGATCTGGACGACCCCGATCCGATCGAGCACCGACCGTAGGTGGCGGGTCGTCACTGCGCCAGGCGCGGGGCGCCGGGTCGCCAATCCCTGGGCGGCGAGCGCGATCCGTCGGGCCTGGGCAAGGGTCAGGTTGGCGATCGGTCACCGCCCCGCTCACCGCAGCGGCGCCGCCACGACCCGCCGGTATGCCGGGTGCTCACCCGGCGCTGGGCGGGTGGATGAGGTTCTGCTGCACGGCATACATGGCCGCTTCCATGCGGGTGTGCAACTGGAGTTTCTCGAGGATGTTGCGGACGTGGTTCTTCACGGTGTTCTCGGAGATGAACAACTCGCGACCGATCTCGCGGTTGCCCAGACCGCGGGCGACCAGGCCGAGGACCTCGATCTCGCGCTCGGTGAGTTTGGGCAGGTGACCCCCGGCGACCTCGACGTCGCGGCGGCGCATCTGGGCGAACTCCGCGAGCAACTTCGAGGCCATCGAGGGCGAGATGAGCGAGTCGCCCGCGTGCACGGCCCGGATGCCCGCGGCGATCTCGTCGCCGGGGACGTCCTTGAGGACGTAACCGTTGGCACCCGCGCGCACGGCCTCGAACAGGTCAGACTCCTCGTCGCTCATCGTCAGCATGACGATGCGCGCCGACGGCACCCGTTCACGGATCGCCTGGCAGGCCTCGATCCCACCGCAGCGAGGCATCCGCACGTCCATCAGCACGACATCGGGGACGGTAGCCTCGGCGCGCTCGACGGCGGCCATGCCGTCATCGGCCTCGTCGACGATGACAATGTCACCGTCGAGCTCGAGGACAGTGCGCAGGCCGCGTCGAAACAACGCATGGTCGTCAGCGATCAGCACCCGGATCGGGTGTTCACGGGTCCAGCCATCGGTCACCCGCTCATGATGACATGGCTGGTCGGGCCACGGCTGCGCCGGATGACCATTGACTCCGCCGCACGCACCGGTGAGCGCGACGGTCGAGCGGATGGCGCCGCGGAGTCAGGTCACCCGGGGGTTCAGTGACCAGGGGCCGGCTCCAGGTGGATGACCCCGTAGGACCAGCCACGCCGACGGTAGACGACACTTGCCCTGCCGGTTTCGGCATCGTTGAACAAGTAGAAGTCGTGCCCCACGAGTTCCATCCGATTGACCGCTTCGGCCAGACTCATCGGCTCGCTGGAGTGGACCTTCTCGCGGACCTCGATCGGCGAGTCGCCAACGGCTCCGAAGGGGCCGACCGCAGTGTCGGCATCATCGGGCGCCTCCCCCGAGCCACTGTCGGCAGCAGCCGCAGGTGCCGCCGCCGCCTGGTTGGCGACGGGGATCGCAGCCACCTCGGGCCGGGGCGCGCGCACGGCGGCCCGGCGCCGTCCGCTGGCCCGGCGCAGCCGCTCGAGCAGTTTCTCGATGGCTTGGTCGAGCGCGTTGTATTTGTCGTCGCTGGATGCTTCGGCCCGCACGACCGACCCACGGTCGCGACAGGTGAGCTCGACATATTCCGAGTTGCGTGGGGTCCGCTCGTGGGTGACCACGACGTCGACCCGGGTGACCTTGGGCGCGATTTGGGCGACCTTGGCCAGTTTGTCGTCCAGGTATGCCCGGAAACGATCCGAGACCTGGGTGTGACGACCGGTGACGACGATGTCCACAAATTCCTCCTAGACGTGTGACGTGACGAGGTAGCGGGCCGGGCAGACCCCGCGAACCTGACCATCACCTCCAGTCGTCTCGGACGGTGTCATTCCACCGTAGTCGCCAGCGCCACATCAGGCCAGCGCGACCGCGACCGGCCAAGCGCGGCGCGCCGTGGCCGCGACGACGGCCGCACCGACGACCTCGGCTCCGGCGCTTCGCAGGGCCCGAGCGCCCTCGCAGAGTGTGGCGCCGGTGGTGACGACGTCGTCGACGAGCAGGACTGTTCGACCGGCCACGTCGCCGGTCCAACGCCGTGCGACAACATACGCGCCGCGCACGTTGCCGCGGATCAGGTGGGGGTCGGCCAGGAGCCGGACGGCGGCCCGCGTCAGTTCGGTCATGCTGGCCTCCCCTCGCCGACGGCTCGCCGCTCGGCTCGATGGCACGGGCACCAAGACACACCCCGGGTATGCCGCCGCGGCCACCTCGATCGCTCCAGCGAGCAGGGGCGCCAGCACCGCCCGGGCATCCGGACGACCACCGTCTTTGGCTGCGACGACTGCGGCCCGGAGTGCGCCGGCATACCGACCCGCGGCGACAACGGGCGGCAGACCGACGGGTGCAGGGCTGGGCGGACAGGGGCGAGGAGCCGGAAAGCAACGCATGTCCACGTCGGCTGCACACGCACTGCACCAGGGTGCGGTCGCCGCGGCGCATCCGGCACACTCCGTCGGCAAGACCATGTCCACGAGGGAGGACCAGCCTCGCGCGATTCCACCACCCAGGTCCATCTGACCATCAGACCCTGCCGGGGCCCGCAACCCGAGAAGAGGTCGAGCACCTGTGGACAAAGGGGTGACTGTCGAGGGGTTGTGGAGACAACCGAGGTCACGACTCTGGCCATTCTCGCCCGGCGGTCCCGTCTAGGTGTCATCATGACCACACGCGGAGGTCTCCTCGGGGAGAAAGCTCAGAGCGCAGGTGTTCGTAGTCCTCTCGACGGCGACCTGGTTGCGGATCTCGATCGCTGCCGTCGTCCTCGTCGTCAACACCGTCTTCGACCGGGGGCAACAGGTACTGCCCTGGGTCGTGCTCGTCGTCGGTCTCGATCTGGCCACTGGGTTCTTACTGGCCCACGAGGACGTCGCTCTCCCCCACCGTTCTGCCTCCGCAGCCTCGGTCGTCACCACCCTCGGCGCCGTCTTCGCCGGCATCTGCTCGATCGCCGGATCGGGTGGACTGCCCCTGTTCGTCATCCCGCTCTATCGAGCCGGCGAGTTGCGCGGGCGATCCGACGTCGGCCTTGCGGGCGCAGCCCTCGCCCTCGGTGTCACGGTCGCCCACCTGATCGGCGTTCCGTCGACTCTCGCGCTGGTTCAAGTCCTGCTCTGGGGCGTTCTGGCCGGGGCCTTGGGCATCCTGACGACGTGGGAAGCACGACTCAACCGCCAGACGAACTACGACGCCATCACGGGTGAGGCAGCGGTACTGCTGGACCGGCTCAGCCACCTTGCGGTTGGCCTTGACGGCGGTCTGGACCCGAGGATCTTGGCCGAACGGATCCTCGATGAGTTGCCCCGCAAACGGGGACTTCGTGGCGTCGTCTTGGCCGGAGCGGGTGGAACGCCCGCCATCCCCATCGCGCTCCGCGGCGCCTCCCGCGTGCCCTGGCCACAGTTCGCGGACAGCGACACCAGCGCTCACAGTCGCACCTGGGCCGACGGAACGCCTTCCCGAGACCTCGTCGACGGCCGAGCCACCGTGGCCGTGCCGTTGCGCGATGTCCGAGGCTGTCACGTGGGGATGCTCCTCGCCGATTGGCCAGCCGGGCACTTACCATCGGACGCCGACATGGCCACCGTCACTGGGACTGCAGCCCGGCACGGCACCGGACTGGCTGTAGCGCTCACCTATGACCGCCTGCGTGAACAGGTCGGAGTGGACGAACGTCGTCTGTTGGCGCGGGCGATGCACGACGGGATCGCCCAAGAGGTGGCCGCCTTGGGCTTTCACCTCGACATGATTCGGTATGCCGCCGAGCAAGCCGGCGACCGGTCGGCACCCGAGCTGGCGACACTGCGCGGCGAGGTCGCCAGGATCCTCGGCGACCTGCGCAACGAGATCACTGACCTGCGCATCGGCCTGCACCCCGAACGGGGCCTCGGCGCCGCCATCTCGACACGTCTGCAGCAATTCGGCGCGAACACTGGGGCGATCGTCACCGTCGTCCTGCACGAGTCCGGTTTCCGGCTTCCAGCATCCACGGAGATCCGGCTCTATCGTCTCCTGCTCGATGTCCTGGCCGACGCCCACCGCCATCGGGCTCGCGAGGTCGGAGTCGAGCTCGTCGTTTCCGCACCCCACTACGACCTGATCACCAGCCATTCCGGAGTGAGTTCGCTGAGCCTGCAGGCTCTCTGCGACCGCGTCGACGATCCGAGCTGTGTGATAAGCGTGATCGCCGGAAACGGAGCGGACCAACCGAGTCGAGTGCGTGCGACCGCATCCGCTCGCCGCCGAACCAGCGACTCACGAAATGAAGCACCGCCACACCGCGTGGGTGAAGAACTCCTCGCGGATCGCTCGCGGCCACAACGATCGCCCGCGCATACCCTCGGCCGGGGTGATTCGTGACCTGGCTGATCGGGAATCATCCCGCCGACGATGGGCCTGTCCACGCACTGATGACCTCGGCCCCCCTGATTACGGTCATCCTTGTCGACGATCACGACCTCGTCCGCCAGGGCGTGGCCTCGCTCTTGCATCTCGACCCCGCTCTGCGCGTCATCGCCCAAGCCGCCTCAGTCGCTGAGGGGATGTTGTTGGCGCGATCGGTGACGGCGGATGTCCTGGTCGTTGACGTGTCGCTGGGGGACGGGTCCGGGCTGGAACTTGTGGCCGAATTCCGCCGCCGACATGCATCTATGGGGATCGTCGTACTCACGATGCACCAGGACGACGAGACGCTCCTTGGCGCACTCGATGCAGGCGCGTCGGCCCTCATTCACAAGAGCCGATCGGCCGAAGACGTCATCGCCGTCGTCCATCAGGCCGCCGCGGCGCCAGATCGCTTCTCGGCCGTCGGCCTCGCCGAGGCGATCCGGCGGCGACAGTCAGTCCCCGTCGTCAAACTCACTAGCCGTGAGGCAGAGGTTCTCCAGGAACTGGCCGCAGGCTCCTCCGTGGCGCAGGTCGCCAAGTCGCTCTTCATGAGCGAGTCGACGGTGAAGACTCATATCGCCAAGATCTACGACAAACTCGGGGCCAATAACCGCGCCTCTGCAGTCATGGCAGCCATCAGACTCGGGCTGGTCGAGGCGCCGCGCTGAGAGCGGTGGCACCGTTGTTCGGCTCGACGATAGCGCCTAGTGTGAGCCAGCTAACCAGGTCAGGGCAACGACAGCGGTCACGACGGTGAACAGGACGATCGCCACCAGGAAGAGGCGCCGTTCCGCGGGGGAGACCCGAGGCAGCGACCTCACCTCCCGAGGGCGTGCTTTCACCCGAAGACTCCACTGAGGAAGAGCGCGACGATGCGCACGACAGCCGGACCGAGAATGACGACGAAGATGGCCGGGAAGATGCAGAAGATCAGCGGGAAGAGGATCTTGACCGGAACTTTCTGAGCCCTTTCTTCGGCGGCCTGCCGCCGGGCGATACGCATCTCCTTGGACTGCTCCCGCAACACGCTGGCGATGGGCAAGCCGAGCCGATCCGCTTGGACAAGCGCACTGACGAAGTTGCGGATCTCCGGGATCGTGGTCCGCTCGCCGAGGCCCTGAAAAGCTTCGCCGCGCGGCCTGCCGATCTGGATCTCGGACATCACTCGGGCGAACTCCCCGGCAACCGGCCCGGTCGTCGCCCGGGCCACGTGGGCCAAGGCACCGTCAAATCCTTGCCCAGCTTCGACGCACACGGTGAGCATGTCCAGTGCGTCGGCCAGTCCGCGCCGTAACTCGTCTTGCCGTCGCAGCCCTGCGTTGTACACGAGCAGATCGGGCAGAAAAAGCCCCAGTGCCCCGAGGATGACCATCCAGACGAATCCGGCAACGGAGAGGCGACCGATGGCCAGTCCCAGCAAGACCCCAAGGATCAATCCGGCGCCCTTGGCCCCCAACACCTTCTCCGGCGTCCACCCCGGCGGATTGCCCGCTTGGTCCAAGAGCTTGGCCAGTCGCTGGCTCGACCCGCTGGGCGATAGCCGATACCCCAGCGCTCGGGTACGAGCGAAGATCGGCTCGATGAGCCGGTCCCGCGTGGGCAACTCGTTGCGCGCCACCTCATGGTGGGTGATCTGGCGCTCGATGATCGCCAGGCTGCGCGCCACGCCGGTCGGTTCCCCGTTGCCGACGGAAGCGAGGACGGCGACGACGAGCGCGAGCAGGACCAGGACGATGCCGATCCACAGGACGAGCGTCGGCTCCATCAGACCTCCACTCGAATCGCCCGAGACAGCCAGAACACACCGATCGCCATGAGGAGGGCACCGACGATTAGCAACACCAGCCCGAGCAGCGTCGTCCACAGCAGTGAAATGTAAGCACGGTTGACATTCAATTCGTAGACGAACAGCACCATGGGCAACGCGACGAGAATCACGGCCGAGAGCCGCCCTTCGGCTGACAACGCGTTGACGTGCCGACGCAGAACTTCGCGTTCCCGCAGGGTCGTTGCCGTCGTCCGGAGCGTCTCGGCGAGATTGCCACCGACCTGGCGCTGAATGGCGATAGCCATCGAGGTCCAGCGCATGTTCTCGCTGCTCATCCGATCAGCCAGGCGTCCGATGGCCGACTCGATGTCCGAGCCGATGCGGGTCTCGGCCATGACGCGGGCGAACTCCTTCGCCGCGGGTTCGGCGACATCTCGCGAAACGGCATCCATGGCTTGCAAGAGGGAGAATCCGGTGGACAGACTGCTGGCCACGAGCATGAGCACGTCGGGCAGCTGCCGCTCGAAGGCGCGCGAACGCCGACGCGCGAGAAACCGCAGGATGACCGGCGGGACGATCAGGCCGAGCAGGCCCCCCAGCATGGCTCCGATGACTCCGACGGCACCGTCACGCAGCGCCAGGACACCGATGGCCACTCCGACCAGAACCCCGACTACCCGCAGGATGGCCCACTCCCCCGCTCGCCACGGGAGATCTGCCCGTTGGAGTAGGGCCATCGTCGCCGAGGTCGACGCTCGACCCTGCATGGCGCGATCGCCGAGTCGAACGAGGCTGTCGGCCATCGACTCGGAAACGTCCGAGCGCCCCACTGCAACCGGCCGGACAACTCTCCGACCGGCGACGTACGCCTCTATGCCTTCAACCCGCAGGGCACGCTGGGACTTGAGAGTCGGCACGAGCATCGACCCGACACCGCCGAAGATGCCCACGAAGATCGCCGCGAGTGCGAGGTAGAACCACCACGGTGTCGTCACCGGACCGGGGTTGACCGGGCCCGCGGCCGCAGTCGGTGGCCCGGCCGCGGTCGCGG
Organism: Dermatophilaceae bacterium; assembly: GCA_044220725.1. GTDB lineage: Bacteria > Actinomycetota > Actinomycetes > Actinomycetales > Dermatophilaceae > Phosphoribacter. Next base: position 35,082 of record JBGAQN010000007.1, read on the forward strand.
CCACCGGTGATGAGATCGAGACCGAAGGAACGGATTGTTGCGCACCGAAATCCACGGTCGCGGCCGCACGGAAGGATGCCCCGCTTGCCTGACCGGAGACCACGACTTCGCGAGGCCCACCCATATCCGTCACAGGGACGGTGATCGCCGCCTGGGATTCAATGGCTCGGGCCGCCGCGGCGAACACCGCGGTGACGGCCGCACTGTCATTCACGGCCGCAACCGTGCCACCTCCGGCTTGGGCGACCTCGCGCAGGGCGCGGTCGGCGGACGCCTGGGAGGCAAAGTTGAACCCGATGACGTCGGTCCTGGCCCCCATCGACGTGATTCGTTCGACGACCTGCGCGGCGCTCACTTTGCTCCGGTTGTCCTTCCCGTCGCTGAGCAACACAACGCTCCGGTCCCCTCCGTCCCCCAGTGCCGCCAATCCGGCTGCCAACCCGTCGTAAAGCGCGGTGTCCCCAAGCGAAGTCAACCGGCCCGCGGCAGCCTGGACCGCAGCGCGGTCGCGCGTCGGTGCCACCTCTACCCCTGCGGTCGCCGCAAAGGACACCAAGCCCACTTCCACGTCCCGAGGGACTGCGGCCAGATAAGCAGCCACGGCCTCGCGCACGGTCCTCATCCCCGACTTGCCCATTGAGCCGGAGGTGTCAACGACGAGCACCGCCACCCGTCGTTGGGCCGCAGCGGGAGTGACCGTCGCAGGCAAAGGTGTGCCACCCACGGTGACGGTGACCGACGCAGGGTCGATGACAGCCGCCTCGCCCGAGGCTCGCACCGTGACGACCCCGCTGACCTGACTACCATCGACGCGGAGTCCGGTGAGGGTCGCCGGGAGCGGTTCCGGGGCAGCATCAGCGGGCACCGGGTTGATAGCGACGATCGAGGCGATCGCCACCCCCAGCACGCCGATGACGGCCCTTCGGGCCATCGTCACGTCCCTCCCCGCATGAACATCTGAGCTGGCAACTCGATGCCTTGGTCGGCCAACTCGGCGAGGAACTTCGGTCGCAACCCCGTGCTGATCAACCCGCCGCGGAAGCGGCCGTGCTCGTCCCGACCCGCTTTGTAGTCGAATGCGAAGAGTTCCTGGAGGGTGACGACGTCCCCCTCCATGCCAACCACCTCGGAGATCTGCACGATTCTCCGACTTCCGTCGCGCAACCGGGCTTGTTGGATGACCAGGTCGACGGCACTACTGACCTGGTCTCGGATGGCCCGCATCGGCAGGTCGACGCCAGCCATGAGCACCATCGTCTCCAGGCGCGACAACGTGTCACGGGGGCTGTTCGCGTGCACCGTCGTGATCGATCCGTCGTGGCCGGTGTTCATCGCCTGGAGCATGTCCAGCGCTGCTCCATCACGGACTTCGCCGACGACGATCCGGTCGGGGCGCATGCGCAACGCGTTGCGGACCAGGTCCCTGATGGCGATGCTCCCTCGCCCTTCGATGTTGGCCGGCCTGGACTCCAGTCTGAGGACGTGTCGTTGGTGCAGCTGAAGTTCTGCGGCGTCTTCGATGGTGATGATCCGCTCGTCGTCCGGAATGAAACTGGACAGGACGTTGAGGGTCGTCGTCTTGCCCGACCCGGTGCCACCAGAGATGACGATGTTGCGTTGTCCCTGGACGCATGCGGCCAGGAAGTCCCGCACCAGGGCGCTCATGGTCCCGAAGGCGACGAGATCCCGATCGGTGAATGGATCGGCCGAGAATTTGCGAATGGTCAGCATGGAGCCGTCGAGGGCGATCGGCGGGATCACGGCGTTGACTCGAGACCCGTCGGGAAGTCGCGCGTCCACCAACGGGCTCGCCTCGTCGATCCGTCGACCCACTCGCCCGACGATCTTGTCGATGGTGCGCCGCAGATGGGCCTCGGAGCTGAACGCTGCGTCGACGGGAAAGAGGCGTCCGCCCTTCTCCACGTAGATGGCGTCGAACCCATTGACCATGATCTCGGTCACGTCGCTGTCGCGAAGATAGGGCTCGAGGGGTCCGTGGCCGAGGATCTCGTCCGACACCTCTTGGGCGATCCGGGTTCGGTCTGCGTTCGACAGCGGGGTCTGCTCGGCATCGATCACGGCCTGCAGCGTTTGACGGACCCTCGCATCGAGCTCGGCCTGCTCGACGTTGACGTCGTAGAGCTGCGGGCCGAGCGACTCCAGCAGGGCACGGTGCACACCAGCCTTGACATGAGCGAACGGATCCGCGCTTCGTCGCGTGGGCTGGCGGTATGCCGTCTCCGAACCCACCGCTGGGATGGGGGCCTGGGCCCGGCGAACGGTTTCCAGACGATCGTAGAGGCTCATCGACGCCCGCCCCAAGGAACGAACTTCCGATGAGTCGTCGCGCTGTCCGGGGCCAGCCCGCGAATGCGCTGGTCGGCCAGTTGCTTGAGGGCCAGGCTCACGGGATGGCGAGGGTCGTCCAGAATGATCGGCACGCCACGGTTGACCGACGCCGGCACGTCGGTGCTATTCGGGACCATCACGGCGATGTCCTGTTTGATGGCCGAAACGACATCGTCGGCGGACAGGCCAACCTTGGCATCGGACCTGTTCAGCACGACGATCCGTGACTCTGGCGGATTGCCCAAGAGGTCCAGGGTGTCCAGGGTGAGCCGGAGGTTCTTCAAGGCGGGGATGTCGAGGGTGGCGATCAAGACGAGGGTGTCGCTCAGGTCGAACGCGGCCAGGACGTGTTCGGTGAAGGCAGGTGGGGTGTCGACGATGACAAAGTCGTAGTGTCGCTTGGCCACCCGGAAGACCTCCGTGACCGTCGCCGCCGGGATCCGGTCGGCCTCTCCGGGCTCGGCCGGAGCACACAGCGCGTGGAGCCCACTCGAGTGAACCGTGATCGCGGAAACCAGCCCTTGCTCATCGAGGTGACCGGTCATCGCGACCACGTCGGTCATCGTCCGTTGGGCCAGCATCTGCATACTGATCGCGACGTCGCCGAAAGCGAGGTCGAGATCGACGATCAAGGTCTTGAGTCCTTGCGACGCCAGGTAGCAGCCGAGGTTGGCGGTGAAGGTGGTCTTCCCCACCCCGCCCTTGGCTGAGAACACCGTGACGATGCGGCCCTCCCGGCGTCCGCTCGCCGAATGACCGCGGAGCCGATACGTGAGCTCACGGCTGCGCTTGCAGGCGTCGGCAAGCGCCGGAAGGTCATCGCTAGAGACCACTTCCCGGATGCCGGCCCGCAATGCTTGGCCCATGACGACGACATCGACCCGTCGCCGCAGCAGCACCACACCCATCTCCGGATGGTCGACACGTAACATCTCGGCCAGGTCGCACGCACCCGCAAGCTCGATCTCCGGACCGACAACGACAAGATCGTCGGTGGCGCCGTCCGTGAGCTGACGCCCAAGGGCCGCCGGACTTTCCGCCAGTCGGGCCGTAGGGCCCAAAGCGACGAAGTAGCGTTCGAGCGCTGAGGGGTCCATATCCCAGAGGGTGGTCATCTCGTCAACGCTTCTCGAAGAGGTTTGCGTCGGTCACCACATACCCCAGATCCATCGAGGCGTCCGCGCCACGCAGGCCGGCATAGAGGGCGCCGGTGCGGACGGCGTGGACCAACCGCGCTGCGTCCGTCGGCGACAAGGCGACGGTGACCAGGAAGCCCCCGGCGGCCTGGTTGGTCCCGGTCGTCGCGGGGGTGAGCGAGGATTCGCCCATCCCGATGACAAAGACGTCGTCGAACAGAACCCGGGTCGAGCGTGGGTCTTGCGGGGAGCCGGCCGTCGGACTGGCGGCCGGTGGATTCGCCGTGTCGAGGAACGTGTCGAAGATGACGATGCGCGAGCCTGGGGTGACGAAGCTACCCACCCGGGCCGGATCCTCGAGTTTGATCGAGATGCCCACTTGGCCAGCGGGTATGGAAATGGCTTTGCGTCCGGATGGGGTTGTCCCGAAGCGCGCGGCCAGCACGTATTCACCGACCCCGATATCGGTGATCGCGACCAGTTGCTGATTGGCCTCGGTGACCTCGCTGAGCCCGCCCAACGGGAATGCCTTGGCCGCGACAGATGTCCTGACAAGCATGCCGCCCCGCACGGCATCGACGAGGGGTGTGCCCGCCGCGACCGGCTGTACCGTCACGAACACAGTCCGCGGTTCGGCTCCTTGGATGGCCCGTGCGTCGGCACCGCGGACGTAAATGAGCACGGCAACCATTCCGACGATGGCGACGAGGACTGCGGCAAAGAGGGCGATGACACGACGAGCCACGGTTGGGAGTTTCCTTTCTCAGGTCCTAGCCCGCGGGCAGGACGACCATGGAGCCGTAGCCCGCTCCGCCACTGCCCCCGATACTCGACGCATCGCGGAGGATCCCCTCGACGAACCAACCGGAGATGCAGCGTTCGCTCGGCAGGCACGGCACGGTTCCCGTGACATAGCTGGGTTCCGCATTGTCCGGCCCCACGCCACCGGAAATTCGATATCCGCTCACGTAGAACTTGGCCCATCCGTCGATGTGGTACCAGGTGTTGGCGCCGGTCCCCTCGGCACAGGAATGGCCCGCGTCGAGAATCTCTTGGACCGTCATCGTTGGTGGTCCCGCGACGCTGCGCTCGGTGCAGTCGAAGATCGGCAGATCCACGACGGTGCCTCGCATGCCGGCCAGGGAACACGGCGCGCTGCTGCCGGTGTCAATGCGAACCCAGCCGCCGGTGACGACGACCGCTTGACAGCCGCTCTCGATGAGGTAACCAAAGCCGCCAGCCACGTCGTGGCCCTGCCAGTCCGGGCAGAGAGCACTCGTGTGCGACTGTAACTTGAGGGTGACTTCGTCGGTCGCCAAGGGCCAGCCAGGCTGCGGGGCGGCTCCGCCGTAGCCCGGTGCCGGGCCCGACGGACCGGCGACGTACGGTCGCTCGATGGGCGGGTCGGCATGCGGATCGGCGCCCGAAGTCCCCCGCCATTCACACGCCGAGAACGTCATGGGGACGGCGGTTGAGTACACCCCAGGAGCCCCCCATGCAGCTCGCGAACACGCACGGACCGTGGCACCCCCGTAACCGAACGTCTGGGCGACGAAGGGGGGCAGGACGGTGGAACCGGAACCGGTGCGGGTGGACGTATAGACCTGGACAAAGGGGACGTCGGCCGCGATCGTGGCCGGGATGGCCGGGCAGTCGAGCAGGTCACCGGTGGGCGGAGCGCATTCCGGCAGTCCACCCACTGCCCGACCACACACACCGTCGGGATACACAGCGGTGTCGAAAGCCACCGCGTTGTCAGCAGCGTTGACGTTGGCCAGCGCCGCCAATCCAGTCATGGACCCCCCGACGCACGCCAAGGCATCCTTGGCACAGATCTGGGCCAGGCCCATCGCCGCAGCGTCAGCCGAGTTCTGCACCTGACGCCTCTCCCACATCAATGACCCCACATCCAAGCTCAGGGCCGTCGCTCCGAGCAGGACCCCGCCGCCCAGCAAGACCATGACGATGCTCGCGCTGGCGCCGTGATCACGACGTCGCGCCGCCCAGGACCGGCCCCCACGAGTCAGCCGACGCATCGCATGCTCCCTCGTGCTGTCAACGTGATCGTCGCGGGGATCGCCCCGCCCACGAGATGGGACACCCCGTCGAGGATGAGGAACGAGAAGGGCGCGGTCACCGTCACCTCCGCGGCGTCCGTGGCGGCGGGGGTTGCCGAACAACCGGTGGTGACGACCGCTGTGGCGGCATACGGCTGGCTTGCCGAGGTCACCCGGGACTGGACCGACCCGGTCAAGCCAAGTGCCGCCATCCGAGCGCCCTCCCGGGCAGCCGAGGTGAGGCTGACCTGCGCTGAGAACGCCCGTCCGAAGTCAATGACGGCGCCCAACAAGAGCAGCAGGACGGGCAGGATCAGCGCCAATTCGACGGCTGACGCCCCGCATTCGCGGCCCCGGCGGTCCGTCACGCCCCTGGTCATCGGTTTCCCATCACGTCGGTGCCACCGACGGTTGTTGGTGTGCGAATAGCTCGCTCAGATCGAGGTTGCCATCGCCGCGAAGAGTGAGGTGACCTGCTGGCCGAAGACCTGAACGGCAGCGACGATAGCTACGGCGATCAGGCTCGCTACCAGCGCATATTCGGCGCCTGTCGCACCGGTTTCGCGATGCCCCGCGGCTCCGGGCGGCGCCGACAACGTCAGCGGGCGAGCACGGGCCCGGCACCCCGAGCGCCGGGCCCGTGTCCAACGTCCGATCACACGCTGCCGGCGACGGTGTTGAACAGGTTGCTCAGGTTTCCGCCGAGCGTCGTCACCGCCAGGATGATCGCGATGGCGATGAGGGCGACCATCAAGCCGTACTCGACGGCGGTCGCGCCGCGTTCGTTCTGGAAACGGACAAGCGCCTTGCGCATGGTGGTCCTTTCGAGGATCGAGTCAGGCCAAATGCCTGTCGGCCCAACTCTCCCCGCCAGCTGTTGTGCTCGCATCGGCCAAACCGTCCCGGTCTGCCTGCAATCGGGGGGTGAGACCTCATCCGTTCGGTCGATCCGCCAGCACCGCGGCCACTCGGCTCCCAGCTGTCAACTCGATGGCGCCACGGCGATCTCGGTCACCCCTTCGACGGCGCGCCACGAGCCGCCGACCCGAACCAAGACTCCAGCGGGCGACGTCACGACCAGGCCGCGCGGACCGCTTGTCGACACGAGATAACGCGCCGACGCGGCGACCGGAACGAGGTTAGTCGTCGGGTCGGCGATGCCGATCCGACGCAACCCCACGCCCTGGCCCAACTGCACCAGCCACGGTCGCACGGCCTCGCCGTCGCCGACGGAGCCCAAGGCCGCCATCGTCGTGTCGTCGATCCACACAACATCGCTAATCCGGTCGAGGGGCTCGCCCTGCCGGTAGGGCGCTGCCAACGATGTCGGCCGGCCAGCGCTGTCGCGGACGACGCCGGAGACATCCAATCGGCGATCGGCGCCGTCGGGAGCGGTGCTCACTACGGCCACTCGACTGCCGTCACGCGACACCCCCAGGGCGACCAGGGTGCGTTGGGCAAGCCAGCTCACAGTCACCGGCGTGCCCGAACCTGCGGCGGTTCGGGCGTCGAAGGTCCACAGCCGTCCGCCGGCGTCGTCGGTCCCGGCCACCCACAGCCGGCCGAGTTGGTCGTAGGAGGGCCGGACCAATCCGAGCGCCGGGACGCTCAGCGGGACCCGCTGCCGGTCATGCCATCGAGCCACCTCACCGCCGCCCGCAGCGACCGCGGCCAAGTCGGCACCGTCGGCCGACACCGTCACCGCCAGGTATGCCGTGGGGATTGTGGGCAGGGCAGCGTCCGCCGCCGACGATCCCCCGCTGCCCGATCCGCCCTGCGGGGGTGGGGCAACATCGCCCCCGGTTGACCCCCCGGCCGTGGCGGTCGGTCCTGTCGTCGGGTTGACCAACCCCGCGAGGCCTTCGAGGTCGTCCAGTCGCGCCATGTCCACTCGGGTGAGACGCTCGCCGCTGCGCAGCACGGCTGTTCGGGGAAGCGGCACCGGCTCGACGCCGAAGCCGACATCGGATGCCGAGCGCAGCGGCCCGGTCACCTCTGGCACGGCCAGTCGCCCGGCCCCCTGGACCTCCACGACAACGCCTTGCACGCCCGGCACCGGCAACAAGGTCGCCACCAGCTGCGCCCAGATCGCCCGACGACGAGCGAGGTCCACCGCGCTGGCCGAGGGTGTGAGGACAACCGTGGCGACGCCGGAATCGACGTTAACGGCATCGACGGCCAGGGTCGCTTCGGTCGGGAAGCCGGTGTCGACGGCACCGCTGAGGTAGTCCGGGACCGCGCCCAATTGTGCTCGAGCCAAGGCGGTCGCCAGTCGGGGTCCTCCTGGGAACCACCGCACGTCGGGCACGAGGCGCTTGCCGACGAGGGTCGGGTAGTGCACCCGATGCGGGTCGAAGACTCGGCCGAAATCGTCGGTGTTGAGCCAAACGCCGAACCCGTCCTGAGGAAGCTCGACTCGCCACTCGCCCGACACGCGGACCATGCCGAAGTCGACGTTGGCGACCGTTCCAGGGGCCACCTCCCGGTAGTGGCCCGTGTCGTCGACGACAGCCACCACGGTGACACTCGCCCGGACCCGGTCGCCCTGCAACCCTTCGACGGCGACGGTGCGCAGCCGGTCGAAGACCGTCACCGAACTCGTCGGACGCCAGCGCGCGACCGATCCAGGCGCGAGATAGGCGTGCGCGACGGGTTGCCCGTTGTCCGAGTTCTCCTGGAAAGCCGCTCCAGCTTGCAGGAAGCCGCGGACGATCTGCTCCGGGCTGGCCCCGACGCCAGGGGGAATGGCCACGATTCGAACTTCCGGTTGGACCTTCTCGTTGACACTGCGGCCGGACTGGACCGGACTGCTCGTCGGCAGACCGGAGCATCCAACAGTCGCCAGCACCGAGAGCAGGGCAGCAACGCCCAGCCAGCGAGAGGTGGGGCGCGCCAACCGCCCCCGTATGCCGTGCGCCACGGCAGACCTGGCCAGCCACCCCGTCATGGGGGTCCTCCCGCTGCGTTGGTGGGTTTGAGCGCCAGAGGAGAGGTTCCGATGCCCGTGCCGGCTACCCGTGGCAGCGTCAGGCGGAAGGCTGAGCCTTCACCCGGCATACCCCAGGCCTGGAGCCAGCCCGAGTGCAACCGGGCATCCTCTAGTGCGATGGCCAGCCCGAGTCCCGTCCCCCCCGTCGTCCGAGCGCGCGCCGGATCGGCCCGCCAGAACCGGTTGAAGACCAGCCCGGCCTCTCCTGGGCGCAGGCCCACCCCGTGGTCGCGGACTACGACCGCCACGGCGGTGTCGTTGACGCCGATGCGGATCTGCACCGGCTTGCCCTCGCCGTGCTCGATGGCGTTGACGACAAGGTTTCGCACGATCCGCTCCACCCGTCGCGGGTCACAGGTGGTGTCGCACGGGACCCCGGGATCGAGGACGGTGACAGTGCTGCCTTTTCGGTCGGCGAGCTGGTCACACGCGTCGACGACTTTGGCGATGGTCCGGCGCAGGTCGGTCTGTTCCAGGTCGAGCACGGCGGCTCCCGCGTCGAACCGGCTCACTTCCAGCAGATCGGCGAGCAGGGCCTCGAACCGGTCCAATTCACCCCGCAGGAGCTCAGCCGAGCGCTTCACGGCCGGGGTGAAGTCGGCGCGTGAGTCGTGGATGAGATCGCCGGCCATCCGGATCGTCGTCAGGGGGGTCCGCAACTCGTGAGAGACATCCGAGACGAAACGCTGCTGCACTCGGGACAGATCCTCGAGCTGGCGGATCTGACGCTGCAAGCCCTCGGCCATCGCATTGAACGAGGTGGCCAAGCTGGCCAGGTCGTCCTCGCCTCGGGCCACCATCCGCTCGGTCAGCCGGCCCGCGGCCAAACGCTCGGCGACGAGCGCGGCCTGGCGCACGGGTGTGACGACCAGGCGGGTGACGACGTAGGCGACCGCACCAATGAGCAAGACGAGGACGAGGCCGCCGTAGACGAGGATCTGCGAGACGACCTCCAAGGACGATCGCTCACGCTGTAGGGAGTAGACGTAGTAGATGCCATACCCTCTCGCCAGCGGAAGGTCGATCTGCTGGCCGATGACCAGGCAGGGGACGACTGGGTCGGCCTCGCCTGACAGCGGGAGCGAAACGATCTGGACCTTCTGCACGGCAGGATCCTCGGCAACAGCCAACTCGAGCTCGTCGGGGATGTGCGAGTCGTTGACTTCGCCAGAGACGACCGGGTTGATCACCGAGCTGCTCGTCGTCGTGGCGAGCCGGGACAGGACGACGAAACGGGATCGTTCCGTGCCAGCGATCTCGAAGATGATCGATTGTGCCGCTGCGGTCAGGGCTTCGGTGTTCTGGGTCTTGTCCGTGGAGTAGAACTTCGCCTGAGCCGTCTGAGTCAGTTGTAGTGCCTCGGCCGTGGCCTGGTCCGAACGGCTCTGCACCAGCCGTTCACCGATGCGTTGGTAGAGGTAAGACCCCACCACCCCAAGGACGAGCATCCCCAAGAGCATGGTCGTCGTGACCACCCGGACCTGCAGTGACCTTCGCCAGGCATGTCCGATCCGCGCCACCCCGGAATCCTCGCGCTGCCGGACCGCGCCAGCGGGTGGATTCGGTTGGCCCAGCGTCGAGGCCGCCAGCGATGCGTCCCGGGGTCCCGGCGGCGCCGAGCCGGATGTCGGGGTGGAACTCGGTGGGGTCATCCGCTCAGGCCGGGCCAGCCTTGTAGCCCACTCCGCGCACGGTGACAACGATCCGCGGGTGTTCTGGGTCGTGTTCGATCTTGCTGCGCAGCCGCTGGACGTGGACGTTGACCAGCCTGGTATCCCCGGCATGCCGGTAACCCCAGACCTGTTCGAGAAGCACCTCGCGGGTGAAGACCTGCCAGGGCTTGCGCGCGAGCGCCACGAGCAAGTCGAATTCCAGCGGGGTGAGTGACAACGCCTGGCCGTCCCGCTTCACCGCGTGGCCGGCCACGTCGATCTGCAAGTCGCCGATCTCCAGCCGCTCGGGCTCCGGCTCGTCGCCTCGTCGCAGGCGAGCCCTGATCCGAGCCACCAACTCCTGGGGTTTGAACGGCTTGACGACGTAGTCGTCGGCTCCGGACTCGAGGCCGACAACGATATCGACGGTGTCCGTTCGAGCCGTGAGCATGACGATGGGGACTCCGGACTCGGCCCGAATGCGACGGCAGACCTCCATGCCGTCGATGCCGGGGAGCATGACGTCGAGCAGGACCAAGTCCGGACGCGACTCCCGGAAGGCGGGAACGGCGGAGGAGCCGTCAGCAACGTGGACAACGTCCAGGCCCTCTTGGCGAAGGACGATGCTCAGCATTTCTGAAAGGGCGAGGTCGTCATCGACAACCAGGACGCGGCCCTTCACGTGGTGCTCCTCTCCACGACTCCCCCAACCTGCACATCATCACACAATGGCTTGCCAGACCAGCGTTCGCACGCCGGGTGATCCCCCTAGGATGCAAAGTCCGTGCCATCCCCCAGGAGGCCCCCCAAGGAGGCCCCGCGTGACCACGTCACTGCTCGCCGCACTCCACGGCCGGCTGCGCGGCCTGGCCTTCCCAACGCTCGTGTATGCCGCGTCGCGGGTTGTCGACGGGATGCTGATCTGGTGGTTCACCCGGGGACAAGTCGCCATGCCGGACTCGCGCTACCCGGGATATCACGTCGCGCAGCCGATGCCCGCCGACCCGGACTTCTGGGCCGCCCACACGTTATGGGACGGCCAGTGGTACCGCACCATCGCCGAGGTTGGCTATCCGGTGCCGTTGCCAGTGGACGCTGCCGGAGTCGTCGAGCGATCCCCGTGGGCCTTCTACCCGGCATACCCGATGCTCGTGCGAGGGGTCATGGTGGCGACCCGCGGATCGTTCGAGGTGGTGGCGCCGCTGGTCAGCGCCCTGTTCGGGTTGCTTGCGGTCTGCGCGCTCTACCGCCTCCTGCACGCAAGCGCAGGGGCAGCCCTCGCGCGGCTGACGGTCGTCGGCGTGTGCTGCTACGCGGCCGCCCCGATCTTCCAGGTGGCCTACCCCGAAAGCATGGCCCTGCTCCTACTCGTCACGGCCCTCGCTTGTGCGCGGCACGGACGGTGGGGCTGGTATGCCGCGGCCGCGCTGGTCCTCGCGCTGACCCGGCCGTTGGCCGCCCCCTTGGGTGCTGGCCTGGTCGCCGCAGCGCTCGTGCCCTGGCCCGGCAGTCCGCGGCCAGAGCCAGCGCGCCGGCGCGCGCTGTTGGTCGCCGGCGTCGCGACCGCGGGTCTGGCTCTGCTGTGGCCCGGCCTGGTCGGGCTGCTCACCGGGCGGGCCGATGCCTTCGTCGCCACGGCGAGCGCATGGACCCCTGGGTTGGGTTCGCTCTTTCCGGGTTTCGCCGTGTGGTGGACCAGCGCCGGCTGGTCGGGCCTGGTCGTGCTGCTTGCCGCCGTCGGCCCCTTGATCGCGCTGCCGTTTCGGCGGTCGGCGGCCGCGTGGGGCGCCGACCTGAGGGGATGGCTGCTGGCTTATGTGGGCTACCTGCTGGCCACGACGGTGCCCGGCCCGAGCCACCTTCGGTATCTCGCTCTGCTCGGGTTGTGGCCCTTGATTCCGGCCGGGTTGACGAGCCGTCCGAGGGCGCGTGGCCCGGCCCTTGTGCTCGTCGGCGTCCTCGGGCTGACCGCCCAAGTGCTCTGGGTCGGTCAGTTTTGGCGGCTGGTCGGGGCGACGCCGTGAGCGGACCCCTTGGCCGGCGGGGCCCATGAATCCGCCGGTAAGCGGCCCGCTCACGGCCGCCGGTAAACCGTCCAGCGTTCCGAGGCCGATCCAGCGTCCATGGGGATGAACCCTCGAAGGTGCAGCTCGTCGGCCTGGGGGCTGGACCGAGTCACGATAACCACGCCCACCATGGTGGGGATCCGATCGACCCACCCGGGAGCGCCCGACAGGAACGCGAGATAGGCACTCTGATCTGCGGGTGTAAAGGCATCGATGGGATCGCTGACCCAGACGGTGACGCCGCACACGGCCAGCGCTTCGACCAACGGCGCGGGAGCCAGCACGATCTGGGCGGTCGCGACGTCGGCCAAAAGCGGCGGGTCGGCCAGGTCCAGCGTCGCGATGGGCCGCGTGCGTGTCCCCGCAGAGACGAGCGCGGCGAGCGCTAGCACCGTGGCCACCGCGTTGACGGTATGCCGGGTCGACGCGCGCACCCGGACCGGGAACCGTGCCAAGAGCCGCGACACCCCGCCGGCGGCGGGGCCGACCAGGAAGAGGAGCAACCACACTCCCATCCGTGCCGTGTGGAGTGTCCCGGCCAGGAGCCCCAACGAGGCGACCAGTTCCCAGCGCCGCAGGCGAGTGACGGCCGCGGTGCCCAGCCCGCAGACGGCCAGGGCCAGCAGGAGGTGGGACGGGTCCCCGAGGTCGATGGCGGCCCACAACTGGCTGCCGGACCTGGCGGCATCGTTGGTCAACACCCCCCGGTAGTAGTCGAGCGTCCTCCACCCCGCCGGGTTGACGAACGCGCCACCGACGGTGGCGACCCCCACGCCAAGCGCCGTCCATGGTTGGCTCGGCAGCCGCCGGGCCACGAGGTAAGCCCCCGTGATGGCGATCCCGACGAGAACCGCACCGTGCAGATTCCCCCAGCAGGCCACCAGGGCCGGCGCGGTCCAGATCCGTCGACTGGGTTGGTCCGCCTCTCGACGCAGCACCAGGACGAGCAGGGCGAACGGTAGGAGAGAAAGCGTCTGCAACCGGATGACCCCCCAGGTCGTGGCCGAGCCCAGCATCACCACGCCGATGACGAGCGCCATCGCCCCGTCCGATGCGCCGGACCGCAACCCGTCGGCACTGAGGACCAGCCAGGCCGCTGCGGTCAGCAGCACCGCCAGGACGACCGGCGCGCTCGCCCCGATCCGCCCGACGATGGCCAGGATGACCTCGGCAAGGACCGGCACGTTGGCCCACCCATGGGTCGGGGCCTGCGCGAAGGGAATGCCGTCCGGGACTCGGCCCGCGCTGAGGATGTGTTCGCCCAAGGCCACGAGTCAGAGGTAGTCCGCTCCGACGACTGCGGTGGCCGCCAGGAGGGTCGAGCACACCGAGATGACCAGGAGTGTGATCGGGCGACTCCCCCAGCCGGTGACGATCACGCCGGTGACTCTAGGCGAACCGCGCACCCCGGGGATCAGCCATTCGGGTCAGACGGGTTGGGACGAGTCAGTCGGATTGGGACGAGTCTGGCGGCTCGGACGGGTCGGGCGGGTCGGGCGGGTCGGACCCCCAGGTGGACGACGCGGGGCGTTGTCAGTAGCGGTAGTGGTCGGGCTTGAACGGGCCAGCCACGTCGACACCGAGGTATTCGGCCTGCTCCTTGGTCAGCTCGGTGAGCTCGACACCGAGAGCCTCCAGGTGCAGACGCGCGACGAGCTCGTCGAGCACCTTAGGCAGGGTGTAGACCTGCAGCTCGTAGTCGTCGGTCTTGGTGAACAACTCGATCTGAGCGATCGTCTGGTTGCTGAACGAGTTGCTCATGACGAAACTCGGGTGGCCGGTGGCGTTGCCGAGGTTCATCAGCCGCCCCTCGGACAGGACGATGACCGAGTGCTCGGCGCGCTCACTCCCGTTGTCCCCCACCGAGGCCGGGAAAGTCCACTCGTGCACTTGCGGCTTGATCTCGGTCTTGACGATGCCGGGGATCCGGGCGAGCCCGGCCATGTCGATCTCGTTGTCGAAGTGGCCGATGTTGGCGACGATCGCCTTGTCCTTCATCGCGGCCATGTGCTCAGCGGTGACGACGTCGAAACACCCGGTGGCGGTGATGACGATGTCGGCGCGGCCGACGACGTCCTCCAGCCGGGCCACCTGATAGCCCTCCATGGCGGCCTGCAGCGCACAGATCGGGTCGACCTCGGTGACGATGACCCGGGCCCCCTGGCCGGCGAGCGACTGGGCGCAACCCTTGCCGACGTCGCCGAACCCACAGACCACGGCGACCTTCCCGCCGATGAGCACGTCGGTCGCCCGGTTGAGCCCGTCGACAAGCGAGTGGCGGCAGCCATACTTGTTGTCGAACTTGCTCTTGGTCACCGAGTCGTTGACGTTGATGGCCGGGAAGAGCAACTCCCCTGCCTCGGCGAGCTGATAGAGCCGGTGAACGCCTGTCGTCGTCTCTTCGGTGACCCCCTTGATGCCAGCCGCGATCCGGGTCCACTTGCCCGCGTCGGCCGCCATCGTCTCGCGCACCAGCGCCTTGAAGACGGCGAACTCCTCGGAGTCGGCCTCGGTCGTCGGAGGCACCTGGCCGGCCCGCTCCCACTCGCGCCCCTTGTGGACGAGCATTGTTGCGTCGCCGCCGTCGTCGAGGATCATGTTCGGACCGGTCGCGTGTCCGTCGCCGTCGTGACCCCAGGTGAGGATCTGGTCCGTGCACCACCAGTAGTCCTCAAGCGACTCGCCCTTCCACGCGAACACCGGGACCCCCTGCGGGTCCTGCGGCGTCCCGCTCGGGCCGACGACGACCGCGGCGGCCGCCTCGTCCTGGGTGGAGAAGATGTTGCACGAAGCCCAGCGCACCTGCGCGCCAAGCGCGACGAGGGTCTCGATGAGCACGGCGGTCTGGACGGTCATGTGCAGCGACCCGGCGATCCGGGCGCCGGCCAGCGGCTGACTGTCGCGGTATTGCGCGCGCAGCGCCATCAGGCCGGGCATCTCGTGCTCGGCCAGGCGCAGTTGGTGACGGCCGGCGGCGGCGAGGTGCAGGTCGGCGACCTTGAAATCGGTGAAGGACATGGCAGGGCTCCCTGGGATCTGACGTGGGCTGACCCGGCGTCGCCCTTCAGGGCTTCGGTATGCCGTGCGCACCCGTCCCGGCGGACCGGCACCTGACGCGGCATACCGCACGCGGGTCCTCCACCCACGCCGGCACTATCCCGTCAGTCTACCCGAGCACACGTGGGCCACCCGAGCACACATGGGCCACGCTAGCCGCGCACGTGCGCCCGACCGGCGGTCTCAGCACGCCGCCCGGTCCGGCAACCTTTAGCTATTCGAAGTCGACGAGGATGTCCCCGCCCTGGACCGGTGAGCCGACCTTGACCGGCACGGACTTCACCCTCCCAGCCACCGGCGCGGTGATCTCGGTTTCCATCTTCATCGCTTCGAGGATGATCAGGGTGTCGCCCTCGTTGACGTCCGCACCGGGCTGGACGTTGACCTGCAAGACCGTGCCCGCGATCGGCGCACGCAGCGCGTTTTCGCCGCCGCCCCCACCGGCCGCCTCACCGGCCGGGGCCGCCGGCCCCGAGCGCGGCATCGATGCCGTGCCGGTGGAGGAGAAGACGAAGCCGCCGAGCGCCGGCTTGGGCTCGGCCTCGACGTCGACGAGCACGTCGTACTCGACCCCGTCGACGGTCACCTTGAGTCGCATGCGGGTTCCTTGTCAGTTCGCGGGTCAGTGAGACCGGGTGTGGGTGAAGGTGTGGGACGCGTGGATGTTGGAACGTCCCATCCGGGCCCAAGAGTTGGTGTGGCTGTAGTGGATCTGGCGGACCGTCGCCTTCTTGCCCAGGTATGCCGCCACGGCAGCCGAGATGGCCAGAATCGTGTCGATGGGCACGGGGCCCTGGGGGCCCCGCGCATCGGCAAGCTCCTTCTCCAGCTTGGTGATCCGTCGCTGCATTTCCTCGACCAAGTCGGCGAGTTTGGCCACGTCGATCGTTGATGTCGTCATGCCGGTCGCTCCTTCGTCGGGGGCCGCTAGAGCGGCATCAAGCCGTGCTTCTTCGGCGGGCGGACATCTCGCTTGGTCGTCAACGACTCCAGCGCTTGGGCCACGAACCGACGTGTCTCGGCAGGGACGATGACGTCGTCGACGAGACCATGCTCGCTGGCCACATAGGGGTTGGCGAAGGTGCCACGGTATTCGTCGATGAGCTCCTGGCGCTTGACCGCCGGGTCCTCGGCCTGGCTGATCTCCTTGCGGAAGACGATGCCCGCTGCGCCCTCGGCACCCATGACGGCGATCTCGGCCGATGGCCAGGCGAAGACCTTGTCGGCACCGAGAGCCCGCGCACACATGGCGATGTAGGCGCCACCGAAGGCCTTACGCAGGACGATCGTGACCTTGGGGACCGTGGCGGCCGAGTAGGCGAACAGCACCTTGGCGCCGTGCCGGATGATCCCGTTGTATTCCTGGTCCACCCCGGGCATGAAGCCAGGTGTGTCGACAAAGGTGACCAGCGGGATGTTGAACGCGTTACAGAACCGCACGAAACGGGCGATCTTGTCCGAAGCGTTGATGTCCAAGACGCCGGACAGCTGGTTGGGCTGGTTGGCGATCACTCCCACGGTGCGCCCGACGACCCGGCCGAACCCGACGACAGCGTTGACGGCCCAGCCGGCGTGGACTTCGAGGAAGTCACCGTCGTCGACCACGCGGGCGATCACGTCGCGCACGTCGTAGGGCTTGCGGTAGTCGTCGGGGATGACGGTGTCAAGGAATGCGTCGTCATCGACGTTGCCGTCGTGCTCGACCTCTGGCGGGTCCTCGGTGTTGTTCTGCGGGAGGAAACTCAGCAGCTTTTTGGCGATGAACATCGCCTGCGTGTCGTCTTCGGCAACAAAGTGCACGACGCCGGAGCGGCTGGCGTGAACCGCCGCTCCACCGAGGTCCTCGTGGCTGACGGCCTCACCAGTGACCTGCTTGATGACGTCGGGCCCGGTGATGTACATCTGGGCCTGCTTGGTCTGGATGATGAAGTCGGTCAGGGCCGGAGAGTATGCCGCCGCTCCGGCGCAGGGGCCAGCGAGGATGGAGATCTGCGGGACGACCCCAGAGAGCAAGACGTTGGCAAAGAAGATGTGGCCGCATCCGTTGAGCGCGTCGACACCCTCCTGCACACGGGCACCGCCCGAGTCATTGATGCACACGAACGGGGATCCGGTCCGCAGGGCCATGTTGGCGGCCTGGGCGATCTTGTCCGCATGCAACTCACCGATCGTCCCGCCAAGGATGGTGAAGTCCTGGCTCGCGACGTGGACCAGGCGGCCGAGCACCGTGCCCTGTCCGACCACGACGCCGTCGCTGGGCACGTCCTTGTCGGTCATCCCGAATCGGCTGGCGCGGTGCACGGCATACACCGCGGTTTCTTGGAATGAATGTTCGTCGAGCAGTTCCTCGATCCGCTCACGGGCGGTGAGTTTGCCCTGCTCGTGTTGCTTAGCGACCCGCTGCTCCCCGCCGGCCGAGGCGAGGGAAGCCCGGCGCTGGTGCAGCTCTTCGATCTTCTCCTGCATGCTTTGCGCTGCCACGGCTGACCTTTCAGGACGGCTGGACTTGGACGCTGTGGGGAGCGCCGTTGACGATGACCTTGTATCGGATGGGGGTGCGAACCGGCTGGCCGGGCTGAGCTCCCGCCGCCGCGGCGTTCTTCTCGGCCGCGAGGGTCTCGGGGTCTTTCCCGACGTTCTTGGGGCCTTCGTGTCGGGTGCCGAAGAACGTGGGTGCCACCTTCGGGAACATCGCGTAGGTAAGGACGTCCTCGTCAGAGCCGTTAAAGCCCTGCAGGGCGCCAGCCTCTTCGCGGTCCTTCTCCCACTCGGCGGGAAGCAGGTCCGCGGGCCGCACCGTGATGGGGTCCTTCTTGGCCTGCTGGCGGGCGATCTCGACCACCTCGGGGTTGGGGGTGCCCAAGGTGCTCCCGTAGTAGCCGAGCATGACGTCGGCGAACTCACCGGTGAGGACCTTGTAGCGGCCCATCATGACGTTGAAGACGGCCTGGGTGCCGACGATCTGGCTCGACGGCGTGACCAGGGGCGGGTAGCCGGCGTCGGCACGCACCCGCGGGACCTCCTCGAGGACCTCCTTGATCCGGTGCGCTGCCCCCTGAGCCTTCAGCTGGCTCTCCATGTTGGAGATCATCCCGCCGGGGATCTGGCTCTTGAAGATCTCGGTTTCGACACCGACGATGTTCGACGCGAACTCGGCGTACTTGGGCCGGATGCCGGCGAAGTAGTCCTTGATCTTGATGAGCCGGTCCATGTCCAGCTCGGTGTGGAAGCCGGTGCCCGGGAGCATCTCCACGAGCGACTCGGTCGGGTTGTGACCCGGGCCCAGGCTCATCGAGGAGATCGCCGCGTCGACACAGTCGGCGCCGGCCTCGATTCCCTTCATCAGCGAGACGAGGGTGACGCCCGTCGTCGCGTGGCAGTGGATGTGGATCCGGACATCCTCACCGAGGTCGTCCTTGATCGCCTTGACGATGTCGTATGCCGGTTGCGGCTGCAGCAGGGCGGCCATGTCCTTGAGGCACAGAGAGTCACACCCTAGGTCCATGAGGTCACGGGCCATCTGCACGTAGCCCTGCACGGTGTGCAACTCGCTCACCGTGTAGCAGAGCGTGCCCTGAGCGTGGGCGCCTTCGCGCTTCACCGCGGCAATAGCCCGCTTGACGTTGCGAACGTCATTGAGGGCGTCGAAGGTGCGGAACACGTCCATGCCGTTTTCGACGGCCTTGCCGACGAACCGGTCGACCACGTCGTCTTCGTAGTGACGGTAGCCGAGGAGGTTCTGCCCGCGAAGGAGCATTTGAAGCTTGGAGTTGGGCAGCAACTCGCGGAAGGTCCGCAGCCGCTGCCACGGGTCCTCGTTGAGGAATCGGATGCAGGCGTCGAACGTCGCACCACCCCAACACTCCACGCTCCAGTACCCCGTTTGGTCGATCTCCTCGCAGATGGGGACCATGTCCTCGATGGCCATGCGAGTGGCGAACAGGCTCTGGTGGGCATCCCGGAGGGCGAGTTCCGTGATGTCGATCTTCTTGCTCATCGTGGCAATACCTTCCGACGGCGGCAGGCCCGACGGTGCCGGACCCAGCGCCAGGTGTGGCGCACGGCATGCCGTCGTGTGCGCCAATCTTCCATAGGAGCCCGGCAGATGCACCGGGACCTCTGGCCCGACATCGCAAACGACGCGGTTCCAACCGTGGGCACCCATCCAGCCGCAGTCGGGAATCCCCCGGTCTCCGCGTCCTGACTCGGCGATACTGCCCGCGTGGACTCCCCTGCGTCGACACCTCCCGAGCGGACCGATCGACTGCCCATCGGCGCCGTCGCCGGTCCGCTCATCGTCGGCGGCATTGCCCTCGCCCTGGCCCAGACGGCGCTGCCGATGAGTGACCCGGACACGCTGTGGCATCTGGTCCTTGGACGGAGGCTGGCCGACACCGGGTCGTTTGTCCTGCCCCGTGAGGGCCTGATGAGCCGTGACTACCTCTACAACCAATGGCTTCCCGAGCTCGTCGCCGCGGGGGTCGAACGGGTCACCGGACTGCCGGGCGTCGCGGTGCTCGCGCACGCGGTCCGGGCCCTCGCCCTGGGGGGCATCTACTCGCTGGCCAGACGGTATGCCGGCCCGCTGCGCTCGGCTGGCATCACCCTCCTCGTGCTCGTGGCCGGGCTGGGGGCTTTCACCGCGCGACCCCAACTGGCGGGCCTGGCGTTGCTGGTCGGATCGGTGTACGGGTGGCGGGCCACCGCCCATGACGGGCGGGCGCGCTGGTGGATCGTCGGGATCGCAGCCGCGTGGGCGGCCTGCCACGGGAGCTGGCTCATCGGTGTCGCTGTCGGCGCAGCGACCGTCGCCGGAATGGCCGTGCGCACCGGGTCGGTCCGCGGCCTGCGCGGACCGACCCTCGTCGTCGCCGCCTCGGCCTTGATGGGCGCGGCGCTGCCCCCCGGCGTGCGCTGGGGTGAGCAACTGCTGGCGGTACGGGAGGTCACCTGGTTCGCCGACGAGTGGCGCCCTCCTTCGCTCACTTCGGTTCACCTGCTCGCCTTCCTGCTGCTCGTCCTGCTCAGTGGTCCAGCCCTGGTGCACAACGGACGCGCGGCCGACGACCTGGGCCGAGCCCGAGCGGGGCTCCCGGGGTTGGTCGGCAGGTCCTGGCGCAACTGCGCCGTCGAACTGCTCACCCTCGGGTTGGCCCTGGCGGTCGGGCTGAGCGCCACCCGCGGGTTGGCCATCGCTGCGGTGCTGCTCGTCCCGCTCGCTGCGGACGCTCGCCGAACGCCGACGAGCGGCAGGGCCGGACCGTGCCCCACACGGCGAGGGGAACGACGGCTGCTCGGCGCCGCGCTGGCCGTCGGCCTCATCGTGGCGCTCGGGTTGGCCCCTCGTGTCGCCCGCGAGCCGGACCGAGTGCCCACGCACATCTCCGCGGTGTTGGCCGCGCTCCCCCCAGGCACGGTCGTAGCCAACGATCCAGCGCTGGGTGGTTGGCTGCTGTGGGCCTACCCGCACCTGGTCCCGGTCATCGACACCCGACTCGAGGCCTACGGCTCGGCCCACCTCGCCGCCGTTGTCGCGGTCTCCACGGCCGACGGCGACTGGTCGAGTCAACTGGACCGTTGGCGGGTCGGCGCAGTGCTGCTCCCGACCACGTCTGCACTGGTCAACGCCCTACGCGCGGAAGGCGGTTGGCGCGAAGTGGGGCAGGACCGCGGCTACGTTGTGCTCCTACCGTCGAGCAGACCGTCCAACTGAGGACCATTGGTCCCTTGGCGCGCGAGTGATGCACGGCATACGTTTCAGCCATGTTTGAGGTCCGCATCCACGGCCGAGGCGGGCAAGGCGTGGTCACCGCCGCCGAGCTTCTGTCCGTCGCCGCATTCGCCGAAGGCCGCCACGCGCAGGCCTTCCCCAGCTTCGGATCGGAGCGCACAGGAGCGCCCGTCGTCGCCTTCTGTCGGGTCGCCGACCAGGAGATCCGCGTCCGGGAGCCCGTCGTGGCCCCGGACGCTCTCGTCGTGCAGGACGCCACGCTGTTGCATCAGGTCGACGTGTTCGCAGGGCTCAAGCCCGGCGGATATGTGCTGATCAACTCGACGGCGACGCCGGGCCAGCTGGGCCTGGCCGATCTGGCCGACCGGGTGCCTGGTAGTCGGCTGCTCACCATCCCCGCCACGGACCTTGCCCGCGAGCACATTGGCCGCCCGGTGCCCAACCTCGTCATGCTCGGGGGGTTAGCTGCCTTCACGGAGTTGGTTCACCTTCCGGCGCTGCTCACGGCGATGCAGGAACACTTCCCCGGCCTGCTCGGTGCGAAGAACGTCGCAGCCGCCACCGCGGCATACGAACTCGTCCAGTCCCTCGTTCCGTCCCACACCTAGGAGACGTCGTGCGCACCCAAATCGAGGGCTCGCTGGCGGTCGCCCAGGCGGTCGCCGCGTGTCGGCCGCAGGTGATCTGCGCCTACCCCATCTCGCCTCAGACACACATCGTCGAGGGCCTGTCCGCCATCGTCAAACGAGGTGAACTGCCCGGCTGCGAATACGTCAACGTCGAGAGCGAGTTCGCCGCGATGTCGGTGGCGATCGGTTCCTCCGCGGCCGGAGCGCGGTCCTACACCGCGACGGCCAGCCAGGGCCTGCTCTATATGGTCGAGGCGGTCTACAACGCCAGCGGCCTGGGGCTGCCAATCGTCATGACGGTCGCCAACCGGGCCATCGGGGCGCCGATCAACATCTGGAATGACCACACCGACTCGATGAGCCAGCGTGACTCCGGCTGGATCCAGCTGTATGCCGAGACCAACCAGGAGGCAGCCGACCTGCACGTCCAGGCGTTCCGGATCGCCGAAGAGCTCTCGCTGCCGGTCATGGTCTGTATGGACGGCTTCATCCTCACCCACGCGGTCGAGGAAGTCGACGTGCCCGAGCAGGCCGACGTCGACCGGTTCCTGCCGCCCTTCGAGCCGCGCCAGGCGCTCGACCCGGCCAACCCGGTGTCGATCGGCGCGATGGTCGGCCCGGAGGCCTTCACCGAGGTGCGATACCTCGCGCACGATCGGCAGATGCAGGCGCTCGAGTTGATCCCGCAGGTGGCTGAGGACTTCAAGGCCGTCTTCGGCCGCGACTCCGGCGGGCTGGTCCACACCTACTTGCTCGATGATGCCGAGACCGTCGTCATCGCGCTCGGCTCGGTCTTGGGCACGATCAAGGACGTCGTCGACGAGCGTCGGGCCCGTGGCGAGAAGATCGGCGTCCTCGGGATCACCTCGTTCCGACCGTTCCCGCTCAAGGCCGTCGAGGCAGCGATCGGCAACGCCAAGCGGTTCGTCTGTTTGGAGAAGGCCTTCTCCGTCGGCATTGGCGGCATCGTCGCGTCCCACGTGCGAATGGCGATGTCCTCGCACCCGATCAAGAACTACACCGTGGTCGCCGGCCTGGGTGGTCGGCCGATCCTCAAGGGATCGCTGCACGGCATGCTCGACCAGGCCGTGACCGACGCACTGGAGCCGCTGACCTTCCTCGACCTGGACACCGACCTGGTCGAGCGCGAACTCGCCCGCACCCGCGCCGAGCGCCGATCCGGCCCGGCCGCAGAGAACATGCTCCGCGACCTGGGCGCCTCGCGCGTTCCGACGGCCTGAGCAGGAGAGACGCTGAGATGACGAGCAACGACACCACTGTCGACCAGGCCGGCTTCCACCACGGGATCGTCCCCGAGGTCCTGCACGAAGAGCCGGCCAGCAAGCCGGTGAAGTTCTATCAGGTCGGCTCCTTCGCGGTCGGCAACCGCCTACTGCCCCTGGAGGTGCGCTCGGTCCAGTCCAACCCCGACCGCACCAACGCCCTCACCTCCGGTCACCGAGCTTGTCAGGGCTGCGGCGAGGCGCTCGGCGCGCGGTATGCCCTCGATGCCGCCATGGCGGCCGTCGACGGACAGCTCGTCGCCGTCAACGCCACCGGCTGCCTCGAGGTCTTCTCGACGCCTTACCCGGAGACCTCCTGGCGGGTCGCCTGGCTGCACTCGCTGTTCGGGAACGCCCCCGCGGTCGCTGCCGGCGTCGCGGCGGCATACAAAGCGATGGGTCGCAGCGACGTGCGCGTGGTCGCGCAGGGTGGCGACGGCGGGACGGTCGACATCGGCTTTGGTTGCCTGTCCGGGATGTTCGAGCGCAACGACGACGTGCTCTACATCTGCTATGACAACGAGGCCTACATGAACACCGGCATCCAGCGCTCGGGGGCCACTCCCCCGGCCGCGCGGACTGCCACCACCCAGGCCGTCGGTGCAGACCCGGGCAACACCTTCGGTCAGGGCAAGGACCTGCCGCGGATCGCCATGGCCCACGAGATCCCTTACGTCGCAACGGCATCCGTCGCCGACCTGCGCGACCTCGAGGCCAAGGTCCGCCGAGCCATGTCGATGCGTGGCGCCCGCTACATCCACGTCATGGTCCCGTGTCCACTCGGCTGGGGAACCGCCTCCAGCGAGACCCTCAGTGTGGCCCGACTGGCCACCCAGAGCGGGATCTTCCCCGTGTTCGAAGCGGAGTATGGCGAGGTTGTCGCGTCCTCCCCGATCCGCCGCCAGGTGCCCGTCGAGGACTACCTCAAGGTGCAGAAGCGCTTTGCCCACCTCTTCGCGCCGACCAAGCGCCAGGACGTCATCGACCGCCTGCAAGCACAGGCCGACCGCAACATCCGCCGCTACAACCTGCTGCCCACCGGCGCAGGGACGGAGGGAACCCTCTGATGGAAAAGCCCTTTGCCATCACCCTCAACCTCGGGTCGAGCCTGGCCAACCACACCGGTTCTTGGCGCACCGAAAAGCCTCTCTATGTCGACCTGTTGCCCCCGTGCAACCAGGCCTGCCCGGCAGGCGAGAACATCCAGCAGTGGCTGTTCCATGCCGAGGAGGGCAACTACGAGGCGGCCTGGCGGCAACTGACCCAGGACAACCCGTTCCCGGCGATCATGGGCCGGGTCTGTTACCACCCCTGCCAGGACGCCTGCAACCGGGCCGAGGTCGACGAGGCCGTCGGTATCAATGCCGTCGAACGCTTCCTCGGTGACGAGGCCCTGACCAAGGGCTGGTCCTTCGAGCCTCCGGCCGCCGAAACCCTGTCCGGCAAGCGGGTTCTCGTTGTCGGCGCCGGCCCGTCCGGCCTGTCGGCGGCATACCACCTGCGCCGACTCGGGCACGAGGTGACGGTGCGCGACGCGGGCCCGATGGCCGGCGGCATGATGCGCTTCGGGATCCCGTCCTACCGGCTGCCGCGGCCGATCCTCGACGCCGAGGTCAAGCGGATCACCGACATCGGGGTGAGCATCGAGCTCAACGCCAAGGTCACCGACCTGGAAGCCGCCCTGGCCGAGGGCTTCGACGCGATCTTCCTCGCGGTCGGCGCCCACATCGGCAAGCGGGCCTACATCCCGGCCGGCGCCTCGGCCAAGATCCTCGACGCGGTGACCTACTTGCACGACGTCGAGACCGAGGAAGAAAAGCCGATGCTCGGCCGCAAGGTCGTCGTCTATGGCGGCGGTAACACCGCCATCGACGCGGCCCGCACCGCTAAGCGCCTCGGCGCCGAAGAGGCGATCATCGTCTACCGGCGCAACCGCGACAAGATGCCCGCGCACGACTTCGAGGTCGAGGAGGCGCTCGAAGAGGGCATCATGCTCAAGTGGCTCTCGACGATCAAGCACGTCGACGAGGGCAAAATGCTCGTCGAGAAGATGGCTCTGGACGAGACCGGATTCCCGCAGCCCACCGGCGAGTTCGAGGAGCTCGAGGCTGACTCGCTGATCCTCGCGCTCGGCCAGGAGGCCGATCTCAGCTTCTTGGAGGGCGTCGAGGGCATCGCGGTGGAAGACGGCGTCGTTGCCGTCGACGGCTCAATGATGACCGGACGCCGGGGCATCTTCGCCGGTGGCGACATGGTCCCGGCGGAGCGCACGGTCACCGTCGCGGTCGGCCATGGCAAGAAGGCGGCCCGACACATCGACGGCTTCCTGCGTGGCGCGGCATACAACCCGCCGACCAAGCGGCCGGTGGCGACCTTCGACAAGCTCACCACCTGGTACTACGCCGACGCCCCGCACCAGCACCGTGATCACCTCGAAGGCGCCCGCCGCTCCTCGACGTTCGACGAGGTCGTCAAGGGCCTAGATGAGGGCAATGCCAAGTTCGAGGCGCGCCGGTGCATGTCCTGCGGCAACTGCTTCGCCTGCGACAACTGCTTCGGGGTGTGCCCAGACAACGCCGTGAAGAAGGTCGACTTCGCCAAGGGCTACGCCATCGACTACGACTACTGCAAGGGCTGCGGGTTGTGCGTCGCCGAGTGCCCCTGCGGGTCGATCACCATGGTCGCGGAGGACTGAGGACGACAACCCCTCGGTATGCCGCGTCCCGGGACGCGGTTCGTCAGCCAGTCAGCTTCACGATGGCCGCCGGGCCAGGTCGACCAGGAGACCCGGGATGCCGTCGTGAACAGGATAGGCGAGGCCGCAACGAGCCGACTCACAGACCAGCTCCGGGCCGCCTGGCCCGTCGTCGTCGCGCAAGCTGCCCAGACAAGCCGGGCAGCGCAGGATGTCGCGCAGCCACGGCTGCCATTCCGGGACCGCCGGGCTCGTGCGTTGGCTGACAGCCGGATCGGTTGGCCGACCGGCCGTGTCGTCAGGCTCGTCGCGCAGGGCGGCTAGCACCCCGTCGCGAACCCGGGCCATCGTCTGGCCATCGACGGCCTCGACATTGAGCCGTAGCAGCGGCTCGGTGTTGGAAGCCCGCACGTTGAACCACCACAGCGGCTCGCCGACATGCCTGACGGTCGTCCCGTCGAGCGTGTCGACCTCGACGGGGCCTTGGGACCGAGCCCAGACCATGGCTCGCTCGGTGGCAGCCGCGCGGTCGATCACCGTCGAATTGATCTCGCCGGAGGCTGCATACCGCTGGTACGCCGACGCGAGACTCGACAAGGGCGCGTCACTGTGGGCGAGCGCAGCCAGGACATGCATGGCCGCCAGCATGCCGGTGTCGGCGAACCAGAAGTCGCGGAAGTAGTAATGCGCCGAGTGTTCCCCGCCGAACACGGCATCAACCCGCGCCATCTCCGCCTTGATGAAGGAGTGCCCGACCCGGGTGCGGACGGGGACCGCGCCCAGCTCGGCGACGATCTCGGGGACGGCCTGCGAGGTGATGAGGTTATGGACGACCCGGACGTCACCCCGGGCCGCGCCCGCCGCTACCGCTCGGGCGATCTCCCGCTCGGCAACCAGCGCGGTGACCGCGCTCGGGCTCACCGGCTCACCCCGCTCGTCGACGACGAAGCACCTGTCGGCGTCACCGTCGAAGGCCAGGCCAAGATCGGCTGAGTGTTGGATGACCGCACGTTGCAGGTCCCGCAGGTTCTCCGGCTCGAGCGGGTTGGCTTCGTGGTTGGGGAAGGTCCCGTCCAACTCGAAGTAGAGCGGCACCACATCCAGCGGCAACCCGGGCAGCCCTGCTCCGGTGCCGAGAACGGCCGGAACGGTGTGGCCGGCCATACCGTTCCCGGCATCCACGACGACTTTGAGCAGCCGCCCATCGGATAGGTCGACCAGTCCGCGCAGAAAGGCCGCGTAGTCCGCGAGAACGTCTCGGTGCCGCACAGTTCCACTCGTGGGCATCGTCTGGACAACGGCCGCGCCGAGCAGCGCCTGGGCTCGATCCCGGACCGCACCGAGGCCCGAATCCTGCCCCACCGGTCGCGCGCCAGCCCGGCACAGCTTGATGCCGTTGTATTGGGCCGGATTGTGGCTGGCGGTGAACATCGCACCCGGGCAGTCCAGGACCCCACTGGCGTAGTAGAGCTGATCGGTCGAGGCCAGGGCGATGACCACGACATCCAGGCCGGCTGCCGCGACCCCGTCGGCGAAGGCCGCGGCCAGTCCCGGCGAGCTGGGCCGCATGTCGTGTCCGACCACCACCTGTCCGGCCCCCTCGGGCCGCCCGACCACTTCGACGAACGCCTGCCCGATGGCTCTCGCGACTGCGGCGTTGAGCTGGTCCGGCACGAGCCCGCGCACGTCGTAGGCCTTGACGAACTGGGTGAGGTCGGGGATCGCGCTGATCGTCACGCAGGGCAGCCTAGTGCGGCAGCGCCGGCCAGGGATCAGCGAGTCGTCGCTGCACGCGGTCCGTCCCCCACCGTCAGGAGGTCGGCAGCACCCGCAAGTGCCGACGACCTGGCGTCCCCTCGGTGGTCGGGTCAGCACTCGGGATCGGCACTGGGGGTGGCGCCGCGGCCCGTTGCGGTCGACGCCCCGCCTCGCGGACCGCGTCGGCCAACGCCAAGAGGTCGTCCGTGTTGGGCGCCGGGGGGCTCGGGTCAAAGGCCAACCGGACCGCGTCCCACCCACGCGGCACGGTCAGCCGCTCGGCGTGGTGGGCGCACAAGTCGTAGGTGTGCGGCTCGGCATACGTCGCCAGTGGGCCGAGCACGGCCGTCTGGTCGGCGTAGACGTACGTCAGAGTGGCCACGGCCGGACGACCGCAGCCGGTCTTGGAGCACTGCCGCGTCATACCCACGGTGCGCACTCTAGATCGTCGGTGTTCCCGCACGGGCTCGGCGCGCCGAGTGACGCCCGGCTGCGAGCCCAACCTCGGGACCAGCGCCCCCTAGAGTGGGTGGGTGCGCAGCTACTCGGACGGTATGCCGCGCAGCCGTCGGCGCCACGGCCGCGGACTGCGGGGACCGTTGGCATGGCCGCCCGTGCCGGCCATGCGCACGCGCGCAGAGGGTTTCGACGAACTCGTCATCAACGCCGCGACCCGGTTGGAGCGCGCCTGGGGTCGGCCGTTCCCGGCGTTCGAGCTGGGTGTCGAGGATGTTCCGCCCAGCGATCCAGCCCCCTGGGAGCACTCGGAGGTCCCCCTCGGACGGTTCTTTGCCTCGGACGTCCGTCAGGCAGCCCGAGTGGTCATCTATCGCCGGCCCATTGAGACCCGCGTCGATTCCGCGCCAGAACTCACGTTGTTAGTCGGCGACGTGGTGGCCGAACAGATCGCCGCGCTGTTGGGTGTCGAGCCCAGCGATCTGGATCCCGACTACCGAGGGGACTGATCGGGGCCAGACCGCTGGAGAGAGCTTCGACCGGCTGCCGGGCCAGCGTCCGTCAACGACGGACTTCGCGCAGGGGCAGGCGTTGGGCAGTCAACACTGCCGGCGAAAGTCCGACGACGGTGACCAACGTGCCGCTAGCATCCTCCGCCTCCGCAAGGAGGCCCGCCCGGACCGTTCCCGCGGCCGGTCGCACCCAGACGGCCGTCGCAGCTGTTGGCACGTCTGCCGTCCATGCCACATCCGGGCCGCCCTGGGCCAAGATCGAGGTGACAGCACCGTCCGATCCGACGATATCGACGGTCGCCGACCAGGGGCTGGCCGTGCCGACGAGCAGCACTTTCGCCTTCGTCCCCGGCGGCACCGGCGTGCCCGCAAGAGCGGGGATCGCCGCGGTGGATGCGGCCCAGGCCAGGTCAGACTGACTGCCGTTGCGCCGTTCCAGGACAAGTCCAGCGACCACCGGTCGATCCGACCGAACCTGAACGGCATACGCACCGGTGGTTAGTCCGCCGAGGTCGATGTCGCGCACCTGGCCCCCGGGAATGCGCACGACGCCGTCTGACGCCAGCGGCACCGCGCCATAGAGCCCGATGGCGCGCGACTGGACGACAGCCTCCTCGGAGCCGGGGACGAGCACTCGGAGGGTCGCCGTTCCCGTGAGGAAGGCGGCCGGGATGACCTGCTCGGTTGCTGGCCCATCCGCGGCCGTTGCATTGTCTCGGCCCCGACCTGTCGCACCGTCGATCCAACTGTCTTCCAGCAGGGCCGTCACCTGTCCCCCGGTGGCCGTCACGTGGACAGCCGGGCTCGGCTCACCTGGAGCCAACGCGTCGATGAGAACGCCCACTCGACCGTGCGGAGGCACGGCAATCCGGGAGCCGTTGACCGACGCGACGGGACCGGAAGCCCCATGGACGGCGACATCGACGGTGAGTGGATTGCTGCCTGGATTGGCCACGATCAGGCGTTCCCGACGCGAGGCAGCGCCCCCTCCGGCCAGCAACCAGAGATCTGAACGGGGACCCACACAGGACGTTGCCTGCAAACCACGTTCATCGCCCTCGCGGCGCAGCCCTGTCTGTAGCGCCGAGACGCCGACCGCCAACGGACCGACCGCGGTGACCTGCGCGACGGTGGCCCCGGCCAGGTCGGCGACGACGCGTGACCCGCGCTTGTCCGTGCTGCCCAGGTCCGCCTCCGGCACGGCCCGGATCGTCACCGAGCCCTTCCCTGGCGCCGTCGCGATGCCCGCGACGGTCTGGTCCGGTGCCGTCGCCACGAGGACTGACACCGCTTCGCCTGGAACGGCCGGCACCCCCGACACGGACTCGGTTTCCGGGCCGGGGCAACTGAACGAGACCTCCGTAACCGCCGTGCTGGTCGCACCGGTGGCGACTCCCACGCCGGCGCTCGCAGCCGTGCCCGGTCCCGTGCCCGCGGTCGGCCCGAGGTCGATCTGATGGGGCACGACGGCGGAGCCAGCCAGCACGCCGCCGAGGATGACCACCGCACCGGCGATCCTGAGGATGGCCGCAGGGCCCTGGTTCATCACAACCTCCGGGATCGGCGGTTGCCGAAGGGAATGGCCAGAAACACCGTGAGTGCAAGCAGTGCCAGCTCGGCGGCGAACCACTGCGAGTTGCGCGGGGGAAGCTCGACGGTCAAGGCACCCGCGTGCGCCGGCAGCACGTAGGTGGGTAGGCCGGTCCCTGTCGAGTTCAGCGTGACGCCCTCGTAGCGAACGACGGCATGTTCGGCCCATTCGGGCGCCTCGGCAAGGACGAGCTTGCGGCCGCTCGGGCCCGCGGGGACGCGGCTTGAGAGCGCCCCGTGGGCCCCGTCAACCTTGACCCAAGCCATCATGTTTCCGTCTTCGGTGACGATCCTGGCTCGGCTGGCCGGCACGACCTCGGTGGCGATGGCCGTGGAA
This sequence comes from Dermatophilaceae bacterium, assembly GCA_044220725.1. Taxonomy (GTDB): domain Bacteria; phylum Actinomycetota; class Actinomycetes; order Actinomycetales; family Dermatophilaceae; genus Phosphoribacter. The sequence continues at coordinate 65,379 of JBGAQN010000007.1, forward strand.
GGACGAGCCAGGACACGCCACAAGGTCTGGTCGTCGGTGGTGCCCAACCGAGTCAGGCCTGCCGTGGCATCGAAGGTGCGTGCCAGGACGGGGTCAAGGCGGCCGCGGACGGAGACGAAGCCGACGCCGAGATCGGCCAACTGGGCTGACGCGCCCGGTCCGTTGGCACTTTGACCGTCGAGTAGGGCTCGCACCGCCGTCGACAATCCCGGATCGGTTGTCCGCGATGGACGATACGTCCCGCGCAGGAGGTCTGCCGGCTCTCGGCCCACGAGCTCGTAGTCAATGCTCTGCTCACCCGTGGTGAGCACCAGCAGCCGATTGGCTTCCGGTCCGCTGGCTTGTTCGACCGCGACTGCGGGCAGGATGTCCCGAGTGACTCCGACGACGCCGTCGAGGCGCGCCCACGAGCTGAGCGCGGCCGAACCGAGCAGACCGCAGACCACCATGCCAACGGCACCGACCGTGGCGACATACCACCGACGAGGGGTGCGATCCTGAACCCGGACTCGGGCGGCCTCCAACCCGAGCAGGGCCAACGCCAACAGGGCGAGCCCCGACAGCCCCAGACCGACGCCCGGCCATGGCACGGCGTCGGTGAGGCCACCCGACCCGTCACTCACGCGACCGACGATGACCGATCTGGCCAGGACCGCCCAGCCCAGCCCGACCGCGGCCACCGCGACGAGGGCGGCATACCCGGCGATAGCGCCCCGCGATCGGGGCGCGACGCCCCAGGCGGCGACGCCGACGAGCACGATCGGAGCGAACAGTCCCACTACCCAAGGCGCAGCACCGTCCGGGAAACCCGCTGCCAGCTGCCACCAGGTCGCGGTCGGGGTGGTCGCGGGATCCAGCGTTCCCGGTGCCGAGAGCCAGGTCACCGGGTCTGCCAGCGCGCTCAAGCGTTGGCCCTGCAGCGCCAGCGGCAGCACGATGAGGGTAACGCCGCGCCAGCGCGGACCCCACCCGGGGCCAACCGCCAGGATCCCCAACCCGGACACAACGACGACTGCCAGATATTGCGGGACGAGGAGGCCAAGCACGGCAGCGCCCAGCGCCGTCGCGGCGGCCGCGGTGAACGTACCGTCGGGTCGCGCGCATCGCACCACGCCGGCCAGCGCCAGCGGGGCCAAGACAAGGGCGAGGACCATGGTGACCCGGCCGTGTGCAACGCTCGCCGCGAGCACCCCGCTGACCCCCCAGCCCAAAGCCACCACGGCCCGGGGCCAACGTGAGCGAGTGACCACTCGGCCGGCAAGGTATGCCGTCACCGTCGCCAACGGCATCGCAAACACGAGCGTCAACGCGGCCAGAGTCGACGCCGGCGACCGGCTCTCGCCGAGCACGGGCAGGCGTTCGACGAGCCAGGTGAGCACGGCGAGCAGACGCATGTAAGGGTGGGACTCGCCGTCGCTGCCCCACCCCGCACCGTGCCAGGAGTCCTGTGCCGCGTGCCAGAGCCCCACCGCGTCAGTCGACACCCGAGCCAGTTCGCCGCCAGCCAGGCCAGAGTTGCTGGCGTCGAGCAGGCCACCGCGCAACGAGGAACGGAAGCCCACGACGGCCAACGCGCCGGCGGCGAGAGTGGCGAGCCCCCCGGGGTTGCGGACGATACGTTCGGGCAGCGATGCCGCCATGACGTTGAGGTCCTCGGCCTCCTCGGCAACCGGGCCCGACTCGGTGGCCGTCCCCGCTGACACTGCGCTTGCCTCGCGCCGCGAACGCTCTGGGGTGAGCGCCTCCTGGACGCGTTCAGCGGTGTGACGCAGGGATTCTCCAGGCGTGACGAACAAGGTCGTGAGGTCTCGGCGGCGCAAGCGCCGGCGCTTCCGGAACCGCCAGCGTGCACCAAGGCTGGAGAACGGGCGGCCCAGCGACCCGATGTCGGCCACCTCAACCCAGGCGTGCGCAGGACGCTTCAGCAGCAGCAGCATCACAGCGGACAGCACAGCGCTGAGGATGATCCACCCGGCGAGCAGCGGTGCTGTCCACGGCGAGCAACGGGTCAGGGCGATCCGCCGCGCGATCCGGCGTTCGGCGCTGCGCTGGGCCCAGCCGTCAGCCGGTCGAGTGGGCGCGCCACCGGCCACCTCCGGCGTGCTGGGCTGCACGAGAACCCGCGCGGACGGGACGACGATGACCCTTTCTCCGGCCAGCTGGCTGCGCCACCCCAGGTCCAGCGCCTCTCCTCGCTCGGCGAAAGCTCGCTCGAAGCCGCCGATCGCGGCCAGAGCGCTGCGGCGCACGAGCATGCCAGACAGGCTGACCGCGAGAACGTCGGTGCGGGTGTCGTACTGCCCTTGGTCGGGCTCTCCTCGGGTCGGTGCGGCAATGCGCCGACCAGATCGAGTGAGCTGGTGCCCCACGTCGAGCAACAGCCGCGGGTTGGCAGCGTCAAGCACCTTCGGCCCGGCCATCCCCACCGATGGTGATCGAAGCACTGCGGTGACGAGCCGTTCGAGCACGTCGGGTTCCGGCCGGGTGTCGTCGGGCAGCAACCACCACCACTCGGGTGCGCCCTCGGGAGCGGGCGCCAGGTCGGCGAGCAACTCGGTCACCGCCGCACCTGGAGAGCCGGACACGGCCGGTGTGACCGCGATCAGCTCGGCCGAGTCTGGCGAGTCGGCTGAGGCCGTTGGTCCGGCTGAGTCTGGCGGCTCGGCTGAGTCTGGCGGCTCGGCTGAATCCGGCGGCTCGGCTGAATCTGGCGGCTCGATGCGCCCGCCGGTCAGGTCCACGAGCACCAACCGGTCCGGCCGCCGAGTCTGAGCCAGCGCGGCGGCATACGTGGCGGCCACGTCCGCGCTCTCCCGACGCGCGATGAACACCGCAGTGACGAAGGGGGCCCGCGTGGCCGTCGGTGATTGGGCAGCGCGAAGCGGTGAAACGGGGGCGGGGGCGGCGGTCACCAGGTTCCTCGGGCGTCGCGGACGATCCGCGAGTCGGTGCTCAGACCGCGCGCTTCTTCAATTTGCGACGTTCGCGCTCGGAGAGCCCACCCCAGATGCCAAACCGCTCGTCGTTGGCCAGGGCGTACTCCAAGCACTCCACCCTCACCTCGCAGCTGACGCAGACGCGCTTGGCCTCGCGCGTCGAGCCACCCTTCTCGGGGAAGAACGCCTCGGGATCGGTCTGGGCGCACAGCGAGCGTTCCTGCCACCCGAGCTCCTCGTCCAACGGCGTCTCCACCGGCACCAAGAGCAGTTCGTGCATGACGCCTCCTCGACCCATCATGGGCATGCACCCGCCTGAGATCCTGTTTTCGCCCCCCGCGCACGACGGTCTGAGCCGACTGCGTGAACGACACTGATGGAATTACACGCGTGTCATACCCGTTTCGTCAAGCCGAATCTGATATTTGGGGGGATTTCCGGGCTCCGGACCCTCGAATCTGCCTCAACGTAGCCCCCGCGCGGCATACCGCCGACGGAGGGGGAACCCGGACGGGACGCCTGCGCTGCGGTCGCGGGCTGACAGACTGCGGCCATGCGTGTGACTGCCTTGTCCGGCGGCGTGGGCGGAGCCCGATTCCTGCGGGGCCTGCTCGCCCACCGGGATCGGACCCCTGCGCTCGCCGACAGCACCGTGACCATCATCGGGAACACCGGCGACGACATCACTCTTTTCGGCCTGCGCGTCTGTCCTGATCTGGACACCGTCCTCTACACCCTCGGAGGCGGCGTCCACGAGGACCAGGGGTGGGGCCGCGCCGACGAGGGGTATGCCGTGCACGCCGAGTTGGGTGCCCTGGGCGTTCCGCCAGACTGGTTCTCGTTGGGTGACAAGGATTTCGGCACCCACATCGCCCGGTCTCTGTGGCTCGGTCAGGGTCTGTCGCTCAGCGAGGTGACCGCGCGGCTGGCCCGTCGGTGGGGCCTGCCGGATCGCGGGGTCACCCTATTGCCGATGACCGACGTGCCCGTCGAGACGCACGTCGTCGTGGACGAGGGTGCCGGACCTCGAGCGGTGCACTTCCAGGAGTGGTGGGTGCGGATCCGCGCCGCGGCCCCGGCGCAGCGGTTCGTCGTCGCCGGGATGGACCGCGCGACGCCCGCCCCCGGGGTGCTTGAGGCGATCCGAAGTGCCGACCTCGTCCTGCTGCCGCCCAGCAATCCGGTCGTATCGATCGGCATCATCCTCGGCGTCCCAGGCGTCCGCGATGCCCTGCGGGGCACTCGCGCCCCGGTCGTCGGCGTCTCGCCGTTGGTGTCCGGGCGACCCGTGCGCGGGCACGCCGATGCCTGCCTGGCAGCGATCGGGGTGCCCGCGACATCGACTGCGGTGGCGGCGCTCTACGCCGACTTTCTGAGCGGTTGGCTGGTGGACGACTCCGACGCCGACGCGCCAATGCCGGAGGGGGTCGCGACCCGGGTCCGACCTCTGCTCATGACCGATGTCTCGGCGGCCGCGGACATCGCCGCAGCTGCACTCGACCTCGGCGGCCAGCTCTCCCGGTCATGACCGGCACCCCCGCAACCCGGACGGTCACGATCACCCCGCTGCACGGCATACCGGAAGTGCTCGAAGGTGACGACCTCGCCACGCTTTTGGCCGCCGCTTGTGACCGCGTGGGCCTGCCGCTCGGTGACGGCGACGTCCTGGCGGTGTCGAGCAAGATCGTGTCCAAGGCGCTGGGGCTCACCGCTCCGACGGCTGACAAGGAGGCCGTCGTCGCGCAGGAGACGGTCCGCGTCGTGGCCGAGCGGGTCGGAGCCAGCGGTTTCACCCGGATCGTGCAGAGCAAGGCCGGGCCCGTGATGGCCGCAGCCGGGGTCGATGCATCCAACACCGGAGGTCGCGACGTCCTGCTCCTGCTCCCCCACGACCCCGATGCCGTATGCCGTGTCCTGCACGCCGCGCTGCGAGCCGCGACCGGCGTCGATCACTTCGCGGTGGTCCTCACCGATACCGCCGGCCGACCATGGCGAGAGGGTCAGGTCGATTTCGCGCTGGGCTCGCACGGTCTGCGGGTGCTCGATGACCTGCGGGGGTCGGTCGATGCTGATGGCCGGCCTCTAGAGGTGACCGCTCGAGCGGTGGCCGACGAAATTGCGGCTGCTGCTGACTTGGTCAAGGGCAAGGCGTCCGGGGTTCCCGCGGCGCTGGTGCGCGGCCTGGCTGACCACGTGCTGCCGGGTGTGGGGCGAGGGCGTGCCGCGGCTGGAGTTCGCAGCGGAGTTGGGGTTCGCAGCGGAGTTGGGGTTGGCAGTGGAGTTGGGGTTGGCAGTGGAGCTGAGGTTGGCAGCGGAGCTGGGGCGAGTCGGCTGGTGCGGGTCGGTGAGGCCGATTGGTTCGCGCTGGGCTCCCAGGAAGCGGTCCGCGCCGCCCTCGGAGTGCCGCCGGGACCCGATCCTGGCAGCCCCCTCGGGCCCCGCCCTGTCACGGGCGACACTCTCGTGGCCAAGGTGCGGCGAGCCGTGGACGTCGCGTTCCGCCCACATCTGGACCGCTGGCAGGGCGGGGTCGTCATCTCCGGGCCGAAGGGCCTGGGATTGGGTGGGCATGACACCGACCTCTCGGAGGACCTGTTCGTGTCCGGCCCCGACGCGTTCGGGGTGGGCGTTGTGGCCGCCCGGCTTCAGGTGGCCCTGAGGGGTGAGGGCGTGGCGTTCGACGTTGCCCCCGAGCCGATCCGCGATACCGAGGGGTGCTGGCTGGTGGGCTTCGCGATCCTCCTGGGCCAGCATCCGTAACCCCAGCCTGCGTGACCCGTCGCCGAATACCTCGGCGAGTGTGAGGATTTCGACCCGAAACCGGCACCAGGACCCCGAAAACCCCCGCGAGTGTGAGGATTTCGACCCGAAACCGACACCAGGACCCCGAAAACCCCCGCGAGTGTGAGGTTTTCGGCAGAGGCAGGATGGCGGGAGGACCGGGCGGTCGCGGGGTCGCGGGGTCGCGGGGGCAGGGACAAGGCCCAGGCCGCGCACGGGGTATGCCGCTCACCCGGCAGGAGGGTCCGTGGCGCCATCGGCGGGGCCAAAACCCAAGCCGCCCCAGGGCGGAAGCCGCTCAGCCCGGCAGGTGGGTCCGAGGTGCCATCCGGGGGCCATGCCTCGGCCGCTGATGGCCGGCCAGCTCGAGCAACCGCTGGACCCGGAACCGATGCCCGGCGTAGGGCGCCAGCACCTGCGCCAACCCGGCGTCGTCGAGCTCCTCGCCCACCAGGGTCCACCCGAGGTTGCGCGCCAGGTGGTAGTCCCCGAAGCTCACCGCGTCGGCGTCGCCCCAGGCCCGTTGCGCGACCTCCGCCGCCGTCCAAACCCCGACCCCAGGCACTGTCCGCAGCCCGGCCCGACCCGACTCGGGCGACCCCGCACTGAGCCGCTCCAGGGAGGCGGCCACCCGGCATACCCGCTGGATGGTGTCGGCACGACCGGCGTCGACCGACGCGCGCAGGAACTCCCACGACGGGATCGCCCGCCACCCGGCCGCGTCGGGCGGCACCCGCAAGCCCGCGTCACCCCATGGCCCCGGCGCGACCTCGCCGAAGCGCCGGACCAACCGCTGATACCCGCTGAACGCCTCCTTGCCGGTCACCTTCTGCTCGATGATCGCCGGCACGAGCGCGTCGAGAACCATCCCGCTGCGCGGCATCCGCCAGCCAGGAAAGCGACGAATCGCCGCTGCGACCGGCGGGTGCAACGCGACGAACCCCTCGGTGTCGTCGCCCTCGCCCACCAACGCGGGCGCCCGCTCGACCGCCCACCTCGCCCCGGGCCCCCACGCGCGGGCGGAAACCTCGGAATCCGTGGGGGCACAGTCCAGTTCGAGGGTGGCCGCCCCATCAGGAGTCCGTATGCCGCGCACCACCGACCCGCCCGCCCCCAACCGGAACGTCGGGTCGCCGCCACCCCGCCGGAACGAGGCCATGATCGCCGCCAATTGCACCGGACGCGGGCTACGCCAACGACGCTGGGCGGCCGGCTCGGACATGGCCGGGACTCTACCGACGTAGGCTGACGCCGTGCCGCGCCCCGCCCCCGCCGACGTCCTGGCCACCATGCTGCGCTCGGACGCCACGCGCCCGCGGATCACCTACTACGACGACGCGACCGGCGAGCGGACCGAGCTCTCGGCCAAGACCCTGGCCAACTGGGTCGCCAAGGCGGCCAACCTCCTTCAGGACCAGGCCGATGTCACCGTCGGCAACACCGTCGGCCTCGATCTGCCCCTGCACTGGCGGGCGGCCTATTGGGCCCTGGCCGCCTGGTCGGTGGGGTGCCACATTGTCGTGGGGCCGGACTCCTCGGACTCCGACGTCATCATCACCACGTCCCCCGCCGTCGCCGTCAGGGCAGTCCACGACGGCCGGTATGCCGTGCTCGTCACCCTCGCCGCGTTGGCCCGAGGCAACCCCGCGACCCCTGACGACGTGCTCGACGAGGCCAAGGAGCTGTCCGGCTTCGGCGATCAGTTCTCGGCGTGGGACAGCGCCGACCCAGCCGATCCGGCGCTGTCTGCGAACGGTGAGCGGACGGCATACGGGGAGGTTGTGGCGACCCGGGACTGGCCGCAGCGACCCCGCGTCTACCTCACCGGCCCCGTGGGGCCTGCCCTTCGGGCCATGCTCAGTGCCTGGTCGGCCGACGGCTCGGTCGTCCTCATTACCAACCCGAACGGCGATCAGACCCAGCGCCTGGCCACCGAGTGCGTCACGGTCACTGCCTGAGCCAGGCAGTGACCGTGATCGACCCCGCCGGGCCGAGCCGGGCGCTCAGCCGTCGAGCTCGACCCGGAAGTCCGGACCGGTCGCGGTGCGCACCTCATCGACGGTGACGCCCGGCGCGAGTTCGCGCAGGACCAAGCCGTCGGGGGTGACGTCCATCACCGCAAGATCGGTGATGATCCGGTGCACGACCCGCTTGCCGGTGTAGGGCAGCGAGCACTCCTGGACGATCTTGTGGGTGCCGTCGCGGGCCACGTGCTCCATGAGGACGATGACGTGCTGAGCGCCGTGGACGAGGTCCATCGCGCCGCCCATGCCCTTGACCATCTTGCCGGGGATCATCCAGTTGGCGATGTCGCCAGCGGCCGAGACCTGCATCGCGCCGAGGATCGCGGCGTTGACCTTGCCGCCGCGGATCATCCCGAAGCTGGTCGCCGAGTCGAAGAACGACGCGCCCCGGCGGATCGTCACGGTCTCCTTGCCAGCGTTGATGAGGTCGGGGTCTTCCTCGCCGTCGATCGGGTAAGCCCCGACCCCGAGGATGCCGTTCTCGGATTGCAGGACGATCTCGACGTCGTCGGGCACGTAGTTGGGCACGAGGGTCGGAAGGCCGATGCCGAGGTTGACGTAGTCGCCATCCTTCAGCTCCAGCGCGGCCCGGGCCGCCATCTGCTCACGGGTGAGCGCCATGGCTCAGGCCTCCTGCTCGGTCGTGGCCGCAGCATCCGCGGCGGGCTTGGGGCGGACGGTCCGGCGCTCGATCCGCTTGGTC